>JBLHKB010000251.1:0-9475 GCA_047619315.1 Polyangiales bacterium
TCGACCGGCCGGAGAAACCCATCGAATATCCTGCTGGAACGTGGGGACCTCCAGAGGCGAAAGAGTTTGCGATCCCGCACGAGGAGATCTGGCAGACGCGACCCACGAACCTGCCACCGGGCGGCCACAAGCAGTAGTGCCCGTAGGCAGCGCAGCCGAACCTTAGGGTGTCGTTGCGCCTGCGTTCATCGCGCGCATCCGAAGCAGGATGTCTTGCCGTGATTCGCTGAGCTGGATGAGGGACGCGTTCGCGCCGTCGAGGCGGTCGCGAATGACTTGGACCTGCGCGTTTAGATCATCGATGTCGACGCCGATGGACTCGCAAAGGGAGTGTGCCGAGGTCGCCAGACCCGGGATCTGGGCGCGCGCGACAACCTGTGTCCACGTCGTCGCCTCGACTCGCCGCCATAGCGGCGAGTAACAGGGAAACGGATGCTCCTGCGGGACGCCAACGAGCACGCCGCGCACCTCGCGGACCAAACTCATGGCCGCCTCAGCCTGCTCCGCGTCGCCGGGCGCCTGGGCGCCGTAAGCGTTCTCGCAGCGAAAGTCGTAAGGACCTGGGTCCACGCAGCGATGAATGTCCGTCATCCAGCCGTCGATGCGCTCGAGAGTTGCCCGGTAGCGCGCGATGCGGCTTCGTTGACGTTCATCCGGAGTCTCCCAGCGCTCGAAACGGGCACAAAGATCGTCGACGCTGTCCCGCAACGAGCCCAGGCTGGATGCGGCCGCCCCCATGCCTCGCCGGATCATCTCCGCGATTCGCTCGCGGAGGTCCGAACGACACGCCGGAGGAGCGCCTTCCGAAGGCAACGTGGTTTCTGTGCGAATCCGCATCAAGAACGGTCGCACCGTGTTGATGGCCTCAACATCCTCTTCCATCTGCGCGATGAGAACGAGAACCTGCGGCGACACCGGTGGGCCCGTTGGTGCCGGGGCGGCCTCCGCCATCACCACATCCGGAGAGGATGTGTCGTCGCTTGGGGGCTCAGCCTGCGGCGCATCCACGGGCTGCGAAGCAGTGGAGTTTTCCGCTGAGGTGTCTGGATTCGGCGGCGCAGAAGCGCGCTCATCCGTCTCCGTCGCGCCAGATGTGTCCGCGGCGCGTGGTTCGACAGGTCCTGAACTCGCCACGCACGCGCCGCAGAAGAGGAGGCTCTGCAACAGGACTCGACGACATCTCATAGGCCAGCCCGATAGCGCTCTGCCACGCGTTGAAGCGTTCGTTGGGTCTGGCGAAGGAACCCTTCAGTGTCATCGAGTCGACGCCGGAACCGCTGATCTTGCTGACGAAGCTGCGACCCGTCCATGCCGAGCCGCCGGCAAATACCATCTCGCATTTGCACGACGCGATCCGCCGCGGCACCCGACCACGTGTTACCGGCCGAACCGAGCCGACGAAGACGAGTGAACACCGCGGCACCGCACGGAAACGGTCGCTGTCCTTCGCCCACACCCTGGAGCGCCGCCCGCGCATCACGCAGCGCGGTCACCACCTGGTCCGCCACGGCGACGGGCGTGTTTGTGGAGACGCTCCGGTCGCGGGCCATTTGTTCTGCCCGGTCCAGCGTAGCGTCGATGCGCCGAAGCTGTCCGCGCACCGCCGCCGGTGGATCGAGGAGCTGTTCGAAGGGCTCACAAATCCGCTGCAGCGCATCACGTAGGCTCTGACCTCGGCTCACCACGGCGTCGACATCGCTATGCTGAGCGAGTTGGGAGCGAACAGGGCTCTCGCACAGCGGCGGCTTGCGGCCCGTGGCGAGTCCTTCGATCCCTTGTCGTAGACTCGGAATCAGAGCGAGAAAACGACCAATCTCGTCGACCTGTGCTTGGTAACGCACAGCCTGAAGTCGATCGGCTTCCGCCAGGACGGCGTTCGGCGCCGTCGCACTCGGGGAAGAAGACGCGGGCTCTGGCGCGGTGACCACGACCGCGCCCCGCGCCGGCGGCGGCTCTTCCGCCTCCACTCCTCCGGTGGACATCGACACCGCTCGGCGCGGTCTTGGCTCAGTGGCCTGCTCCACCTCCACAGGCTCCTGCAACTCCACGACAGGCTCCTCAAGTTCGGGCGCCTCGTTCAGTTCAGGCGCCTCGTTCAGTTCAGGGGCCAGTTCAGGCGTCACGGGCGGCGACGCGATGGTGACGTCTTCCGTCACGATGGGCGTGGTCTGAAGCCCGGGCGCAGTCTCCATTCCGGCGTACCAAGCCACGGCGGCCACAGCCCCAAGCAGCGCCACGCCCGCCACCGCGGTTCCAAGCCGGCGCTTCGCAGCCGGCTGAGGAATCGGCACAGCCTTCGGGGTGAGGGCGGCGTTTGCGCGCATCGTCGCCGCGTTGTGCAAGAGCACCTCAACAGGAGCACTCTCGTCACCCTCGGCGACCGACGCTGATGGCTCCAGCGCGTCGACGAAGTCCATCGCCGAGGCAAAGCGATCCTCGAGATCCTTCGCCAAGGCCCGCTTCATCACCGCGTCCACGTGGTCAGGAACGTGCGCCCGCGTCGACAACGGCGGTGGGGGCGCCGTCATGATCTTCAGAAGCAACGCCGTCATCGTGTTCGCTTCAAACGGCGTGACGCCGGTGACCAACTCGTAGAAAAGAGTCGCCAGCGAATAGATGTCCGTGCGGTGATCCAAGTCCTGGCCGAGCGCTTGCTCGGGGGAGAGATACGCCGGCGTGCCCATCACAACACCCGAGGCCGTGAGCGGCTCGTCCGGACGATGGTCGGCGAACTTCACGAGACCAAAGTCGAGAATCATCGGGCGGTCCGGCACGCCATCCACGGTGACAACAAAAATGTTCCCAGGCTTGAGGTCGCGGTGAACGATTCCCGCGCGGTGAGCGACGCCAAGAGCCGCCGCGATGGGCTTCAAGAGCGCGAGGGCTTTTGCAAAGCTCATGGGCCCGTCGCGCCGAAGTCGCTGCGCAAGGTCCTCCCCCGTAAGAAGGTCCATCACCAAATAGTCGATGCCATCTTCGGTGCGAGCGAAGTCATGAATGGCGACGATTCCTGGATGCCCAAGCTCGGAAAGCGCAGCCGCCTCTCGTTTGAATCGTGACACCGCATCCGGGGAGGCCTTGGCCCGATCCGGGTGGAGCACTTTGACCGCGTAGCGCTTCGACGTTCGAACGTGCCGCGCCGCGTACACCACTCCCATGCCGCCCTCTCCGAGCGGTTCTTCGATCCGAAACGTATCCCCAAGCAGCGAACCGGCTTCCATAGCGCTACGCAAACTATGACCTCTCCTCTCCCCGCTGCCACCAGAAGTCCTGACTCTCGCTCGCCGGACGCTTCACCAAATAAGGGGGGCCACGACCTTGCGGCGTCGCCTGAGTGATGGACGGATCGAGGCCACGGTCGCGTTTTGGACGCCAAACGACTCATGGCTGCTCGCGGCGGGAGCGCGCCGGCGAGTGAGAAGACTCCCTGGTTGGCATCTCGGGACACGCACTCTAAGGTCTGTTCATGAGCGCAGAATGCCCCGGATGCGGTGAAGACGCCCCCGTCGTGCTCCGCGGCGTTGTCACCTATTGCGCGGCGTGCGGTCGTGCTCGTCCAGCCATGGGCAACAAGGTCCTGGGTATCGCGGGACAGCCTGCTCGCCTCGGTGGTTTCGCCGCCAAGGTCGCGGCGGGCACCGTGTTCGGCCTCGGAACCTTTGTGGCCTTGCTGCTCATGCTCGTCATCCAAGCCATCTGGCCTGAAGGATGGCTTGGCTACGCCATCGGCGCGCCCATCGAGTTTCTCACGCTCCTGATCACCTTCGCGCTCTACTTCGGCGGCCGCATGCTTGGGAAGTCCGGCGAACGAACGCTGAGCGCCACGCGGCTCAAGGCACTCAAGGCGCTGTCGAGGCAACGTGGCGGCATTCTCCGCGCAGTCGACGTCGCCAAAGCCCTCCATATGGACGAAGGCGAAGCCGACGACCTGCTCACGCAGTTGGCCAAGCATCCTGAGGAAGACGTCGGCATCGACGTGAACGAGGATGGCGAGGTGCTCTATTTAATCGGCTCCCCCGACGCAAAGCGCTTCCGCATCCGTGTGGAAGAGGCCGGTCTGGGCGACGCTTTTGACGAAGCCGAGGCGGAGCTCGCGAGAGAAAAACTCCGTGAACTGGAAGCCGAATCCTAGGCGAACACCCCCTCGGCTTAACCCCCTGTTTAGTGATGCGTCGATCGTGTAAGGTCGCGCCGTTCAACCCACCTTTGAAAGAGAACACCCAATGAAAAAGCCTGTACGTGTCGCGGTCACCGGAGCCGCGGGTCAAATTTGTTATGGGCTCCTTTTCCGCATCGCCGCTGGCGATATGCTCGGAAAGGACCAACCGGTCATTCTTCAGCTCGTCGACATCGAGCCCGGAATGAAGGCCGTCGAAGGCGTGATGATGGAGCTGGATGACTGCGCCTTCCCACTGCTTCACGGCATGGAAGCGAACCACGACCCCATGAAGGGTTTCGAGGGTACGCAGGTCGCTGTCCTCGTCGGCGCCATGCCGCGCGGTCCCGGGATGCTTCGCAAAGACCTCCTCCGCGCCAACGGACCCATCTTCACGGGCCAAGGCAAAGCGCTCAACGACAAGGCCGCACGCGACGTGAAGGTCTGCGTCGTTGGCAACCCTGCGAACACCAACGCCTACATCGCGATGAAGAACGCGCCGGACCTCGATCCTTCGTGCTTCAGCGCCCTCGTCCGCTTGGACCAGAACCGCGCCATCTCCCAGGTCGCTTCGAAGACCGGCCGCAAGGTCACGGACATCAAGAAGATGACCATCTGGGGCAACCACTCGGCGACTCAGTACCCCGACCTCTTCAACGCGGAGATCGACGGTAAGTCCATCGCGGGCACCATCGACGACCAGAGCTGGATTGAGGACACCTTCATTCCAAACGTTCAGGGGCGCGGTAAGGCCATCATCGACGCGCGGGGCAAGTCCTCAGCAGCCTCAGCAGCCAACGCGGCCATCGACCATGTCCACGACTGGTGGAACGGCACGCCCGAAGGCGACTGGGTCTCCATGGCCGTGTGTTCTGACGGCAGCTACGGCATCCCGAAGGGCGTTATCTCAGGCGTCCCTGTGACCTGCGCCGACGGCAAGTGGAGCGTTGTTGAGGGCCTCGAAATCGATGCCTTTAGCCGCGCTCGCATCGACGCCACGGCGAAAGAGCTCGCCGAAGAGGCCGAGGCCGTCGCGGACCTCGTCTAGAACCTAGAGTTCTCTGCAAAAAGCCCAGGCCTCGGCCTGGGCTTTTTGCGTGGAGCCGCCAGACTGGCGAAGCGCCGAAGTTCCGTGACACCATGCATAGACCGCATGAATCTACGACGAATCGCATGGCTAGCCCTGACCGCGTTTGGCTGCTCATCAGGAGGACCCACGGTCATCGTCGACGTCGTTACGGATTTTTCACCAGGGACTGAGTTCCAGGCGGTTCGAGCTCAAGTGGTCGGTGGCCCCGAAGTCGTCACCTCGGCACAGGAAAACCAGAGCGAGCAGTTTCTTCGGGCGCAGCGCGTCGCAACTTTTGACAGCGATCTGAGCACCGGCGAGATCACCGTGCGTGTTGAACTACTTCGCCCCGACGGGAGCATTCTCGCGAGCCAAAGCCGGTCCGGCACCCTGACGAATATCCTGGCAGTTACCGCCGTATTTACACGCAACTGCGAAGGCGTGAGATGTGGTGGCGACGAGGTGTGCATCGATGAAACCTGCGTGAGCGAAGCCTGCGACCCCACGAATCCGTCCAGCTGTCCAGATGCTGTGCTTTGCCAGAGCGAAGAAAACTGCATCCGACCAGGCCTCGCCGAATGCGCCCGCTCGTCGTGCATTCAGTTTCTTTGCTTGGTCGAAACAGACGACTCCGGGTGCGGAGCTGGGCTCTACTGCAACGCCACCTCCGGGTGCGTCACCCAGACCTCCGGGGGACAGGACGCCGGGATCGACAGCGGGTTCAACGGCGGCCCCGATGCCAACCCGAGCGGATGCGTCACTGGCGACCAGTGCGACTCGGGTAACCCTTGTGAGCTTGGAGCGCTGGACTGCAGCGGCGCGATCCCCAACTGCATTCCCTCCGGAAACCAAGACGACGGCATAGTGTGTGGGGAAGTCAGCCATTCAGATTGGAGCGCCTGCAGCGGCTTCACCGGCACCTGCGGTAACGAAGGCCAGCGAACACGAAACGCAACGCACCTCGAGTGCCAGAGCGGAGCGTGTGCGCCTCGCGGAGACACCGAAAACGAAGCTTGCTCGCGTAACACGAACGGCAACGGCTGCAGCGCGACGACCTGCGGCGAATACGGGGCATGCGGCGGATTCGCCGACCGCTGTGACCTCGGCGGAACGCAATCACGGACATGCACGGACCACGAATGTGGTGGGGGAAGCTGCGGTGATACCGATCGCGACGAGGATCGAGCCTGTGCTCGCACACTGACCGAGACCTGCGGCGACCTCATCGACACCGACTGCGACGGGACCTGCGACGAAGGGTGTCGCATTCCCATCCATCGTGGGGTGCGCGGGAACGACCACTTCTACACACGCTCTCGGAGCGAGCTGACCGGCGCGGGGTACGGCTACGAAGGCGTCGCGTTCTATGTGTACGCCGCCTCACACTCAGGACTCGTCCCGCTCTTTCGCTGTCGCACCGGAAGCGACCACTTCGTCTCGGTCTCGTCTTCCTGCGAGGGCACCGCTGTCGAAGGCACTCTGGGCTATGTACGACTTCCCAACCAGCCCTCCTGCGGCTCCGTGGTCCTCTACCGTCTCGCCTGGTCTGCCGGGCCCGACCACTTCTTCACGACCTCCACCGCCGAACGAAGCGCCGCGATCCCGCCGTACGTCTCGGAAAGCAACGCCGCTCAAGTTTGGCGCACGCAGTAGCTTCTTACTCTTCGAGCAAGAGCTTGCCGGGGTTCAACACACCTGCGGGGTCGACGCGGTTTTTGGCCGCTCGGAGCAGCTCCATCCCCATGCTGCCTTTTTCAGTCGCCATCCACGGCGCATGGTCACGACCCACGCCGTGATGATGGGAGATGGTGCCGCCGCCCTCGGCGATGGCATCCGAAGCCGCAGTCTTCACGCGACGCCACTGCGCGATAGGGTCTTCGAGATCGCGTGCGAAGAAGAACGTAAAGTAGAGCGAGCACCCGTCGCCGTAGGAGTGGCTGATGTGACAGAGAATCGCGGCATGTTCGCCGAGCTCCGCGCGAATCGCGGCGCGAACCTTCGCGGCCAACGCCTCCACGTTGGACCACGTCGTCGATGTCTCAAGAGTGTCGATGGCGACGCCACGATCAAGCAGCGGGTCGCGAAGATAAGGCATCGAGAAGCGAGAATCTTCCCAAGACTTGCCGGGGCCCTTTCCAATGGGCGCGCCTCCGGCACTCACGCACATGGCTGTGGTACGCAACACCGAATGACGTACGTCGTGGGCATTTCCTTCGACGCCGATCATCAGCGCGCAGCGTCCACGGCCGTCACCTTCACCAGGAACGTAGCCCGCCAGGGCGAGCGCTTTTTCGCCGACGCGGGTGACCGCGGACGATGGCTTCAAGAGTCCCTTAAGGGTGCCGTAGAAGTAGCTCTCATCGCTGTCCGAGAGGCGCATCATCGCCACCGAGACGCCCGATTGAGCGATGCATCGAACCGCTTCGACGCCGCTTCTAAAGTCTTTGAAGAGATACGCGCGAATGTCTCGCGTGTCCGGCATTCGGTGGACCTTCACCGTCGCCTTCGTGATCACTCCGAGGACGCCTTCGCTCCCGCAGATGAGCTCGTTGAGGTTGGGTCCCGCAGCGCTCTGGGGAAATGGCAGCGTACGCATCTCGCCTTGGGGAGTGAGCACCGTCGTGGCGACGAGCCACTTGTTCGCTGTTCCATAGCGTTTGGATTGCGGCCCGGCGCCTCGTGCCGCGATCCAGCCGCCAAGAGTGGAGAACTCAAACGACTGAGGAAAGTGCCCGAGGGTGTAGCCCCGCTCTTGAAGCGCGGCCTCGAGCTCAGGCCCATAGATGCCCGCTTCGAAGGTCGCCGTGTGAGACACTTCGTCGAGGTCGAGTAAGCGCCGCATGCGCGTCGTGTCGAGGGTGACGACGCCCTTCTGGTCTTCCCCGGGACGCGCCTCGACGCCGCCGACTACGCTCGAGCCACCGCCAAAAGGAATCACGGCGATGTTGTGTGTGGAGCAAATGTTGAGGACCGCCGCGACCTCCGCTGCGTTCTCGGGATAAACAACAGCGTCCGGGGCCATCTCCAATCGCCCAGAGCGAAGCTGGACCATGTCCGGGTAGCTTCGACCGTAGGCGTGCAGCGCCCGTTCGAAGTCCGAAGTGAGCACCCGGGATTCATCGAGGGCTTCGGTGAGCTCCAGCATCAGCTCGTCGGGCAAGGTCGGCGGCGGAAGCTCGACGCTCGCGAGATCCGGCGCTGGAGTCTCGGGAAGTGAAGCGACGCCAACGACGCCGGCGACAAACGCCCAAACCTCGTCGTCGTGCCCATGAAGTTCGAAAGTCGCGGACCTCAGGCCCCAACCATTCCATCGCAGTTCGTCTCGCCGATACGCCATGGAGTCTGTCTACCACCCTTAAGAAAAACCATCCACGGCACGGCGATTCGCCGATGCGCATGGATGGTTTCTAGAGCTCAAAACGCTCGGGAGAGCGCTTATGTCAGGTTCAGCCGCAGCGGCCGCCGAGGAGACCGCGCTTGAGGCCGCGGTTCGGTGGATTTGGCCCAACGAAGATTCGGAAGAAGGCGCTGGCGAACTCGTCGCCGGCGATGGTTCCGCGAGCGGCGCGGCCAACGCGAACTTCGAGGCCGGTTCCTGGACGATGAGTGAAGACCAAGATGGTTCCTTCGTTGATCTCGGCGGGGAGCATTTGAGCGAAGCGACCGATCAGAGCCGTCATACCGGCGCCGCCGAAGCTCTCCTCAAGGGCTTCCTGCATGTCTTCGCGCGTCACGTCACGGACGAAGTGAAGAACGATCTGTTTGAGACCGTTCGCAGCGATGATGGCGTTTCC
The DNA here is from genome assembly GCA_047619315.1 of Polyangiales bacterium. Lineage (GTDB taxonomy): Bacteria > Myxococcota_A > Polyangia > Polyangiales > Houyiibacteriaceae > JBCCRV01. The sequence goes on from JBLHKB010000251.1 coordinate 9,020, forward strand.
GTCGGTGTTCGCCTCAGGCAGGTAAAGGCCCGCAACGTAGACATCGACATTAAAGACGGTGGCTTCGCGAATGCCCATTCCGTTGAGGACGAGGGTCTGTCCGTCGACCTCGACGCTGTTGCGCATCGTGATGTCATTGCAGCGACGGGCAAAAGCCTGGCCGGGAAGTGAAAGAAGAAGAGTGGCAGCGAGGGCCGCAAGGGTGAGGGTCGAACGCATGGTTGGTTTCTCCGAGGCAAGTGGACCGCTGGTCTTGAGTCCATGACGAAGACGGGCAGCGGGAATGAACGCCCGCGAGGTTGCCACGAGCGACGGGTAGACGTACCACGCACGCGCTTGCTTCAGAAGGGCTGTTCGTTTTTGCATTTTTCTTCTGGCGCGACGTGGCGGCGACCTGTGGTATATCGGCGGTACACGCGGCGAGAGCCTTCGGCGAAATCGAAGCTCAAGTGCCTG
>JBLHKB010000252.1:0-9415 GCA_047619315.1 Polyangiales bacterium
GAGGACACAACGCGCAGGCTCGTTGTCACGCCCAGCACGTCCCGCTTCCTGGTAGTAGGCTTCGAGACTCCCTGGTGACTGAAAGTGGGCGACGAGCCGCACGTCGGGAAAGTCGATGCCCATGCCGAAGGCGCTCGTGGCCACAAGCACCCGAACACGTCCGGCGGCGAAAGCATGCTGCGCCTTCTCGCGCTGAATCTTGGTTCGCCCAGCGTGGTAGTGGCGCGACGAAAAACCCGCCGACGCCAAGTCCGAGGCGACCTTCTCCGTGTGCTTGCGCGTGCTGCAATAGATGATGGCCTTGCCACCTACGGTCCTGCCGCGCAGCCCCGCAGCGTCGAGAAGCTCGATGAGGCGTGCGGTTCGAACATCGTGTTTGGCGATGAGCTCGACGCCGAAGGACAAGTTCGGTCGACGAAAATCCCCGCGGACCACGTGAGGACTCTCGAGTCCCAACCGCTTCACGAGCTCCTTCAATACGCGAGGCGTGGCCGTCGCCGTCACCGCCATCATGGGTCCATCGCTAAACTCGCGGAGCTCGGCGAGCTGCATGTACTCCGGGCGAAAGTCGTGGCCCCATTGGCTCACGCAGTGGGCCTCGTCGATGGCCACAAAGCCTGGCCTTCGTCGTTTGAGAGTCCGCCGAAATCCGTCCTGTGCGGCGCGCTCCGGCGACACATAGAGCAGCTCGATCTCGCCTTCTTCGTAGTCGCTGATCATCTGGCGCGCGTCGCCGGCGCTCAGGTGCGAGTTGAGCGCACCGGCACGCACGCCGCGTCCACGGAGGGCGTCGACCTGGTCCGCCATCAAAGCGATGAGCGGCGACACCACCAGTGTGGGTCCGTGGCCCAGGCGAGCGCGCGCGATGGCGGGCACCTGAAAGCACAGGGACTTGCCGGCGCCGGTGGGCAAGAGAACGGCGGCGTCATCCCCGCGCATCGCCGCTCCGATGGCCTCCGCCTGTCCGGCGCGAAAGTTATCAAAGCCGAATACTTCGCGGACTACGTCTGTGGCTACGTCCATTGGCGAAAGCATGGCGTGTGATAGGGCAAAAGGCGTGCCTTCGCCCGCGTAAACGGCGTGCCTTCATTCCACCCGTTTTCGCCACGCATTTCGGCTATCGTCGGCCGTGAGCTACCGAGACGACAGCGACGCGCTGAGGGCCAAATTGGCCATCAAAGAAGCCGAACTTGCCGAAGCGAACGCCAAAATCTCTGCTTTTCAAGGCGAACCTACAAGTCAGAAGTCGAATCCGTTTCTCGGCGCCCCGACGAAGCTCGTCCTCGAACGCACATTCGACACCAAGCTCGACGATGCCCTCCTGGAGAAAATCGTCCGGGTGCTCCGCGAGCGCAGCGACAACCTCGGTCGCATGGAACGACTCGGGGACACCGTATCTTGGACGTCGACGCCGCAAGGCAACACGGCGCATCAGCCCCTCGAGGTCATCATCGAACTGCGGGGCGACCATACCTTCGTCCGCATTCGCGAGCGCCTTGGACAATACGCCGGTGGCATCTTCGGCGGCCTCGTCGGTGGCCTCGGCGGCGGCGGAGCGCCCGGCGCTATCGCGCTCTCGTTTGCGCTCGGTATCTCACCCATCGCGATCCCCATGGTCGCCTTGGCCTGGGTCGGCGCCGTCTATCTCGGAGCCCGCGGGATCTACAAGAGCGTGGCGACAAGACATGCGAAGCGGAACGCCGGCGCGATGGCGGCCATCTCCGAGATTATGGACGGCGCCCCACGCGTCCGCGTTTCAAGGGATCCTGACATGAGAGCAGACGTGAAGAGCCAGGAGCCCTCGGAGGAGTCGCACGCGCTCCTCGACGAGACGCCGGATCAAGGCAAGCGCACCCAAGAGGCCTAAATCCTTGCTTGTCCTCTGCGCTTCGCTTGCGCATAAGGGAGGGGATGACCGCCCCCGAAGAACTCCGAGTTCTCACCTGGAACCTCAACGGTCTTGAGAGTTCGCGACTGGACTCTCGGATGGAGAAGGCCTGCATCGAGATGGTGCTCGGCGTCACGCTGCGTGAGGCCATGGCGGGTGCTCCAAGCCCGCCGCTTCCTCACGTCTTCTGCCTCCAAGAGGTCGTCCGGCGCGTGCACATCGACAAGCTGCGACGTCATTTAGACGCCGCGGGATTCAAGCTCTTTCCGGTGGAGCCGCCGGAGCGCGAAGATTACTCGCTCATCGCGGCGCGGCCGCCTTGGACGATGACCCACAATGAATACGTGCCTTTCGAACACTCGAAGTTCGCGCGCGGCTACACGGAGACGCACCTTCGAAGCGAGAGCGGCCAGGAGGCCGTCGTGCTGACGGCACATATGGAGAGCCTGCGCAGCGGTTCCGAAGACCGAACATCTCAGGCGCTTCAGATCGACGCGCGGCTCATGGAGCGAGCGGATCCATCGCGTCCCGCCATCTTCGCCGGTGATACCAACTTACGGGAAGCGGAGTTCGCCGCCGCCCGCGCCCAGGGATGTCTGCTCCGCGATGTGTTTGATCTCGCCAAGCGTCCGGCGGCGCACAATGCCACCTGGTGGCCCGAGGGATCACGCCGCGGCTACCGTTTCGACCGCATCTGGCTCGATCCGATCAGCACTGGCGTTCTTGTGGATTTTCGTACCCGACGCCGACCGAAGCTCAGCGATCACGCCGCCCTGGAAGCCTGCTTCCGCTTCTGAGTTCTGGTGATCGGCATGGACTCGTCCATCCCGCTCAGAACTCCGACGAATATCACTCGCCCTAAGCGCTGATGACCCTACGTCCGCCTTTGTGGACGAGATTTTCGACGCGGTGGTCATCGGTGCGGGTTTTGGCGGCCTTAGCGCAGCTTTTACGCTGGCTCATGGTGGCGCCAAGGTCGCGCTCCTGGAACGCCTCCGCTACGCCGGGGGCTGCGCGTCCACGTTCGAGCGCGGCGGCTGTCGATATGAGAGCGGCGCGACGCTCTTCAGCGGGTTCGCTGAAGGTCAGCTCTTTCATCGATGGATACGTGACCACTCGCTCCCGGTGCGCTTCCAGAGCTTCGACCCCCTCGTCGAATACCGAACCAGCGATGTCACCTTCGGAGCGCCTCCCGAACGTGACGAGTTCTTGCACCGAATCTGCGCCATCGACGGTATCCCCGAAGCACCCACGCGTCGCTTCTTCAAGGAGCAGGCGAGGGTGGCCAAAGCGCTCTGGGAACTCTTCGACGACCCGGCGATGCTGCCGCCATTCAATCTCAGCAACCTCAGCCGACATCTCCTCCGAAGCCCCCGCTACGTGTCACTCCTCCGTGTCGTCGGGCTGCCCTTGGCGACGGTGCTTCGGCGGCATGGCCTCGCCGACGTAGAGCCGCTTAAGAACTACCTCGACGCGGTCTGTCAGATCACGGTTCAGTGCGGCATCGACGAAGTCGAAGCGCCCTTCGCCCTCGGAGCCATGGACTATTACTTTCGCGGAACAGGCCACATCCATGGGGGCATCGGTGAGCTCGCCACGGCCCTGGCATCGAGCATTGAGACGGCTGGCGGCGAGGTGCACTTCTCCCGCCAGGCCAAGTCCATTCAGCGCGAGGGTGACATCTGGCACATCGACGCGAGGCGCGGCGCGCTTCGCGCTCGACACGTCGTCGCGAACCTCACGCCTCATGCGCTGGCGCGCGTTTGGGGACAAGAGACGCCGCGCCTCACGCGCATGAAGGAAGACGTCGAGACCGGGTGGGGCGCCTGCATGCTCTACCTGCGCTTGCCGACATCCTTCGACGCGCGTCCAGAAGCCCACCACCTTCAGCTTGTCGGCGACACCGCGCTTCCGCTTCAAGACGGAAACCACGTCTTCTGCTCCATCAGCGGCGAAGACGAAGACCGAAACCCCGAAGGGGAGCGCACCGTCACCTGCTCCACGCACGTCCTAATGTCCCACCTCCGTGAGGCGGAAGACCAAGTCGCGTTCATCGAAGCGATCCAGCAGCGGATGCGAGAGACCATCAACCTGCGAGCACCGGAGCTCGTCGCTCGCACCACCATGAGCGGAAGCCCACGCACCTTCGAGCGCTTCACCGGCCGCGACCTTGGCTACGTCGGAGGCATCCCGCGCCGCGCCGGTCTGGCCAACTACCGCGACATGAGCAACGGCCCCTTCGCGCGCGGCCTACACATGGTCGGTGACAGCGTCTTCCCGGGTCAGAGCACCCTGGCCACGGCACTCGGCGGTCTCAAAGTGGCGGAGCGCATACTCCGCTCGTAGCCAACATCATGGGGACGGAGTCGATGACGTTGGCCTCATATAATCCCATGATTCGGCAGTTCAGCGCATGGGACCATCGAGGCTGACTCGGTTCACGCTACGAGCTTCTACGGCAGGCATTGGCGCGACGTTGTTAGTGCTACGCCAATGATGTCAGCTGCCCCAGCACTGCAGGCGCGCTCCAGCGGGTTGCGCCACCGCGTGGCAGTACACCGACGTCCGCGCGCCAGCAGTGCTCGCTCGGGGAGTCCATGGCGCACCTCAGGTTCGGCCCAAGTGTTTCCAGCCTCGAGGTTCGAGGGCCGACGCCGACGGCGAACGAAACGATGCGCTTGGAGATCGAAATGCAAAGTGGGGATACGCTTGTCCTAGAAGCCCTCGACTTTAGCCTTCGCTCCCTCGTCGCGTAGTCTCGCTCTAGATGACCGATCAAACGAGAGACGGGTCGCGACGTATAGGTGGGTGTTTGGTTCGTGGTTCTTCGTACACCGGCTCTTTGAAATGTGGTTCCCCGCCGGAGACGCGTGGATGGACGACGCGAAACCGTGGTTTCTCCTCTTCATGCTGCTCTCGGTGTTGGTGTTATGGCTGTCGATGAAGTGCCGCACCTGCGGCCATCGTTGGCCCCTGAATCGTGTTCGTGATCCCAAACCGGAAGGATGCCTTCGCTGCGGGTGCCTCGACCGGGGTCTGGCGAAACAAGACGACGTCGATCCGAAGAGGTCGGCCGCCGCTCGCACCTCTGAATTCGTCCGCTCGCCCGCCCATTCTCGCGCTAGGGTGCGCCCATGTACATGACTTGGTGTCCACGGCTTGTCTTCTCTCTCAGCGTTGTCTTCGCGGCGAGCGCGTGCAGTCCTGGCGGCGGCGTCACCGACCCCACGGACGACGCAGGCGGCTCGCTGGACGTGTCCGTAGATATCGGCACTCCCGCCGTCTGCGGCAACGTTGTGGCCGAGCCGGGCGAAGTGTGTGACGACGGGAACACCGCCGCCGGCGACGGCTGCGCGCCGGACTGCGCTTCGGTGGAAGAGGGGTGGTCCTGCCCAGCCGTCGGCCGGTGCACCCTCGGCGAGGAGTGCGGCGACGGGCGTCGCGGCTCGAGTGAGGGCTGTGACGACGGCAACGAGCTGGGCAACGATGGATGTTCGAGTGAGTGCCAAGTCGAGGAGGGCTGGTTCTGCCCGACCGCCGGCGCACCTTGCGGAGCCCTCGGCTGCGGCGACGGTACCAGAGCTGGCGACGAGGCGTGTGATGACGGCAACACGAACGACGGCGATGGCTGCTCGCGCATGTGCGTGGTGGGTGCCGGGTGGCTGTGCCCGCGTCCCGGTGAAGCGTGCATCGCGCAGGCCTGTGGTGATGGCATCGTGGCTGGCGTAGAGGCCTGTGACGACGGGAACACGAATGACGGCGACGGCTGCGCGGGCGGATGTCTCACGATCGAACCGAACTACGCGTGCCCCACGGCCGGACGTCCCTGCGTCTCCACTGTCCGCTGCGGCGACGGCGTCGTGAGCCCTGGCGAAGCGTGCGACGATCGGAACACGGACGCCGGGGACGGTTGCTCGGCGTCGTGCGCCGTCGAGAGCGGCTGGACGTGTCCGGTGGCGGGCGCCGCGTGCCTGAGCGTCTGCGGCGACGGCGTCTTGTCGGGGCTCGAGGTGTGCGATGACGGAGACACCGCAGGCGGCGACGGCTGCAGCGGCGAGTGCACGTTGGAGGACGGCTACGTGTGCCCGACTCCAGGAGCGGCGTGCGAGACGACGTTGTGCGGCGACGGCACGCGTGAGGGCACAGAGCAGTGCGACGACGGCAACCTACGGCCCTTCGACGGCTGCACAGAGGACTGCACCAATGAGCCGATGTGCGATGGGGGAGTGTGCACCGCGGTCTGCGGCGACGGCGTCATCCTGCCGGGCGCGACGGCGGAGGAGTGCGACGACGGGAATGTCCGCGACGGCGACGGCTGCTCGTCGACCTGCATGGAGGAGCCAGGCTGGAGCTGCACTATCGCACCAGAGCCACCGCCAAGCTCCCTCAACCTTCCGCTCGTCCTTCGCGACTTCAAAGGCATCGAGTGGTACTCGCCCGGCGCGCCTCAGTTCGGGCACGTCGACTTCGACGCCTGCAACACGCGCGTTGGCCCACGCGGGGGCGGCATCACTTTCGGGTTGGTCGAGCCCCGGCTGAACGGAAGCGGGCGCCCAGTGCTCGCGACCACGCCTCCACAGGACTGCGACGGCTACCCCGTGAGCAGCACCACCTTCAACCGCTGGTTCGACACGGCGAGCCCGTACAACGTGGAGGAGACCGAGACCCTCGTGATGCCGGGCGCCGGCGGAACCTATTCCTACGACTCGAGGACCGGTTGGCCAGGCAATAGCACCGCTGGATTCTACCCCCTCGACGGCGCGGGATGGGTCGGTGCCGGGTCTGAAGATCCGCGGCTCTCGTTTAACGGCCTCGGGAACGACGGGGGCCTGCATAACTTCAACTTCACCACGGAAACGCACTTCTGGTTTCAGTACGACGGGACCGAGGTGCTCCGTTTCTCCGGGGACGATGATCTCTGGGTGTTCATCGACGGACAGCTCTGTCTTGATGTGGGTGGACTCCATGGACGCGAGGAGGCGGTCATGAACCTGAACGACCCCACGGTGGAGCCGGACCTCGCGCAGCGCAGCGTCGTCGAGTCGTGCCGAGCGCACTTGTCGAGTTTGATCAGCGCGGCAAACCCCGAGCCCCTCGTGGAGATGGTGATTTTCCACGCGGAACGCCACACGAACGGCTCAAACTTCGAACTCGAGCTGACGGGCTTTGTTCGGCAGCGCTCTTCCTGCGTCGAGCGATGCGGTGATGGTGTCCGGACGCCTGGTGAGTTTTGCGACGATGGCGTGAACGACGGCGGCTACGGGGAGTGCCTCGACTGCCGCCTCATCGACGGATTCTGTGGAGACGCCGCACTTAACGGTCCCGAAGAATGCGACCTCGGCACAGCCCTCAACAACGCCAGCTACGGCGGCTGCAACCCCGACTGCACCTTGGGACCGCTCTGCGGCGACGGAGTCGTGCAGCCTGGTGAGGAGGTCTGCGACGACGGCGTCAACGAGGGCGGTTACGGCGGATGCGAGCCCGATTGCCAAACGCGCGGACCCTACTGCGGCAACGGCACCGTCGAGGGGCCCGAGACCTGCGATGACGGTTTACGGGACAACGACGGACGCTACGGCGGATGCAACCCCGATTGCACGCCTGCGGGCCGCTGTGGCGACAACGTCATCCAGTTGGGAGAGGGCTGCGACGATGGGAACCGAGAGAGCGGCGACGGATGCACCGCGGAGTGCACCATCGAGATCGTGTGACGGACGCTCCATCCAGGGTTTCGGGCTGACGGACTAAGGCCGGAGTCGGCTCTCTCGGCCTCAACACAGCTCCAGCAGGACGTGTCGTGTACCATCAGACCATGAGAGCGCTCCCCCTCGCATTACTGATCGTTGCCTGCCAAGGGCAATACGACGTGCGGCTCTCCTTCGCCGATGCGTCGACCAAGGCACGCGCAGGGAGAGTTCAGGTAGCTCTGGTGGAGGACTGCGCGAGCCAGTCCGGGGGCACTGAGCCTGTAAATCCCACGCGCATCATCGAGTTCAACGTCGAAGAAGAAGCGTCTGCTCTTGGCAGCTTCGACGTGGACCGCGACTCCTATGGATTGATGTCGCGCGCGTTTGACGAGGACTGCAACGTCATCGCCTATGGCTGCACACCCGTAAGCCTGGAGGCGGGCGCCGACGGCCAGCTCGTCGTACAGCTCGCAAACACGAACCAGCCCCGCTGTTCGCCGACGGCGATGTGTTCCGGTGGTCAGTGCATCGGGATACGTGACGGCGGAGTTGACGCGCCGGACGTCGTGAATGACGCGTCGGATGCGTCGACGGACACAGGACCGGACTCGGGAGCGCTAAGCGATGCGGGTCCGGACGTGCCAGACGCGGGCCTCCCTGGACCCGTTGCCTACTACTCGTGCGATGCATTGGCTGGCTCTTCGATGATCGATGAGAGCGGGAACGAGCATACGGCGACGTGTACGGACTGCCCCAGCATCCAGATGGGGTCGATCCTCGGTTCGTTCTGCGTCTTCGATGGAATCCGCAGCCACTTCCGCGTGGCTCGGACCGCAGCCCTCGATCCGAGCGATGGCTTCAGCTTCTCCGCCTTCGTTCAGCCCATGGCCGTGGAGGACTCAACCATCAGCGCGATGCCCCGCGCCACGGCAAACAACAACACCTGGCAGCTCGTGACCCGCGTGGTCGGCACGGCGAGTGTTGCCACTTACATTTCCCGAGACAGCGCGGAGCGGCACCAGCTGACTGGACCTGCGATCCCAATGGACGCCTGGACCCACATCGCCGTCACCTACAACGGCACGGTCAAACGTATTTACATTGACGGTGTGCTGACGGAAGAGATGAATGGCGCACAAGAGTGGGACGAAATGCACGGAATACTGATCGGTGCGGACGAGAATTCCGGCTCGGTGGCGAACCACTTCGAAGGCTTCATCGACGAGATTCGTATCCATGACCGGGCCCTTGAGCCAGTCGAGGTTGCGGCATTCTTCGCCCTTGGGTCCTAGCGCGCGAAGCGCCGGCTCAGGTCAGCGCGTCGGCAGCTTCTTCCATCTTGGTGTCACCGCCCCAGCGGGCTAAGAGCGCCGGCACCACGATCATGTTGAGCACCGTCGAGGTGGTCAGCCCCGTCAAGATCACCAGCGCCATCGGCGCCTGAATCTCGCTGCCGGGCTGACCAATGGCCAACGCCAAGGGCAGCAGCCCAAGTCCCGCCGTCACCGCCGTCATCAGGATCGGTGCGAGCCGCTCCGTCGCGCTCTGAGACACCGCGAGGACTCGCTCGACGCCTTCCAGTTCGAGATCCCGGGTACGCGTCGCGAGCAGAATTCCATTTCGCGTCGCTATGCCAAAGAGCGTGATGAAACCGATGATGCTCGCCACGGAAAGAATGCCTCCGCCGATGAAGACGCCGACCACTCCGCCGGCCAGGGCCAAGGGCAGGTTGACCAACACGATGGCGGAGCGCCGAAGGCTCTTGAGCGTCGCGAAGACGATGATGGCGATGCCAAAGATGGCGAAGAGTCCGAAGAGCATGAGACGGGATCCCGCCGCC
>JBLHKB010000253.1:0-9400 GCA_047619315.1 Polyangiales bacterium
CGCATGACTGGAAACCGAAGCGGCTAGGACATCCCAACGGCCAATTCTCCATTTTCGACTATTATGAGTGTGACCTCAAACCCTCCCCAAGCCTCAAATTCCTCCTCAAGAGCTTCAGTCCTACGCCCAAAGTGAAGAATCGGCGCCTGATTAGTGCTTTAGGCCCAGCAGACGCAAGGGTGCACTGGCCGTCCTCAAGCGGCGGCGAAGTCGAGCTCAAGCTGTCGCAACGGCGGCGGAGGTCGCGCCCGCGGGACAGTGCCAAGGACTGCCAGTATTTCGCTCGCCTGAGTGGCGATGGACTTCACGCGCATGGCGCCCTGGCAGTGAGGGCAGGTCATTATGTCGATGGGCACGGCTCTGAGAACTGCCACTCGCGGAGGTGGCCCTCGATCTCCTTGGCTAGCTCGTCCAGAGCGTAGGCGGGGGCGTGATCGGTATAGTCCGACGGGTCAGCGGTCGAGGAAGCGCCCTCAGATGTCGGTTCGTCGCGAAGCGACTGCATTCGCACGATCTGGTCAGCCAGGAGTGCGTGACGCTCGATTTCCGCTCGACGCTCCAGCAGACTCTGAAGCGACACCAGGAGACTCTGCTGTACGCGCCGGAGCTGAGTTTTGAGTCGTGCGTCGATGTCACGCAGCGCCGTCTTCTCAGTGCGGAGCGCCGCGGACAACTCGCCCTCCTCGCGGACGAGGTCGGCGATCGTCTCGACGAGATCGCTCTTCAGCCTTTGAAGCTTGCCCTCTTCGGCGGCGCACGCTGCAAGGAAATCGGGAACCGGATTCGCGTGGCTCGTCGCGTGTTCCACCAGATCGACGAGCGCTCGAGGTGCGGGCGTGCTCAGGTCGGCGCGCCGGAGTGAAACTCGGCGAATACTCAACACTCCCGCAACGCCGACTATCGCATTGGCCCTGTTGGTTCCCCGTAGACCGGCGTCCGCCCGCGGACGGCGGCGTTGCGCCAGTCACGCGGACTCGTTTGTCGGCGTTTTGCCTGACGACTCGCCGGCTCACTTCCTGCGGTGCAGGTTTAAGTGGCACAGGCAGCGACAGCGACGTGCGCCGAGCAAACGCGCAGCGATGGCTACGCGCCACGACGTCCTGAAGACACGCTCCTCTATGCACTCGTCAGTGAGCACTGGCCGCGATTCCGCGAGCGCGCCGAAGCCCAAGGCGGCTTGCCGAAGTTCGTGGAAGAAGAGTTCGATACGTATCTGCGTTGCGGGATTCTGGAGCACGGCCTCGTCCAGCTCGCGTGCCGCGGATGCGGTCATGAGATAGTGGTGGGCTTCTCCTGCAAGCGTCGCGGCTTTTGTCCCTCGTGTCTGGGCCGTCGCATGTCATTCGTCGCCGCGCACCTGGTGGACGCCGTCTTGCCCGAGTCCCGATCCGTCAGTGGGTCTGCTCGCTCCCGTGGCGACTTCGCTGCGCGCTGGGCTATGACCGAAGACTTTGTGCCGATGTTCTCGGCGCGTTCACCGATGCGCTGAAGCGCTCGCTGCGTGGGCGTGCGAAGCGCAAGTTCGGGCTGCGTTCCGTTCGAGATGTGCAGATTGGGGCGCTCACGTTCGTGCAGCGCGCCGACAGCGCCCTCCGGCTCAATGTGCACTTTCATACGCTGGCGCTTGACGGAGTGTACGTACGCGACGAAGCAGGCGAGTTGCAGTTCCGCGAGCTCGGCGAGCCCACCCCGGAAAAAGTCGCGCAGGTCGCAGCCTGGACCCACGCCAGCCTTGTCCGAGTGCTCAAGCGGCATGGCCGAAGCCTCGAAGGCGTGAGCGATGTCGACTCCTTCGCGACTGACCAGCCAGTCCTCGCGTCGTGTTACGGCGCGTCCGCGGCGGACGTGCAGCTGCTTGGGCCGGCGGCGGGGCGTCTGGCCGCCAAACTCGTCCGCCCACTCCGCCTGGTGCAAAAGTCCGGTCCAGGCGCGCTCGCAGAAGTCGGCGGCGTCAACATCCACGCGGGCGTCGTGGTGGACGTCGGGACCGACCGCGCCTTGAGCGCCTCTGCCGCTACATCGCACGGCCTCCACTCTCCCTTGAGCGCCTCGAAGAGCATCCCGACGGCCGAGTGCGAATACGTTTCAAGAGCGCGTGGAAAGACGGGACCCACTCAGTGCTCCTCGATCCACTCGACTTCATCAGTCGCCTGCGTTTTCTAGGAACAGCGTGCCCTCATCCCGCCGCCGCGCTTTCACATGCTGCGTTACCACTTGTTGTTCAACGGCACCGTCCTCGCTGGTCACTCGAGGGACCGCGCGGAAGTGGTCCCGACGGCCGCACTGAAAAGCGTCGAAAACGAAAAAGCACAGCAACTCTCGTTTGAGCCCACCCCTCCGCTTCAGCCTCCTCCGCCCTCACGTCATCCGTGGGCGTACCTATTGCGCCGTGTTTTCGCCATCGACATCATGACGTGTCCCAAGTGCCAGGGCGCCATGCGCGTGAAGTCCATCACCACCGAAGCGGACGAATATCCGGGCAATCCTAACCGCCGTCCCGCGGGCGCGACCGCCGCCGCCGGTGCGACAGCTTGAGCTCGACTTCGCCGCCGCTTGAGGACGGCCACTGCACCCTTACGTCTGCTGGGCTGTGATGGAGCTGGGATACAGCCGCCTAAAGCACTAATCAGGCGCCGATTCTTCACTTTGGGGTGAGGCTGAACCTCTTGGAAAGGAATTTGAGGCCTGGGGAGGGTTCGAGGTCATGCTCATAATAGTCGAAGTGGAGAATTGGCCGTTGGGATGTCCTAGCCGCTGCGATCTTCATTCGCCCACTCCCGCTGGCCCTTGCCGCTCAGCCCCAGCGGTGAGAGCGTACGTGGGATGATGCGTCACGCCCTTGCCCTCGCTCTCGTTGTCGGTTGCGGCGGCTCTCTCCCGCAGCCCGAAACGGCCACCGTCGTTCAGCAACCCGTCACAGCACAGGTGTTGTCCGCCGCCGGCGACACGGCGGTCCTGACCCTCGCCGTGGTTCCAGCGCGTCTCCCGGAGTTCGTCGGTCAGGGGACGTTTCTGCAGCCAGAGCTCCAAGCCCTCGTCGATCAGTTCGCCACGGACGCGGCGGTTTTCAACGCGTGGCTCGGCGACGCCACGCGCCACTTTCGCGAAGGTGATCTCGTCAGCGTCCTCGACTGGCCTGGCCTCGACCTGACACGCCCGATCTTCTTCCGCATGGGAGAAGCCCCCGACGAACTCCAAAGCGCCCTCGCTGTTCTCGCCGGGGGGCTCAGCCCCTTGCGCCATGTCCTCGCCTGCCCCGCCACGGACCCAGTAGCGCTCCAGGCCAACTTCGAGTCCATGTTCACGCGCTGCACTTTGTCCGGCGGCCTACGGCAGTGCGGGGAACGCCAAGTGCAAATCGTGCACAACGCCGATTGGGTGTTCGTCGTCCAAGACGAAGACCCGTCGCCCGCTGTCAGCGCCTCGGATCTCATGGCGCCACCGGACCCTCTCGCAGAGTGGGCCTACGCGAGCGGTCCCATCGCCGCCTTCGTACGTGCTCCTCGCATTCGCGGTGCTGCCGCACATTTCGCCGCCGGTCTCGGAGCCCGCGCCATCGCCAGCGCCGATCCAGAGTCCGCGGGCCTATTGCGAACGATGGCGGCCTCCGAGATCGTCGGCGCTTACTTGAGGAGCAGCCCCTACGGCAGCGAGCTCACAAACATGGCATTCGTCCTTCAGGCGTCTCCCCTCCGCCTCTCGTTTCGCGCATCGCTGTCCGAAGACGGCGCCCACTACAGCCAAGCCCCCGTGGGTGAGGCCAACCGCGGTGGCAACGCGGAGTTCGGCGTTCTCATTCGCACCAGCTCGCCTGTCGAAGCGCTCTTGGGCGCGGCCCGCCAGCCCTTTGGGTATCCCACGGCTGAACGCGCGATGAACAGCGCCATGCGCAGCTGCGGCATCGCCTGCGTGGTCCGCGGAGTCTTCGAGCCGAGCGCGTACCTGCCGTTCCTTCTTGGCGGCTCTTCCCCCACGGCGGCGCTAAGCGCCCTCGCGGAGCTCGAAGTCGCCCCCTCTCTCGACGCCGGAACCTTCGATGTTGACGTCAACGTCAACTCTTCGATGATCCCCATGGGCAGGGACGGCGCACGCATGTCGATTCGCTCACGCTTTGACGTCCGCTCCTGGTCCGGCGGCCTCTCCTTCGATGCCGAAGGAGCCACAAGTGCACTCGTCTTGGCGAGGAGCGCGCCGGACACGGATGTCCTCGCCCAAGACGATGGGCGCGACGCGTCCCTCGCTTGCCTCAACGGCCTTGGACAGCACGTCACCATGTCCCTTGAGGGCCTGGCCCAAGCGCCGGATGTTGCGGCCCAAGCCCGCGAAAGCGTCATGGCGCGGGCAGCGGAGCTTGGGCGCTGTGCCAACGACCCGGTTCATGCCGCAGACCGCGACGGCTACCTCTCCGCCCTCGCGTTCGGTGTCGACTCCTAGCACCACGCTTGAACCACCCGAAGGCCGCGCCCAAGTGACCAAAGTCCGGGCGGGCTTTGTAGGCCGTCACGACTGAGCTGGTCGATGGGCTGGGCCAGCTCGTAGTCCGAGAGAACATCCCCCCACTTCTCGAAGGTCCCTTCTTTGCGAAGCGCCGCTGGGTGGGCGAGCACTCCCGCATTGGCCCTGTTGGTTTCCCGTAGACCGGCGTCCGCCGGCGGACGGCGTTGCGCCAGTCACGCGGACTCGTTTGTCGGCAATTCACCTGACGACTCGCCGGCTCACTTCCTGCGGTGCAGGTTTAAGTGGCACGGCCGGCGACTTCGACGTGCACCGAGCAAGGGCGCAGCGATGGCTACGCGCCGCGACGTCCTGAAGACACGCTCCTGCATGCGCTGGTGAGCGAGCACTGGCCGCGATTTCGCGAGCGCGCCGAAGCCCAAGGCGGCTTGCCGAAGTTCGTGGAGGAAGAGTTCGGCGCGCGATGCGGGATTCTGGAGTACGGCCTCGTCCAGCTCGCGTGCGGCGGATGCGGTCATGAAGTGGTGGTGGGTTTCTCCTGCAGGCGCGGCTTTTGTCCGTCTTGCTTGGGCCGTCGCATGTCGGATAGATCCGTTCGCAAGCGACCAGCCCGCGGACGCGTCATGCTACGGCGCGTCCGCTGCCGACGTTCAGCTGCTCGGTCTCGCCGCGGGGCGTCTGGCCGCGAAGCTCGTCCGCCCACTTCGCCTCGTGCGGGGCGCTGGTCCGGGGGCGCTCGCCGAAGTCGGCGGCGTCAACATCCACGCCGCCGTCGCGGTGGACATCCGCAGGCACCGAATAGCAGCTACCCAACAGCAGCTACCCAACAGCAGCCATTCCCGGAACCACCAACATGGTGAGCCAGCTCAAGACAGCGAGCAGTACCAGGTAAGCGATGAGTCCATTCAGGTCACCCTTCTCGTCAAAGGGCTTGGCGAAGCAACGGTAGAGCCCGCCGAGAAGCACCAAGAGCAGCATCGATTCCTGCGTCAGCAGCCACGCCACGAAGGCGCCGGCGGTAGCGATCATGCGCTCCTTGCGCGTCAGCGAACGAAACGCGCGCCCCCCATCAAGCTGCCAAATCGGGATCAGATTGAAGAGATTGATCCACGCGCCGATGCGCGCGATGGCCGCGAAAATCGCTGAATCCGTGGCCAAGAAAACCGCGTAGCAGAAGAGCGCCGCGGCGAGACCCCACCAAGGTCCAGCGAGCCCAATGCGCGCGTCTTCGATGTTCGTCTTTGGAGCCGCGCCGAGCCGCACAAACGCGCCGACACCGGGGATGAACATCGGCGCGGACGCCGGCATCCCGCGGCGACGAATCTCCGCCACATGCCCCATCTCATGCACGTAGATGCTCAGGACGATGCCAAGAGCAAACCACCACCCGAAGGCGGCCCAGTAGACACCGAGGAAGAGCAGCATGCTGAGCGCCGTCTTCCACTTCGTCAGCCCAAGGAGCAGCAGCTTGCCTTTGCTCAGGAAGAAAACGAGGACGAACTTCAGCTTCCACAGGAGCATCCCCACGACACCAAGCGCCGCGAGGGCCTTGGGGATGGGCTTCTTTTCAGCCTTGGCAGCGTCCGATGAGGAGTCTCCACCGATCGAGTCGACGCTCAGCTGGCCGATGCGTTCCTCGATGACGGCGCGTTGCTTGGCCGCCGGTGGCAAAAGCGCCGCCGCTTCCTTCCAACGTGCGAGGGCTGCCTTCTTGTCGCTCGTCTCCAGCGACTTTGCCTCCTTCGCGAGGGCTTCAAGCTGTGCTGAGTGCACGAGTCGCCGGCATCCTGGACAAGCCAGCGTCGAAGTCGACCACGGCGTCGCGCACTCAGGACAGTTCATGTCGCCGAAAGCTCAAACGGCCCCTCGATCTGAAGCTTGGGTTTCTTGTTGTGTTTCCAAGCTTCGTAGAGCGCGATTCCCAAGATGATCAGCCCCATGAAGCCGCCGTCGAAGACCTGAAGAATCGGAACGAGAAACGCGATAGGCACCGCGAACGCATACGCCACGAAGGAAAACGCCATGGCTTCGTCTTCAGCCGTGATGATCACCGGCTCTTCAACGGCCCCATCTTGATCCATGCCGGTGATGAGCTGCTCGGCCACCATGGGCACATAGGTCACGGCGATGGCGGAGTACGTCAGCATCATCGCGAGCGCCTGATAGCCAGCGCCGCCGCGATAGCCGGAGCCGTTGCGAACGGCGATGCCGATGAGAAAGCCGGCGGCGATCGCGATGAGGCCCACCTCATAGCCCGTGAGTACGCGGATCCCGTACCAGACCAGCGCCGAGATGATCGCGGCCCCGCCGCCGAAGAGCGACGCCCGCAAAAAGCGTCCGCCCGGTGTGCCCACGCCGTCTCTCACAGCGACGCCACACCTCTCGCAGGTTCGCGCTCCGTTCACATCAAAGTAGCGCTGGCCGATCGCTTGTTGGCAACCGGAGCAAGTTTGATCGTCGCCAGCGACGTCCGCTCGGGAGAAATCTAGGTCTTCCATATCGCTGGGTTCGTCCATGGCGACAGAGTGTTCCCTGATTTCTCACCGAGCGCACCTATACGCACATCGGCAAAAGCGAGAACATGAGTTCACAGTGCTTTGTGACGCTTCTACACATCCAGGCGCACAATTCGGGGGTGTCATTCAAGATCCACCCAGTTTGCAGCCTCAAAAGCATGGCATGATTCCTGTATATGTTAGGGGGAGCCCGTCGTTCCAGCCCGAACAAGCTCCACCCGAGGAATCATGCGAAACTACTTCCCACTTCTTGTTGCTGCCCTTGCCACGCTCGCTGGCTGTCAGTGTGAAAGCTACTACTGCGACGACACTGGTTGCTACTACTGCGATGGACTTGGATGCCGTCTTGTTGAACCTCCGCCAAGGCCCACGTGCCGTGGTGACTACGAGTGTTCCCAGGGCGAAATCTGCACGGACTCTGGCTGCATCGCGGAGTGCAGCGTCGATTCCGACTGCGCCGAAGGATACCGCTGCGACAGTGGACTCTGCGTAGAGCCCACCGAGCCGCCGCCTGTTCCAAACCCAGGGACCTGCACCACGGACGAGCAGTGTGACGACGGTCTCCTCTGTCTCGATGGTTACTGCCAGCTGTGCACCGTCGAAGGCTGCATCTGTGAAAGCGATGCCGGCTGTGACGATGGACTCAGCTGCATCGACGGAACCTGCACCAACCCCAACGCCTGCACAGACAACACGCAGTGCGAAACCGGCTTCATCTGCCAAGACGGCAGCTGCACTCCAGGTCTCCCTCCCACCTGCGACATGACGGGCGTCTGCCCAGGAGATCTCTTCTGCATCTCCGGCGAGTGCCGCGACGTGGAAGACACCTGTCAGTTCAACAACGAATGTGCCTCGGGTCAATCCTGCGTCAACGGCGCCTGCGTCGCCCCTTGCGACGAAGAGACCTGCGCCATCACAGGTCAGATGTGCAGCGACGATGGCTTCTGCGTCACGACGCCTCCCGTCACCGGCGAGTGCACACGCGACGCGCAGTGTGGTGAAGGCCGCATCTGCATCGACACCGTCTGCTACGACGGTTGCTCCCTCGACGCCGAGTGTGGCGAAGGACGCTACTGCAACGACGGACGTTGCCGTCCCGACGACCGCCCGGACCGCTGTGGCAACGACAGCGAATGTCGCTTCACCTGTGTCGACGGCGTCTGCCGAGTCCCTTGTGAAGACACCAACGAGTGCGCGATGGTCGCCGCTGAGTTCGCCCTCTGTCAGGACAACTTCTGCGCCACCATGAACGAGGTCACCAGCAACTGCGGGACCAGCGTCGACTGTTCCGGCGGCCAAACCTGCATCGACGGCGTCTGTAACTAGACACTTCGTTCCCGGGAGACCGGGAGCGTAAACCCGAGTCCTGAAAGACCCGAGTCGCTTGCGGCTCGGGTCTCTTCTTTTAAGAGTTCTCTGCACGCCAAGAGGCGCGAAACAACCACTCTAATGTGAAGCAGCTTTGTGATACAGTGCCTCGGGACTTTTCCACAGATAGGGATCCAAATGAAAAAATCTATTCTAATTACGCTTTTGCTCGGTATTACTTCGGTGTTTTCTGCATGTGCGGCCGACGGCGTGAATGGCGTGGACGGAGCTTCGTGCACCGTCGCGGACAATATGGACGGTACTCGCACCATCGCCTGCACGGATGGCACGAGCGTCACCGTCAATGACGGAACCACTGGCGCCGATGGCACCAACGGCACCGACGGAAGCTCATGTTCGGTCACCGACAATGGCGATGAGACACGGACAATTCTCTGCACCGACGGCACCATGGCCGTGATCGCAACGGGCGGAGATGGCGCGGACGGCGCGGACGGCACGGATGGCACAGATGGCACATCTTGTACGGTCGTCGACAACATGGACGGAACCAAGACGCTGTCCTGCACGGATGGAACCATGGTCGTCGTCAACGACGGCACCGACGGCACCGATGGCTCATCATGCACGGTTGTCGACAACATGGACGGCAGCAGGACGCTTTCATGCACGGATGGTACGACGGTCGTCATCAACGACGGCGTTGACGGCACGGACGGCACGGACGGCACGGACGGCATGGACGGCATGGACGGCATGGGCGGCATGAGCGGTTGTCAGATCGAGCTGAGCTCGACTGGTGACACACGCTTGGTGTGTGACAACGGCACCGTGTCGGACTTCCCGATCGTGCAAGGAACCGTTCGAATCGTCAACGGAACAGTCGTTGGCGAAGGGCGACTCGAAGTGTTCAACGCCGGCGAATGGGGAACCGTTTGCGATGATGCCTTTGCAACAGTGGATGCGACTGTCGCGTGCCAACAGCTCGGCTACACCTCGGGCACCGAAGTGGGCATTGACGTATTCGGTCAAGGAACAGGAACCATCTGGATGGACGATGTTCAGTGTGTTGGTGGAGAGAGCACTCTCGTCTCTTGCCC
>JBLHKB010000254.1:0-9400 GCA_047619315.1 Polyangiales bacterium
GACGCCGCTGACCGACGACGACCGAGAACACTGGAAGACGATGAACGGGGACCTCGCCGGAGCCGCTCTGCGTGTGCTCGCCTTGGCCTATCGAGAGCTTCCGGAGGGCGAGAGTGAGACGGATGCTGACGCCTCGAAGGACCTGATCTTCGTCGGCCTCGTCGGTATGACCGATCCCCTCCGTGAAGAAGCGAAGTCCGCCATCGCTCAGTGCCGAGAGGCGGGCATTCGTTCGGTGATGATCACGGGTGACCAGCAGATCACGGCGGCGGAGATCGCCCGCCAGCTCGGCATCGACCGTGATCTAGACGGTCAGCCCCTTGGCATCGTGCACGCTCGCGACCTCGCCCATCTCGACGCCGCCGGATGGAGGAAGGCCGTGAAAGGGGCGGCGGTTTTCGCCCGCGTGTCGCCTCAGCACAAGCTTCAGATCGTGGAGGCGCTGCAGGCGGAGGGGCAGATTGTGGCCATGACCGGCGATGGCGTAAACGACGCGCCAGCGCTGAAGCAGGCCGACATTGGCGTCGCGATGGGCATCAAAGGCACGGAGGTCGCCAAAGAGACGGCGGACCTGGTCATCGTCGACGACGACTTCTCCACGATCGTTCGCGCCGTCGAACAGGGACGGATTATTTACGCGAATATCCTCCGTTTCATCCGCTACCTCTTTTCGTGCAACCTCGCCGAGATCCTGACGGTCTTCGTCGCGCTGATGGTGGCTTGGCCACTTCCCCTCGGAGCACTTCAGATCTTGTGGCTGAATATGATCACCGACATTTTCCCGGCGCTCGCGTTGGCCCTCGAGCCTTCAGCGCCTGGCATGATGAGCAAGCCTCCACATGACCCGAAGGCGCGTCTTCTCCCGGCGCGGCTCTTGTTCATGATCGGCTGGCAGGGGGCGCTCCTCGCGGCGGTCACTTTGCTTGCGTTCTTCATCGGAATGCAGATGCACGGCGCACAAGGGGCGGGTTTGGAACGAGCGAGCACCATGACGTTCATGACGCTTTCGCTGGTCCAGGTCGTTCACGTCTTCAGCGTGCGCTCAGAGACTCGCTCAGCCTTCGACGCAGGCCTCTTCAAGAACGGCTGGCTGTGGGGCGCCGTTGTGCTCTGCGTGCTCTTGCAAGTGGCCGCCGTCTACGTCCCGTTCTTGCGCGCCGTCCTCCACACCGTTCCACTCGGAGCAAACGATTGGGGCGTCGTCGCCGGGTGCGCGCTCCTGCCCCTCAACGTCGTGGAACTCGTGAAGTGGATCCAGCGGCGCCGTGCTCAGGAGTCGCCCCCGGTCCCTGGGTGACTCGAGAGTGTCGTGACGCGAAAAAGCTGCGGGGAAGGACGAATATATTTCGCGACGTGAGGGCGTCCGTAGGTCCGGACGTGTGGCGTGCTTGAAATTCAAGGAACCACCCCGATGGCATTGTTTGTGCGTAGCGTCCAAACGTGATGCGCGATGCCAAAGCCTAAACAAACACCCAAGCGACACAGTGGACTCCTTCTTCTGGGTTTGCTCGGCTTGTTCCTCGTCGTTCAGCACTTCTCATCCAAGCAGCATGGCGAAGAGATCCGATTCGACGAGTTCAAGCGCTACATCGCAGACGGACGGGTTGATTGGGTTACCTTCGATGATGACGAAATCCACGGGGGTTTCCGAGAGGGCCAAGCTCCAAGCGATGAAGGTACCGCGACTCAAGGAGCCACAACCCTTCGGTTCACAACCGGACGTTTAGACGACGACAGCCTGATCCCTCTGCTGGAAGAACACTCCGTAGCCTTCCGCTCTCTGCCGCAGTCCGGATTCGCGATGGGGACTTGGTTGTATCTCGGCGTAAGCGTCTTCTTTATGATGCTCTTGTTCCGCAACTTTCGGGGGATGAGCGGCAAAGCCGGAGGAGCCCTCGCGTTCGGGAAAAGCAAAGGGAAGGTGTTTCAGGAAACGGATGTAACGGTTGGCTTCTCGGACGTTGCAGGTGTGGACGAAGCAAAGGAAGAGCTCGAGGAGGTCATCGAGTTTCTCAAGTCGCCGGAGCGCTACAAAGCCATCGGCGCGAAGATCCCCAAAGGGGTGCTCCTCGTGGGTCCCCCGGGAACAGGAAAGACGCTTCTGGCGCGAGCCGTAGCCGGTGAGGCGGAGGTGCCCTTCATTTCGATCAACGGTTCCGAGTTCGTCGAGATGTTCGTCGGAGTCGGCGCCGCGAGAGTTCGCGACCTCTTCGCCCAGGCAGAGGTATCGGCACCATGCATCGTGTTCATCGACGAACTGGACGCGATCGGGCGAACGCGCAGCGGCGTCGCCACCGGTGGCGGCGCTCACGAAGAGAGGGAGCAGACGCTGAACCAGCTTCTCGTGGAGCTCGATGGATTCAAACCGAAGAAGGCCGTGATCATTATGTCAGCCACCAACCGACCCGAGATCCTGGACCCCGCGCTTTTGCGTCCCGGCAGGTTTGACCGCCAAGTATTGGTGGACCGTCCGGACCGGTCTGGGCGCGCGGCGATTTTGCGTGTGCATGCCCGCTCCGTGCTCCTGAACGATGAGGTCGACCTAGAGACCATCGCCGCTCGAACGCCTGGCTTCGCGGGAGCAGACCTCGCGAACCTGGTCAACGAAGCGGCGCTCTTGGCGGCACGGCATGGACAGACGACGGTGAGCAACTCGGACTTCTCCGAAGCCATCGATCGCGTTGTCGCAGGCCTCGAAAAGAAGAGCCGACTCATGTCCCCCGAGGAACGAAAGCGCGTCGCCTATCATGAAGTGGGTCATGCTCTCGCGAGCGTTCTCGCTGGAAGCGACGAACGTGTTCACAAGATATCGATCATCCCTCGTGGTATGTCGGCGCTGGGCTACACGATGCAGCTCCCGGACCGCGACCGATATCTGCTGACGGAGTCGGAGCTCCGGATCAAACTCATTGGGCTCCTGGGAGGTCGCGCGGCGGAGGTCTTAGTTTTCGGCGAAGCGTCGACGGGCGCGCAGAATGACCTTCAGAAGGTCACGCAGCTCGCGAGCGCCATGGTGGGCGAGTACGGAATGAGCGACGCTGTTGGTTTGGTCGCGGTACGGCGTGACACCTCCGCGCAGTTCCTCGCCGGACCGAGTGTGAACGGCGCGCGGGATGTCGGCGAGCGCCTCGCCGACACCATCGACAGCGAGGTCCGGCGCATCGTCGAAGCTGCGCATGAGGAGGCGCTCGCTTTGCTGGGGGCCAACCGTGAGCAACTTGAGACCGTCGCTGCGCGCCTCCTGGAGTCGGAACAGCTTGAGGGAGAAGAGCTTCAAAGCCTACTGACCCAGACCCGGGCACCGTCGTGAGCGATCTGTACGCAGCGCTCGGCGTTGAAAAGAACGTCTCGCAGGCGGACCTAAAGCGCGCTTACCGAAAGCTCGCGCGGAAGTGGCACCCGGATGTCAATCCGGACAGCAAAGAGGCGGAGGAGAAGTTCAAGGAGATCGCTAGCGCCAACGACGTGCTTTCGGATCCTGAGAAACGAAAGCTCTACGACGAGTTTGGCGAGGAAGGTCTTCGAGGTGGGTTCGAGCCGGAGCAAGCGAGGGCCTACCAGAACTGGACGCGAAGGAAGGCCGCCTCGGAGCGTGGGAGACGTCAGCAAGCGCCCTCGGACTTTGATTTCGGCGACCTCTTTGGTGCACGCCATCGCGGACCTCAGCGTGGTTCGGACATCGGCGCACGCGTTGAGCTGAGTTTCGTCGATTCCCTTCGGGGAGCCGAGTTTCAAATTCAGGTGCCGAGCAAGACGAAGACGGTGACCATTCGCATTCCTCCAGGCGCCGAAGACGGCGGCCATTTGACGGTGCGTGGCAAAGGGTCCCCGGGAATCGAAGGGGGACCAGCCGGCAACCTTGTCATCGAGACACACGTCCTGCCCCACGCTGTCTTTTCGCGTAAGGGACTGAACCTGCGCTGCACGCTGCCCGTGACCTTGGCAGAAGCCTACGAGGGCGCCGCCGTGGATGTGCCCACGCTCGACGGCCTTGTGCAGTTGCAGGTGCCTCCCCGCTCTCAGTCTGGACAGCGACTGCGCCTGAAGGGAAAAGGCGTTCAGCGGGGCAAGAAGCAAGGCGACCTCATCGTGGAGCTAAGCGTTCGTGTCCCTGACCAAGAAGACGCGGAACTCGCGGCGGCGCTTGCGGGCGCGGCCAGTCTGTATACGGAACCCGTGCGGAAGGACCTTAAGCTATGAGTGAGGACTTTGAGCCAGACGAGATCCTCGCGCTCCTCAATGAGGACCGCGAGCTCTACGAACTTCTCGTGGAGTCGGGGCTGCTGTCGCCCGGCGCAGATCGGTTCTCCGCCGAGGACGCGGAGCTCGCGCGTGTGACGGGCACGCTCATTCACGAACTCGAGGTAAACTGGGCGGGCACCGAAGTGATCCTTCGGATGCGAACGGAGCTCGTTGCCACAAGGCGCCAGATCGCTGTTCTCGTCCGGCGGTTGAAGGACCAGACTTAATGTGCCCGCAAGAGCTCTGGCCTGATTTTCCCGGCAGCGGACATTCATGGCCCATGGATATTCCGCCGGACGAAGTGGAGCACGTGTTGGTCGTGCTCAGCGATATCGAGATGGGCGCAGGGGGATCGACCGATGACTTCCCGCAATCCGAGTGGCTGGGTCGGTTGCTGCTCGCCTACAACCGCGGGATCTACGAGCGTGTACCACTGACCCTCGTCTTCAACGGGGACACCTTTGACATGCTGAAGACACCGATGTCAGACGGGACCTACCCGCTCGACATCGACGCCGACATCGCCATCGCGAAGCTGGAGCGGATCATGCGGGCCCACCGGCCGTTCATCGACGCGCTGCGGTGCTTTTTGGATCACGAGCCGGCGGCGCGGAGAGTTCTGTTCCTCGCCGGAAATCACGACCAGGAGCTCTTGTTCCCGGAAATCCAAAAGAAGCTCGCTGGCGAGATCGGCTGCCCAGAGGCGATCTCGTTTCCTGGCATTCGAGTTCGCTTCGGAGGCGTTCAGATCGAGCATGGAAGCCAGCACGATCCGATGTTCGTGATCGATGAGGCCAAGCTCTTCGTCCAGCGCGGCGGCGAAGCCCGGCTCAATCTCCCGTGGGGGACGCTGTCGTTGCTCACGGCGGCGATGCCCTTCGCCAAGGTCTTTCATCAGCTCGACCGGATTCGTCCGAAGGACGTACTCTTCCATGCCACCCCGGAGTTCCTGAAAGTGCTTCAGAGCGCCTATTGGCAGTACTGGACCCGGGACTATTGGACGGCGCGTAAAGAGGGCTACGAGGCTCTCCAGCACATCACCTGGGATATGACCAAGCAGGCAGTCCTCCACTTTCAGGATACCAACTATGCGGCCCCGCGTTTCGAACCCGCCGCATGGTTCGCCCAGCACCCCGACGTGAAGCTGCTCGTCATGGGACATACGCACCAGGCGCAGCTCTGGACGCAGAACGATCGTCGCTATCTGCAGACGGGGTGCTTTCGCAACGAGGCGGTCTACGACGAGTCCGGGAGCGCCCAGCTGCGGCCCAAAGTCTACGCGGAAGTGTTCCTCGGCCGCGACGAAGACGTGGTGCGCTCTCGCCTCGTCGAGCTACGCGGGCCTGCGCCTGAGGCGCCTTTTGTGCCGGCATCCTACGACGCGCTCGGCGTGGAGGCGCGGAGGCTATTGCGCGACTACTTCGCGGACGTGCCTTGAGCCCGCGTGCGCTCGCCGTATCTTGAAAGATCAGGTCGGCGCAGGGCTGGCTTCGGTTTGGACGGCGATCTCCGTGGGGCTCTCCCCGAGCCAGCGATCGAGGATGACCGCGGCTGTCATGTCGCCGGTCACATTCACGGCGGTTCGACACATGTCGAGGATGCGGTCGACGCCGATGAGAAGCGCGATGCCGCCGGGGGGAATCCCCACGGTCTGCAAGACAGTGGCAAGCACGATGACGCCCACTCCCGGAGTGGCTGGGGAACCAATCGACGCGGCGACGGATGTCACGACAACGAGCCCTAGCCCGGCGGCGTCGAGCTGAACGTCGAAGACTTGCGCCAGAAAAACCGTGGCCACGCCTTGGTAGAGCGCGGTGCCGTCCATGTTGATCGTCGCGCCCAAGGGGATGAGGAACTCGGCGACGGCGGGGCGGACGCCGAGCTTCTTCTCCGCCGTCTGCATCGAAAGTGGCATGACCGCCGCGGAGCTCGACGTGGAGAACGCGAGGAGCTGGAGCTCACGCAGCGCTTTAAGAAACGCTCTCGGATTCCGTCGTCCGATGACGGCGGCCAGGAACACATAGATCACCAGCAGGATGGCCAAACCACCGAGCACTGTGCCGACGTACCCCGCCATGCCGAGGAGTACGTCCACGCCTAGCTGCGACGTGAGCTGGGTCATCAGGCCAAACACAGCGATGGGGGCCAGCCGCATCGCCCAGCGCACCACCGTCATGCAGACCTCTTGAAGCGAGCCCAGGAGATCGAAAAGCGGCGCCGACTTTTCATGAGGGAGGCCCACCAGGGCGACTCCCATGATGAGCGCGAAGAGTACGACCTGCAGCATCTCGCCGCTGACCATCGAGGCCAGCGGATTCACCGGGAGCAGACCGATGATGGTCTCGGGCACGCCCTGCGATTGGGTGGTGACGACGTCGCCGACGCTGGGACTTTCAGCCAGAGCGGTGAGTCGTGAAGCGTCGACAAAGCGGCCCGGTCGAACCAGCAGCGCCAGACCCAAACCGATGAGAATCGAAACCGTGCTGCTCACCACGAAGTAGGCCGCCGCCCGGGTGCCCATGCGGCGCAGCTGCGCCATGCTTTCGCCCGCCGCCAAGCCCCGGACGATGGAGGCGAACACGAGGGGAACGACGATCATCTGGACCAGCGCGAGGAAGAGCGCGCCGGGGAGCGCGATCCAGCGCACGGCCATCTGCGCGACGGAGGGGGACAGCCAACCCGCCTCCGGTCCCAGCGCCATTCCGGCGCCGACTCCAAGAATCAAGCCGATGATCACCTTCAGCCACAAGCGGCCGGCGATGAGCTGTTCAAGGGAGCGAGTCAGCCGCCGGAGCGGCTCCAAGTGGAGCTGTTCGATGGGATGCATGGAGCGAGTGGCGTGTTGAAGGGACCCCGGAGGGCGTCGGTACCCTATGCATCTAAGCAAGGAGCGCGCCAGCTCGCCGAGCGCGCTCGCGGCGATGGGGGGAAGGTCGGCGGCCGGTGGGTTCATCAAGTTGACGGGGCTACATCAATACGACGTGGGAGCGTGATGGTTGGCGGCGCCATCGAAGGGCGAATGGACTTGGCGCGCGACGTGCAGTGACTTCTTCCCATGACCGAGCTCGTTTCTGGCCCCGCAAGATTGAACACGCCGCAACCTCAATCCCCAACGAGGACCCACGTTCCCGCGTTTCGGTGGTCGTGGAAGCTCATTCGAGTGGCCGGTATCGATGTCTACGTCCACGGCACTTTTCTCTTTCTGATCGCGTTTCTAGCCCTCACGAACTTGCTGGCGGGCCACGGAATGACGGTGATGTTGCGCAGCCTCGTTCTTATCGGCGCGGTTTTCACCTCCGTGGTGCTTCACGAGTTCGGCCACGCGCTCATGGCGCGACGCTTTGGCGTACGAACCAAAGACATCACGCTGCTGCCCATCGGTGGCGTCGCCCGGCTCGAGAAGATGCCGGACAAACCCGCGCACCAGCTGCTTGTCGCGCTCGCGGGCCCTGCGGTTAACGTGGTCATCGCGGCGATGCTCTTCGGCGCCCTCGTACAGCTCGGTTGGCCCGTCGGCATCGAGGGCTTTGGTTACCTTGGTGGTTCTCTCGTGGCGCAGCTCATGTGGCTCAACGTGTCCATCGCCGTGTTCAACCTCTTGCCGGGATACCCGATGGACGGTGGGCGTGTCCTAAGAGCGCTGCTGGCCATGCGCATGGCGCCGGAGCGCGCGACGCAGACGGCGGCGCGCATCGGTCAGGGTGTCGCCGTGATCTTCGGTCTGGTGGGGCTGCTCGTCAGCCCGTTCCTCATCGTGATCGCGGTCTTTGTCTGGCTGGGTGCCCAAGTGGAGCATTCCGTGGCGACGGTGAAAGTTGCCCTCGCCGGGCTGTCCGTCCGCCAGGGAATGATCACGGATTTTAAGAGCGTCTCGCCGACGGCCCCCTTGTCGCAAGTCGTGGAGTTCACCTTGGCTGGCTTCCAGCAGGACTTCCCGGTTCTCGACGACGACGCGCACCTCGTAGGCGTCCTCACGCACGGCGATGTGCTGAGGGGCCTCGCCGAGAAGGACGCGACTCTCTCGGTCGAGGACGCCATGGGAGACGCGATGGAGACCGCGAGCCCCAAAGAAGCCCTCAACGGCGCTCTGACACGCCTTTACCAGGGCTCCGGCCGGGTCTTGGTGGTCGTCGATGACGAGAAGGTGGTGGGCCTTCTAACGGCGGCGAACGTCGGGGAGCTCATCGCCATGGAAGCGGCAGGCGGGCGTGACGCGGTGCCCGTTTGAATGAACCTGCGCGAATGAACCAGCACGAATGAACCGGTGAATCCGAGAGATCACGAGGGCGACTGAACAGCTCGGCGCAGGGATCGACGCGGTCCTCGCGGAGCACATGCCTTAGGAGGGACAGGTCAGCTCCTCAGCCCACACCACTCAACACAGGAAAGACGCAGATGCAGATTCAAGTAAACACCGACAAGAATATTGAAGGCCGCGAAGAGCTCGTGGCGCACGTCGAGGCGACCGTTCTCAAAACGCTCAGCCACCTCAGCGCCCACATCACGCGCGTTGAGGTTCATCTCAGCGACGCGAACGGCGACAAGCATGGCCCCAACGACAAACGCTGCATGATGGAAGCCCGCTTCGAAGGGCGGCGGCCCACGGCGGTGACATGCGCGGCGGCGACGATGTCTCAGGCGATCTCTAGCTCTGCCGAGAAGTTAAAGAACTCCCTCGGCAGCTTGCTGGGTCAGCTGCAAAACCATCGCTAGCGACGGCCTTGCAGCGACGCGGACGTCCTAGGGCGTAGGCACCGTCTGCGCTTCGGTGTATTCGAGAATGCCCTCGATGCCGCCTTCGCGGCCGTAGCCGGAATCGCCCATTCCTCCGAAGGGTGCTTCGGGAGTGGGTCCCGTCGCGGTGTTCAGACCTACGTGGCCGAAGGTGAGACGGGCCACGAGGCGCTCGCCGCGGGCAGCGTCGCTCGTGAAGACGTAGGCGGCGAGGCCGGCGTCCATTCGGTTGGCGGTGGCGATGGCGTCGTCATCGCTTTTGAACGTGGCGATCGGGACGAGGGGACCAAAGGTCTCCTCCTTCATGCATCGGGCATCACGCGGCACGTCGCGAAGGACCACGGGCGCGAAGAACCAACCCTCGGCGGCGGCGGGGCGGGCTGTTGGCGCGCTCCCGCTGACGACGCTGGCGCCGCGCTCGATG
>JBLHKB010000255.1:0-9371 GCA_047619315.1 Polyangiales bacterium
GCCCTCAGATGGCTGCGGAAGAGGCTCGAGCGTTGATGGAGGGCTTTGCCACGGTTCGTGAAGCGGTGGACTCCAACAGCTTCGCGACGGCGCACTCGGCGATGGAGGACATCCCAGCGCCCGTCCGTCAGCACAGTGGGCCAAGCATGCGGCTCTTGCGGGCCTACCTGCTCTACAAGACCGCCCCTTCGTACCCATCTCGTTTCCGCGACGCCATCGACCAGTTCGAAGATTTGGTCCGGACGGAACCGGCGTACTTGGACCGCCACCCTGAGATCTATTATTTCTTGGCGAAGGCTCACGACGCCGAACTCAACTTCGACAAGGGCGTTCGGAATATGCGCCTCTACGTCGAGACTCGCATTCGCGTTGCCGAGCGTGCGCACGAAGAAGCGGCGGCTCTCGAAGCCCTTGAGGCAGGGGAGAGCCCGACCACGGACGGCGACGACTCGCCCGTTTCGGAAGAGGCATCGGCTGCTCAGAAGGCGCTTCGCGAGAACGAAGACGAGCAGGAATAACCCAATGAGGGTGCGTACTGTGTGGGGCAGCAAACTACACGCAGTGCGAAACGATCTACGCGCTTTTCAGCGATGAGCACATCTGGCCGCTCGTCCTTTTTGTTGGCTAAGCCTGCGAGTCTAAAAACAAAATCCTGAAACAGGCCACTTGGCCGGCGGAAATGGCACAACCTGTGCGTAGTCATCTGTCCGTACTTCCGAAACGCCTGGTTGCAGGATTGTCGACCTTTCCAAATGACCCAGTCAGTATCGCCAAAGAGCGATTCCAGTTCCGCCGAGAACCCTCCAAGAGACAGCCCCAAGGACTCAACCATGCAAACATCCACACATGAATCTACGCGCCCTTCTCAGTCGCCGGCTGGAGATGGCCGAGCTCTTCGGATCCTCGCGAAGTCGGTGTACCGCGAGCTCCGCTCCAGTGGTCACAGCCGCTCGGACATCGTCGGCTTTACCAACGCCCTTCTCGAGTTGGTCACGACAGACATCAAGGCCGACTCCAAACTCTAAGAGATGCTCCTTCGCTGCGCTTTTCGTAGCTAGACTTCGCGTCTCTTGAGCCGCGTTCCTTTTGGAGCGCGGTTTTGCTGTTTAAGGCGCCTTGACCCCTGTAGCGACGGAGCGCTAGCTTCCCGCCACCGGCCCTTCGATGAGGCCTGGGAAAGCAAAGGATAGCGGCATGGCAACGAAGATCGGCATCAATGGTTTCGGACGAATCGGACGCTGTGTCGCGAGAGCGATTCTTGGCGGAACCGCGAAGAACGCGGCAGACTTTGAAATCGTCGGGATCAACGACCTGACGGACGACGCCACGCTCGCGCATCTCCTCCAGTTCGATTCGGTTCATCGGACGTTTGAACAAGAAGTCAGCGTGGAAGCGGGAGCTCTCATCGTTGGCGGCACGCGAATCAAGACGAGCGCTGAACGCGATCCAAAAAAGTTAAACTGGAAAGAGCTCGGCGCCGAAATCGTTCTCGAATGCACCGGCGCATTTCGCACTCGCGAAGCGGCCGCCCAACACATCGAAGCGGGCGCGAAGAAAGTCATCATCAGCGCTCCAGGGCGCGGAGAGATCGACGCGACTTTCTGCGTGGGCATCAACACGGGCGACTACGACGCCGCCAAGCACAACGTGGTGTCGAACGCGTCCTGCACGACGAACTGCCTCGCCCCAGTGGCCAAAGTCCTCCACGAGAACTTTGGAATCCTCAAAGGCCACATGCTCACCGTGCATTCCTACACGAATGACCAGCGCATCCTCGACCTGCCTCATTCGGACCTGAGACGCGCGCGCGCTGCAGCACTATCTATGATCCCAACGACGACGGGCGCCGCCACAGCGATTGGTCTCGTCATTCCTGAGCTGATCGGAAAGCTCGCTGGAGGCTCGCTTCGAGTTCCAACTCCGAACGTTTCCATGGTTTGCCTCACGGCACATGTCTCGAAGCAGACCACGGCCGAAGAGGTCAACGCTGCGCTTTCGGCTGCGGCGGAAGGCCCCCTGAAGGGCATCCTCGGGTTCGAGACACGCCCTCTCGTGTCCACCGACTACATCGGCAATCCACACTCGTCCATCGTTGATGCCGACCAGACGATGGTCGTCGGCGGAGACCTCGTCGAAGTTCAGGCCTGGTACGACAATGAATGGGGCTTCTCCCAGCGCATGATCGACCTTGCCGGCATCCTCGCCAGCTGAGCGATAGGAGAACCCATGAAGACCCTCGCGGATGTTGAGCTCAAAGGACGGCGAGTCTTCTGTCGAGTGGACTTCAATGTTCCCCTCGATGGAACGACGATTACGGACGACACGCGAATTCGTGCCGCCCTTCCCACGATTCGTCACATCCTCGCCGAAGGCGGACGTGTCATCCTCGCGAGTCACTTGGGTCGGCCAAATGGCGAAGTAGTGCCTGCGCTCTCCTTGGAACCGGTGGCGCAGCGCTTGGCTGAGTTGCTTGAAGGTGGCGAAGTCTTCCTGACGGACGACTGCATCGGTGACGGCGCTCGAAAGGTGGCTGGAGATCTACGAGATGGTCAGGTTGCTCTTCTCGAGAACCTTCGCTTTCATCCCGGAGAGAAGGCCGACGACGAGGCCTTCGCGCGCGAACTCTTACAGGTTTGCGACACGTACGTGAACGACGCCTTTGGCGCTGCACACCGTGCCCACGCATCGGTCCATACACTTCCAAAGCTGGCGCCTGAAGCGGCCGCTGGCCTCTTGATGGAGAAAGAGCTGAAGGCTCTTTCTCGACTCAAGGACGATGCACCGAAGCCATATGTCGCCGTTCTTGGCGGAGCGAAGGTCAGTGACAAGATCGAGGTGCTGGAAGCGCTGATGACCAAAGTGGATGCTCTGCTCATTGGTGGCGCCATGGCGAACACCTTCTTGGCTGCCCAAGGCCATGAGCTCGGCAACAGCCTGGTCGAGCCCGATAAAATGGCGTTGGCCCGAAGTCTCATTTTGAAGGCCGAAGCTCTTGGTGTAGCGCTGCTCTTGCCAGTTGATCTTCGTAGTGGGGACGGGCTCAAAGCGACGGAAGCTCACATTGTCGGACACGGCGAAATCGTCGAAGGCATGGCCCTCGACATCGGCCCAGAAACGGAAGCGCTATACGGGGACCGCATCCGGAAAGCCGGAAGCGTCTTCTGGAATGGACCGATGGGGCTCTTTGAGAACCCTGCCTTTGCCAGTGGCACAAACGCAGTGGCAGACGCCATGGCCAAATGTGTAGGCTTCACGGTCGTGGGCGGTGGCGACAGCGTTGCCGCCGTTCAGCAGGCTGGACGCGCCGACGAGTACAGCCACGTCTCCACGGGCGGTGGGGCATCCCTTGAATACCTTGAAGGCAAGCGCCTCCCAGGTGTCGAAGCGCTCTCTTAAGAACGGAAACCCAGGATGAACCGTCGACCCCTAATCGCTGGCAATTGGAAGCTCAACAATACCATCGCCGAATCCACTGATTTGGCCGAGGCGATCGCCAAAGGCGCTTTGGCTTTTCCTTCCGTGGATGTTCTCGTCGCCCCAGTCGCGACAAGTCTTCACGCCGTGGCGAGCTCTCTCGCCTCGTCCAAGGTCTTCTTGGCCGCCCAGAACACCCACGAGGCCTCTAGCGGCGCCTTTACCGGTGAGCTGAGCCCAGTCCTCATCAAAGACGTGGGCTGCTCTCACTGCATCGTGGGGCATTCCGAGCGGCGACAGCTCTTTGGGGAAACCAGTGAGGCCGTGGGCGCGAAAGTCGTGGCTCTTCTGGCCGCAGGAGTGACGCCGATCGTCTGTGTGGGCGAAACTCTCGAAGAACGAGAAGCGGACAAAACCCTGGAAATCGTCCTGGCTCAGCTCACGTTGGGGCTTGGAGAAGTGGACCTGACCAAGGTTATCGTCGCATATGAGCCGGTTTGGGCTATCGGAACCGGGCGGACTGCGGCCCCTGAAGATGCCCAAGCTGTGCACGCTGCTATTCGGGCCAAACTCGGCCAGGTGGCGCACGGCACCCGAATCCTCTATGGAGGGTCGGTGAAACCGGGGAACGCTGCGGAACTCATGGCGCAGCCCGACATTGATGGAGCCCTCGTCGGAGGGGCTTCCCTCAAAGCAGAATCGTTCTTAAGCATCATCGAAGCTGCCTCGTAGCTCGCCGAAAACCTCGCACCCCACTCAAAGACCGTTTTTCAATGTTCACGTTCCTTAGCATTACCTACGTCCTCGTTTGCCTCTTCCTCATCCTCGTGGTGTTGCTCCAGTCCGGAAAGGGCGGCGGCATGGGCGCTATTGGCGGCGGCGGCGGCGGCGGTGGCGGCGCCCAGAAAGTCTTTGGTGGCGCTGGCGCTGGCAACATCCTCACGAAGACGACGGCGGTGTGCGCCACGCTCTTCATGGTGCTGTCGGCAACGCTGGCCTACATGAGCTCCCCTGGCGACGCGGCCTTGGACAACACAGCCGAGCGTTTCAACGATGGCATCAGCGTCCCTGCGGGCGAAGGCGACGAAGAATCCGAGGAAGACTCGGATGCGGAAGACGCAGAAGAAGCTTCGGAAGCCTCGGACGAGACCGAAGACGAGACGGATGTCGATGAGGAAGCCGCGGAAGAAGCGAGCGCTCAGGAGGAGCTTGGCGATGTGCTCAACGAGCTCGAAGAAGCCCTCGCCCCTGCGGCTGCCGAACCCGAGGTCGAAGCGGCACCCGCGGAGCCTGAAGTCGATGCTGCCGCGGAAGCTGCTGCACTGGAAGCACGCCGAGTTGCTCGTGAGGCACGAACTGCCGCTCGCGAAGCGGCCGCTGCGTCTGCAATGACCGCGGCGATGGCCGCTGAAGCCGTGACGCCAATGGCAGCGGTTCCAGCTGCCGTTCCAGCCCCAGCTGCCCCAACGCCCATGGCGGCAGCACCAGCTGCCCCAACACCGATGGCGGCAGCACCCGCCGCACCGGCACCCGCCGAGTAGCGCAGCGACGAAGTGAACAACGGCTCGTTACCAGATGGTAGCGAGCCTTTTTTCGTTCGCGAGCGGAAGCCTTGGCCTCTAGTGGGGCATCTGAAGAGGTGAGCCTGCTTCGATGGCGACCAGCGCCTCTTCGGCGGCTTCCTCATAGTGGCGCTGCCCATACTCGTTGGCGAGCTTGCAGACCTCTTGAAAAGCACGACGTGCTTCGTCCACTCGTCCCTGAACGTGGTCCACGAAGGCGAGCATGTAGCGACCCTGGATGATGTCCCAGATGAAGCCGTTCTCTTCGGCGTAGGAGAGCGCCTCAACGATACGCTCACGCCCTTGTGGGCTGCTCAGCTTCGTCGCGTCGATAAAGCCCAGTACGCGCATATTGTTGTACTGCAGCTTCACGTAGCCATGTTCGCGAGCGAGATCGTAGCTGAATCGAAGCATCGCAAAGGCGCGTTTGAAATCACCAAGGCGCATATAGACTTCGCCCACGTTGTGAGCGTTGACCGCGGCTTCGTAGGTGAACCCGTATTCTTTCGCGAGCTCAATGCCGCGCTGCCCGGACTCGAGGGCCTGCTCAAGATCGCCAGTGAAGTAACAGACGAGCGCCTCGGTCTTGACGAGTTCACACTCCAAAAAGCGGTCTTTGCGCCCTACGGCGAGCTTTCGCGCGCCTTCCAGCGCAGAGAAAGCCTGTTCCCGGTCACCGGATCCAGCGAAGGCAAGCGCGAGCGGTAGACGAGCGCGCATCTGCGCAACGGTGTCCGCGGCACCGACCGCGAGGCCAAGCGCTTCTTCGAGAAGACCGACGGCGCTTTGGTAGTTTCCATTGCGGGCTTCCGTTTCGGCTTCAGCGCGAGCGATGGCGCCGAGGAGCCCACCCTTGCCCACTCGTCGGGCTACGTTGCGAGCCCTTTCAAACCAAGGGCGCGCCTCCGCGAAGTGGTTGCTTTGGGCAAGAAAGAGCCCGCGCATCATGGAGAAACGGGCCACGTATTCGTCGCGGGCGATGCTCTCGGCGAGCTCAAGGGCGGCGTCCATGCGCTTCACCCCCTCGGTCAGGTTTCGGCTACGGAAACACAGGTCTCCAACCCGGCGGTAAAGCGCCAGCGCCCTCTCGCGGTCTGGGTTCGTCGACGCTGTGATCATGTCGATGACCTTCAGCAGATTCGTCACCGAGCCATTCAGCGCGTGCTCTGACTCCATTCGGTCCGCGGAACGAACCAGATAGTCGATGGCTCGGTTCCGGTTGCCAGCTTTGCGGTGGTGTGTGGCCAGCCGCTCGGCGAGCTCGTCCAGATGCTTGGGGTAAACCGACTCAAAGGCCTCCGCGACAGCGCCGTGGAGCTCCTTTTTTACCTCAAGGGGAAGAGCCTCGAGGATGACCTGGGCGATCAGCTGGTGCGCAAAGGAGTACTCATCGCCGGCGGACTGAACGAGCACACCGCGGTCGACAAGGTCGAGGAGCTGCTCACCGATACTCTCGCGCGAACGACCGGCGACCCGGGAAACCATAACGTCGTGGAAGCGGCTTCCGATCACTGCAGCGATGCGCAAGAGGTGCCGCTGGTCGTCGCTCAATCGCTCAAGCCGAGCCGAGACAATGCCGCGCAACGAACGAGGCACCTTGACGGCGGTCCCGGCCTCGTAGCTCACTTTATCGCCGGTCTTAATTGCACCGGCATCCTCAAGCGCGAGAAGATATTCCTCGACGTAAAGTGGATTCCCAGCGCTCTTTAGGCCCACTTCGCGGAGCAGCTCTCCGGGAACTTCGTCTGCTCCAAGGCGCGCCGCCACGATCCGCGCGACGTCATCGTCGGTCAGAGGCGCCAGACGGATCTCGAGGTGATTGGGGAATTCCTCCCAGTCAAAGGGCGCATCTGGGCGATGGGCCACGACGATGACGATTCGACCTGAACCGGCCTGCCTGAGGATGCGCTGGAGCAGGGCCAGGCTCTCTGGATCGACCTTGTCGAACTCGTCGAAGGCAAACACCGTCAGACGGTCTTCAGCGAGCTTGAGCGCAATTCGGGCTACGGCGGAGATCAGGTGTCGGTCACTCTTCGCATCCGCCACACCGAGAACACTGCCGACGGCAGCGATTTCCTCTGCACTAAGCCCAAGCTCTCGAAGACGGGCGACCTTGTCTCGCACTTCCTCTTCTTGGGCGAGGACAGCTAGGCCAAGGATGTCGCGTATCGTCGCCTGCACCGCGGAGTAAGGGCCTCGGCCCGTCGCTGTGGAGACGGTCATTCCCACGTCGTGACCACCCACACGAATGCGGCGGACGGTCTCACGAATCAAACGAGTTTTACCGCTCCCTGCTTCGCCCACCACGCTGACGAGGCACTGGCTACCTTTGTTCGCGATCGCCAGTACTTCGCCAATACGCCGAAGCTCTTCACGCCTCCCGACGAAGGGTCCGCTGGTGTTCTGGACGTCGCGTTCAGCCCGAAGCTCAAACGACTCTTCTCCCCAAGGAGCAAGTTCGAAGTAGCGACGCATCGCTCGTTCGGCGCTGGTCGACACCAGAACCTGTGCATCGTCGGCCCTCCGTGCCAAGGAAGCGGCTGCGCGAAACAGCTCTGCGCTGGTGTCATCGCGACGAAGCGTCGAATCGCTCACGACGACTCGGCCCGCGACGACGCCGACCGCGTACCCCTCCAACTGAAGTGAAAGGCCTACGCGAGCCGCCGCATCCGCATCTCGACCGTCTGGCTGAACCAGACCAAAGATCCCGAAGACGGCGCTCTCACCCTCTTCGACCTTCGCACCAGCGCTCTCCATCCGGGATCGCGCCTTCCCGTCACCATCTCCGCGCGGCACGGCGAGCACCGTCAAATCGCGACGCTCCGCGCGTGGCGTCGCTCGCCGACCTGAGCCCGTAGTCACTCGTGGGCCGTCGGAGCGCGCGCTTGGAACTTCGGCGGGGGTGAGCCCGTGCTTTGCGATGCCGGCTGATGTGTCGATATCAAACGCCGCACGAAGACCATCGTCGGGCCTCGAGCGACGCCCGTCTGAAGCAACACGCAGAGCTTCTACGTAGGCAGAAACGTCGTGCGCCCCCACCCGCTGTCGGCTCGAGTAGAGATATTGAATTAGATCCTCGTAGAACAGCCCAGCGTTCTGGTGCCGGTCATCGGGGTCTGGGTTCATCGCCTTTTCGACAATGGACACAAGCTCTTCAGGAAGCTGAGGCGCAACTTCACGGATGGGTGTGGGAAAGCCCTCTCGAACGCGTTGAAGCGTCTCGTAGGTGGACGCGGTCAGGAACGGGTTCACTCCGGTGAGCGCTTCGTAAAGCACGGTTCCAAGAGCAAAGATGTCCGTGCGGTTATCGACGTCGATGCCCCGCGCCTGCTCCGGGGACATATAGGCGTACTTGCCTTTGAGGACGCCTGCTTCGGTCCCGTCAGTCACCGTGGTTCGCGCCTTGGCGATGCCAAAGTCCGTGAGCTTCACCTCGCCCTCGTAGCTGACGAGAATGTTCTGGGGAGAGACATCCCGATGGACGATGGCGAGCGGCCTCATATTGGCATCACGCCGTCGGTGCGCGTAGTCGAGACCTTTGGCGATCTCGCTCACGACGAACACGGACAATTGGGCGGGGAGCGGCTTGCCGTACTTCTTGGAACGACGGAGAATCGTCGCCAAGTCGGAGCCGGCCACGTACTCCATCGCGATGAAGTAAGTTTCGTCGGCGCGACCAAGGTCAAACACCTGAACGATGTTGGCGTGAGAGAGCGTGACGGCGATCTTCGCTTCGTTGATGAACATGTCAACGAAGTCAGGGTTCCGACCCAGCTCCTCCAAGATTCGCTTGATCACGAGGATCTTCTCGAAGCCCTCAACGCCGTGGGCCTTCGCCTTGTACACCTCGGCCATGCCGCCTCGAGCGAGAAGCTCAAGTAGCTGGTACTTGCCGTAGACGACTGGCGCTTGTTTCACGAGTATTTCGGGTCCCCCGGCCCGGTTTAGGGCCGCCTCAGTCCGCAAAGTGGACTGAGAATTTCTACCACGCTTCGGGCCACCCCTCCACGTTTCAGCGAGTTTCGGCTAACGCCGCCTTCGCCAGAAGAGCAGTCCGAAGAGTCCGAAGAGCCCGAACGCTGTGCCTGTCGTGTCGCTTTTTCCGAGGAGTCGGCATCCACAACCACTGTCGATACGTTCCGTGGGCTGACCCACACAGAGAGACACATCACCCGCAGCGACACAGTCGAAGTTGTCTGGGCAAGCAGTGGACTCATTGCAAATCGAGGTGCAGAAGGTCTCGTCCGAGCGACGAGCGCACTCCCCACTCTGACAGTCATCGCCGGTCTCACAGGCGCCGCCAAGCTGCGAAAGGGTGCCTCCGGTGCGGCAAGCGCCACAACCGATGAGCTGAGAGACCTGACACTCGAAGCCATCGGGACAGATGGTCGCGCC
>JBLHKB010000256.1:0-9362 GCA_047619315.1 Polyangiales bacterium
ATCCTCTTCGGTGGGCTCCGCTTCCGTCTGCGACGTTGGACGAGGCGGACCGCTGAGCTCCGCGGTAGGTTCAACCTCAGTCGGCTCTGGATCTGCGCTGCCGCGAGACTCGCCGCAGCTAAAGACACAAACCAAGAAGGCAGAGGCGATGACGGCGCGAAGCATGCCTTGGGCTAGCAGCTTTTCAACGCCCCATCGACCCAGTCGCCCTGGCCCTTGGAGGACGAGAGCGGTCTAGCCCCGCCAAGCATCAAGGGCGGCGGCCACGTTCTCTCTCCACCCTGTCATTTCGCCCACCGCCGACTCCGTGCCAGAGAGGTCCAGGACACTGTAAGCAGGGCGTGGGGCTGGCCGGGGAAACGCGTCGCTGCTGCACGGCGCAACATCGCACTCGTGACCCAGGTGTTGGGAAACGAAGCTCGCAAGCTCGTGCCACGTGCACTCGCCGCCGTCGGTGACGTGAAAGATCCCGCGCTGCCCGCCCGCGTGGAGGGCGAGTGAAATGCGTGCGAGATGCTCGGAGCTTGTTGGGCGTCCGCGTTGGTCGTTCACGACGGTCAGGGCGTCTTTGTCTTCCGTCAACTTCGCCATCGTCAGCACGAAGTTCTTCGCCCACGGCGCATAAAGCCAACTCGTGCGAATGATGAGATGCGGACCTCCAGCACTGGCGATGAGCTTCTCACCGAGCGCCTTTGAGCGTCCATATGCGTTGATGGGATCGATGGGCGCGCCCGTGGGGTACGGGACGGTGCCCGAGCCATCAAAAACGTAGTCCGTGCTGTAGTGAATCAGCGGGACGTCCAATTCGGAGCATCGCTGTGCGAGAGCGCCAATGGCGTCTCCGTTGACGGAGCTCGCCAGCTCCTCGTTCGTCTCCGCGCCGTCGACGTCGGTGTACGCCGCGCAGCAGACTACCAACGAATGGGACGATGTGATCCGCGCGAGGTCATCGCTCTTCGTCAGGTCGAAGTCTGGATAATCAAAGCCTTCGTGCGCGCTCCCTTCGCTCTTGAGGAGCGCCATCCAAGCGCGGCCAAGCATGCCTCCGGAGCCGATGATGAGTGTGCTCATGCTTGCCACCGTGGAAGCCGCTCTTCATCGACATCGGCGAGCACGTTTGCGGACGCGTCTTTGTCACTCAGCACGGGCGATTCGACAGGCCAATCGATGCCGATGGCGGGGTCGTTCCAGAGAACTGAAAGCTCGCACTCGGGGTGGTAGGTGTCTGTGCACTTATACGAAAAGAGCGCATGTTCGCTGGTCACGACAAAGCCGTGAGCGAAGCCCGGCGGAACCCAAAGCTGACAGTGGTTTTCGGCGCTAAGTTCGGCGCCGACCCACTTGCCGAAGTGCGGCGAACCCACGCGAACATCGACGGCTACGTCAAAAACGCTTCCTTCGACTACCTGCACGAGCTTGCCCTGTCCATGGGGGTTCTGCAGGTGCAGTCCACGCAACACGCCCTGGGGCGAACGCGAGAGGTTGTCCTGCACAAACGGGATGTTGATGCCGGCTTCTGCGTATCGCTCGTTGGCGAATGTCTCGACGAAGTACCCGCGGGCATCACCGAAGACTTTCGGCGTAATCAGTAGAACGCCCGGGAGCGAAAGTGTTTCGATGTTCACTCGAGTCGGCCTTCGGCGAGGTCGATGAGATAGCGGCCGTAGGCTGTCTTCTTCAACCCATGACCCCGTTCAGCGAGTGCTGTTGCATCGATCCAGCCGCGGCGGAATGCGATCTCTTCAGGGCAAGAGACGCGTAGTCCCTGCCTCTCCTGGACCGTCTGCACGAAGCTTGAGGCCTGCAGCAGAGCGTCAGGGTTGCCGGTGTCGAGCCACGCGACGCCACGTCCGAGTTTCTCGAGCCGCAGGGTGCCATCGTCGAGGTAGCAGCGGTTGAGATCGGTGATCTCAAGCTCGCCGCGGTGCGAAGGCTTTAGATCCCTGGCAAAGTCCACGACGCGGTTGTCGTAGAAATAGAGTCCTGCGACGGCGTAGTTCGATTTTGGCTTCTCGGGCTTCTCTTCGAGTCCGATCACGCGTCCTTCGGCGTCAAACTCGGCGACGCCATACGCGCTTGCGTCGCGAACCCAGTATCCAAATACCGAAGCGCCTGCGTCTTGCTCTGAGGTCTTCCGAAGCAGTCCGGACAAACCGTGACCGTAGAAAATGTTGTCG
This sequence comes from Polyangiales bacterium, assembly GCA_047619315.1. Lineage (GTDB taxonomy): Bacteria > Myxococcota_A > Polyangia > Polyangiales > Houyiibacteriaceae > JBCCRV01. The sequence continues at coordinate 2,178 of JBLHKB010000256.1, forward strand.
CCTAGAACGAGTGCCGAGGGGTTGTTGCCAATGAAGTCCGCGCCGATGTGGAACGCTTGAGCGAGCCCTTCGGGGTTTGGCTGTACGGCGTACTGAATTTCCATGCCGAACTGGGAGCCGTCTCCAAGGAGCCGCTTGAACATCTCCGACTCGTGAGGCGTGTTGATGACCAGGACTTCGCGGATGTCCGCCAGCATCAGGGTGCTGAGCGGATAGTAGATCATCGGCTTGTCGTAGATCGGCATCAGCTGTTTGCTGACGGCCATGGTGAGTGGGTGCAGGCGAGTGCCGGAGCCCCCGGCGAGAATAATTCCTTTACGTGTCATCAGTTCCTCAGGCGCGGTCGCTGTAGTTGGCTTCGATCCATGATTTGTAGCCGCCGGAGCGGACATCATTCACCCATTCGGTGTTTGTGAGGTACCAGGCGACGGTTTTCTGCATGCCGGTTTCGAAGGTCTCCTTCGGCTTCCAGCCGCATTCGTCTTCGATCTTCGACGCATCAATAGCGTACCGCATGTCGTGTCCTGGACGATCTGTGACGAAGGTCTTGAGCCCCAAGAGTTCTTCAGGCTTTGCGCCGGTTTCCGCCGCTACGAGCTGGCAAAGCGTGTCGACGACGTCGATGTTCGTCTTTTCGTTATGACCGCCGACGTTGTAGGTCTCGCCGACACGTCCCTTCTCAATGACGGTCCAGATCGCTTCGCAATGATCCTCGACATAGAGCCAGTCGCGAACGTTGAGCCCTTTGCCGTAGATGGGCAGTGGTTTCCGCTCAAACGCGTTCAGAATCATGATCGGGATGAGCTTCTCGGGAAACTGCAGAGGTCCGTAGTTGTTTGAGCAATTTGTGATCTTCACCGGCATTCCGTAGGTGCGGTGGTAAGCGCGCACGAGGTGATCGCTCGCAGCCTTACTCGCCGAATACGGCGAAGAAGGGTCATACGCCGTCGTCTCGAGGAAGAAGCCCTCCGCGCCGAGGGACCCATACACCTCGTCCGTGCTGACGTGGTGAAAGAGGCCTTCGCCGTCTTTCCATCGATGTCGGCACGCATCGAGGAGGTTGAAAGTGCCCTCAATGTTGGTCCTGACGAACTCCTTGGGGCCGAGAATGCTGCGGTCGACGTGACTCTCCGCGGCGAAGTGGACCACACAATCAGGCGTGTGCTTGTCAAAGCATGCGTTCACGGCGTCGCCGTCGGTGATGTCTACGCGCTCGAAGGCGTAGTTCTCGCTCTCGTCGATGGTCGACAGAGACTTGGGGTTGGCGGCATAGGTCAACACGTCGAGGTTGATGAAATGGTGTTCGGGATGGCGTGGAACCATGAGCCGTAGGAAATTGGCTCCGATAAAGCCGGCGCCGCCCGTCACTAGGATCTTCATACGGTTTGCTTATCACAATCAGGTGCAGAGTTCAGGGGAGACGACGTGCCCAACCAAAGGTATTGTTAGGCGTATGAAGACCGGTCGATTTTCTCTTCTCTTGGTTGTTCTATCTGCCCTCGCATGCGGGGATGACGATGATTCCATCGACGCAGGCCAAGATTCCGGCGCCGATGCGCCAGAGACCGATGTGGGCGTTGATGCCCGGGACGCCGGACCTGATATCAGCGTTCCACCAGTGACCGTGCGCCCCTCCGAGCGTGAGGCGTGCGCCGACCAAAATCCAATGCGCAATCCGTACTTTGGCGACCTGCATGTTCACACTCGCTATAGCTTCGACGCCGCGGCCTACGATGTTCGTTCAGGGCCTGCTGATGCGTATGCGTTTGCGCGCGGCGGTGAGATCGAGTTGCCTCCTTACGACGCAGCCGGCGAGCCAACCCGCCGCTACCGCCTGAGCAGGCCCCTCGACTTCGCAGCGGTGACGGATCACGCCGAGCTTCTAGACGTCACGAGCATCTGCTCTACTCCTGACGCGGATGGGTATGACTCCGAGACCTGTGAATCCTACCGCCGCGACGGACCGACAGGCACCTACGGCGAGTTCATTCGCAGCATCATCCCCAATCCTCAGGCGACACCTTACTGCCAACGAAACCCCACACTCTGTGCGATGGCGCTCGATGACGTGTGGGACGACACCGTCAGCGCTGCCGAGGCTGCGTATGACAGAACGAGCGCGTGTTCATTCACCAGCTTCATTGGGTACGAATGGACCGGCTCTGGTGGTCTCGCTCGAAACCTGCATCGAAATGTGATCTTCAGGACGGCGACGTCGCTTACACGTCCGACTTCGTTCGTTCAGGCGCCCACCCCAGAGTTGCTCTGGGATCGACTCGAGGAAGATTGTCTCGAGAGCGGGACGGATTGTGACCTGATCGTCATCCCGCACAACGGCAACATCGGTAGTGGAGAGATGTTCGTGCCCGTGACGGAAGACGGTTCGCCCTACGACCAGGCATTTTCCGAGCGTCGTGCAGCGCTTGAGCCTCTCCTCGAGATCTACCAGCATAAGGGCGCCAGCGAATGCGTCATGGTCGCCGGCGACCCTCTCTCCAGCGAAGATGAGTTCTGCGCATTTGAGCAGTTCTTTGAGAACTTCTGCAGCACTCCTGACGAAGAAGACTGCACGCCTCTCTGCGACGTCGAGAACGCCCCAGGCTTTCTTGGTAACGGATGCGTGCAGCCGAGGGACTTCGCACGCGGAGCGCTTCGCACTGGATTGAGCGAGCTCGTCCGCACTGGCGCGGACCCATTCCGCATGGGTTTCATCGGAAGTACGGACACGCACAACGCAACACCCGGCGCCGTGAACGAGAGCGACTGGCCTGGCCACACGGGAGTCGCGGACGACGAAGCCGCGGACTCGCTCGGACCACCGGGGCGCGGAATCAACGTTCGAATTCGAACTTCGTCGCCCGGCGGCTTGGCCGTCATCTGGGCGGAAGAGAACTCCCGCCCTGCGCTCTTCGACGCCATGAGACGGCGCGAAACGTACGGCACGAGTGGTCCACGCATCGTCGCCCGTTTCTTTGGCGGCTGGGGCTATGACGAGAACCTCTGCGACTCACCGGACTTCGTGGCGACGGGCTACGCCGACGGTGTCCCCATGGGTGCTCTCCTCCCGGCGCGCGTTGGTGATGCCGCGCCGACGTTTGCGGTCCGCGCCCTCGCGGACGCCATGGGAGCTCCGCTGCAGCGCATCCAGATCATCAAAGGACGCGTCGACCCTGGGACGGGCGAAACAAGTGAGACCGTGTTTGATGTGGCGGGCGGCGACAACGGCGCGAGCGTGAACCTCGTCACCTGTGAGCCCAGCGGCGCTGGCGCAACGGATCTGTGCGAGGTGTGGACTGACCCTGACTTCGACCCCGCAGAGCCAGCGTTCTACTACGCGCGTGTTCTTGAGAACCCGACATGTCGCTGGAGTCACTACGTCTGCAACGAAGCGGCTGTGAATTGTGACACCGTCGATCCCGAGTCGAATCTTGCGTCGTGTTGTGATCCTGCCTTTACGGACCGCAGCGTTCAGGAGCGCGCGTGGACGAGTCCCATCTGGTACACGCCTTAGAATATCACCTAAATGGGGTGTTCTGGAGTTTGAGTACTTGAGGTAAGAGCACACGCGCGCGCCGCGCGTCTGATACCGTCGCGTGATGATCGAAGGGCTCTTTATCGCACTCGAAGGCGTCGACGGTGCTGGCACCACAACGCACACTCGAATTCTGAGGGAGCGGATGCGCGGTCGTGGTCTACCCACTCACTCGACGAGGGAACCCAGCGACGGTCCCATCGGAACCATGATCCGTCAGATCCTGAGTGGACGCCTGGTCGTGCCAGGTGTGTCGGGTCCCAGGCCTCCGAGTTGGACCACGATGGCGCTCCTCTTTGCTGCCGATCGCACGGACCACGTGGAGGCCGAGATCGTCCCGAACCTCATGGACGGGGTCACGGTCCTTTCCGACCGTTATGTGCATTCCTCGGTGGCATACCAATCGCTTTCGAGCGGGGGGGGCGAAGACGCGATCCGCTGGGTTCGCGAAATCAATGCTGAAGCTCGGCGCCCCGATCTAACACTGGTCCTGGATGTATCCGCGGAGACGGCGCGCGAACGCCGTGATGACCGTGGTGGGCGCGCGGAACTTTATGAGTACGACGAGCTGCAAGTTTCGTTGGCCGCATTCTACGCGAATATCGAGCAGTACTTTCCGGGTGAGAACATCGTGCATGTCGACGCGAACGGCACGATCGAAGACGTCGCCAAAGCCGTGTACCAGGCGGTTTGTGTGCTCCGCGGCGAATAGCCCCATTTGGTGTTCAGGCGCCGCGTCTACCGCCGTTTAGTGAGATCGTGGGCACATCACGGCATCTCGGCTACGGCCAAGGCGAGCACGTCATCGACGTGGAACTGGTAACCGCCGCCGCGGTTTCAGCAGCGTTGGACGCCACGTTTGGGTCCCCCGAGTACCGCCCGCCTTTTCTTCCAGCGGTGGCGCTGCAGGTCTACGAATTGACGCGTCCTCAGGATGTCGACATCGGCGCCGTGTGCGCGGCCATCGAGACCGACGCGCTCTTGTCGGCGGATGTACTTCGGCTGACGGAAACAGGGAGCCTTGCGCGAGCGACCCCGTGCCGGAGCGTGCGTGAGGCGGCCATGCGGCTCGGTACGCAAGCGCTCCGTGATCATGTTTTTCGAGTGTCGCTAGAAACTCGGGTGTTTCGTTCCACGTACTTTCAGAGCTCCATGGAGTCGCTCCGTGTTCATAGTATCGCTGTTGGCACCGTCGCTCGACGTGTGATGGAAGAGACCTCTCACTCCACAGAGTTCGCGTTCCTTGCTGGTGTTCTCCACGATATTGGTGTCGCCGCGGGGCTGATCGTATTCTCTGAATGGGAGAAGGCCGGGCGCTACCCAGGCGACGAGGTGGCCATTCCAGCGCTGATGGAGGTCCACGCTCAAGCGGGTGAGCAGATCGCGACGCTCTGGAACTTGCCTCTTGAGCTACGCTGGATCGTGGGCGCGCATCACACGGGCAAGATCGGCACCGCTGTTCATCCCGTCGCTTCAGCGTGCATCGTGGCTGAGTCCATCGTCAACGACTTAGGCTTAGGACTTTGCGTCGGGGCGTATGAGGTTGATGTGGTGCATCCCCTTTCTTTGGGTTCGGCCATCGAATCCCTGGGTCTCGAACCGAAGGTACTTGAACGTTTGAGGCATGAAGCCGCGGAGCTGCTCTCGTGAAAATGAAGTTCGTGATTTTACTCGTCGGCACCCTCGGCGGCGCCGCTCTCATGCACTTTTCAGGTGAGCCGATCCGGCGAGCTGCGGGCCTCGAGGGGCGAGAAGTTGAAGCGAACGTTTTGGAGGAAAGTCGCGATGAGGACGGTCGTCTCGTCTTGATGCTCGAGAGCGACGGTGAGTCGATGCTCGCGACGTTCCGTGAACGCGCAGATGATGTCGCGTCGCTCGTCCATGTGGGTGATGTCGTTTCGTTTATTGCACCCGTCAACGGCGTGTTTGCAGACGATGTCCCCCTGCTCAGTGTTCGTCGCGGCTCTGACCTCGTTGAGGACGACGAGGAAGCCGATGTGGAAGGCAGTGAGGAAGAGGGTTCAGAAGAGCTCGAAGCCGAAGAGCCATCCGTGGACGAAGACGCCAGTGGGGCCGCCGAGGCTGATGCTGGCGAAGAGCCTCTCGAGCAAGGCGCAGACGAAGATGGCACGGACGAGGCTGACGCAGAGCCGTTGGCCGAGACCGACAGCGGCGAGAGTGACCCACAAAGCGCGGAAAGTTGACGCCGACGCGGACTTCCACGAAAACGAAGTATGCGAAGTCCCTTCCTGCTCCTCACACTCGTCGCTTGCGCGAGCCAAGCGCCGTCCCCGGAGCATGCTCCGCCAACTCCGGTCGTCGCCCACTACGACGCACCCTCGGTGCAGGGTGAAATCCCACGAGGCGCTTTGGCTGGCGTTTTGGAGTTGGGCTTGCCCCGCTTTCTGCGTGGCGTGATCACGGAGCCTCATCTGGAGAGCGGGAGTTTCGTCGGTTATCGGATCATGCAGATGTACCCCGATGACCCGCGCTTTCAGTCCCTCGACCTTCAGCCTGGCGATACCGTCACTCGTGTTAACGGCCGCTCCATCGAGCGCCCTGAGCAGGCATACGAAGTGTGGATGAGCCTTCGCGTGTCCAGCGAACTACTCGTCGACTTTCTACATGAGGGCGAACAGCGGCAGATTCGCTTCGCGATCGTCGACTAGGAGCGTTAAGCGCGTCTCGTTTGGCGTCACGCTAGCTCGTGAGAGCGACGGCGAGGGCGATAGCGCCGCCGACGGCGAGGGCGATACCGATTCCAAGGACCACGTAGGGCGCTTTGGACGCAACCGGCGCAACCATCGCGACTTCGACGCGCGGCGCAGCGGGCGCGACCAGTTCAGCCGGTGGCGCTGCTACCGGCGCGGGGGCCTGCACCAAGGAATTTACACCGGGAGGCATCGTCAAACATGAATCCAGCGCCGTCGCAAAGTCCGCCGCGGTGGCGTAGCGATCGTCGGGGTCCTTTGCCAAGGCCCTCATCACCGCATCGTTGAGCGCCGCTGGAACATCTGGCAGCCGCTCGTTGAGCGGAATCGGTGGCGCGTTAACGTGCAGCTGGATGAACTCGATTGGCTGCTTCGCGTTGAACGGAAGCTTCCCGCTAACGAGCTCATACATAATGATACCCAAGGAGTAGATATCCGAGCGCGCGTCGAGGGGTTTCCCGCGGGCCTGTTCAGGACTCATGAACTCAGGTGTGCCGAAGACCATGCCTTCGCGCGTCAGGATCATGGATCCTGGCTTCATCTGCTTTTCAGTGACCTTCGCGAGACCGAAGTCGAGCACCTTGGGATAATCCTCGATCCCTCCTTGAGCCGTGAGAAAGATATTCTCCGGCTTGAGGTCACGGTGAATGATCCCAGCGCGATGAGCTTCGTCGAGGGCCGCGCACACTTGCGACATCACGCCAATCGCGCGGGGGTAATCCATCGGGCCATCGCCACGGACAACCTGCGCTAGGTTTCGACCCTCCAGGTGCTCCATCACGAAGTAGCAGGAGCCGTCGTCGAGCTGACCGTAGAGAAACACGCGCGCTGTGTTGGGATGCGAGAGGTGGCTCATCGCACGAGCCTCGCGTCGAAAGCGCGACACAAGGTCTGGACGCGCGAGGTAGCGCTTATGGAGGATCTTGATCGCCACGTGACGAT
>JBLHKB010000257.1:0-9361 GCA_047619315.1 Polyangiales bacterium
AAGGTTCTCGGTGTAGTTGTCGCAGAGCCGCGCGATGGCGCTCTCGTCGGCGCTGATGGCGCGCTGGACTTCGTTCTTGACGATATCGTCGTACTCTTCTTTGACGACGCCGATGAGCTCTTGGTAACGCGCGCGGTCGTCTTCGTTGCTGATGAGACCGTGGTGCTGGAGCCCCTTCTCAAGCTCGTTGAGCACCATGAAAGGGTTGATATAGCCCCCACCTTCGCGGACGAGGGCGTTGCTGATCTTGTCCTGGATGAAACGCGGCGAGATGCCATCGAGGCCTTCGCGCCGGGTCTCTTTGCGAAGCTCCTTGACGTTGTCCTGGGTGTAGCCGGGGAGAATCTTCCCGTCGTAGAGCTTCATCTTCTGGAGCACCGTGAGCTGGTGCTTCTTGGGCTCTTCAAGGCGCGTGAGCACGGCCCACATGGCGGCGACTTCGAGGGTGTGCGGCGCGACGTGCTTGCCCTTGAGGCGTTCCGCCGAGAAGTCCTTCTGGTAGATCTTGACCTCCTCGGACACCTTCGTGATGTAGGGGACGTCGATCTTGATGGTTCGGTCCCGGAGCGCTTCCATGAACTCGTTGTTCATGAGCTTGCGGTACTCGGCCTCGTTGGTGTGGCCGATGATCACCTCATCGATGTCCGTCTGAGCGAACTTCTTGGGCTTGACCTTCTGTTCCTGCGTGGCGCCGAGGAGATCATAGAGGAACGCGACGTCGAGCTTGAGCACTTCGACGAACTCGATGATGCCGCGGTTGGCGATGTTGAACTCGCCGTCGAAGTTGAAGGCGCGCGGGTCCGAGTCGGATCCGTATTCGGCGATCTTGCGGTAGTTGATGTCGCCGGTGAGCTCCGTCGAGTCCTGGTTCTTCTCGTCCTTGGGCTGGAACGTGCCGATGCCGATGCGGTCCTGCTCGCTCAAGAGCAGCCGGTGCACGCGCACGTGCCCGGAGACGACCTTGCCCCAATCGCCTTCGTACTTGTCGAGGAGCGCCTTGAAGATGAAGCGGCAGGCGGGGTTAAGCTCGCCCTTGACCTTGACGCGGTGCTCGTCGTTGCCGAGCTTGAGTTCTCGCATCACCTGATCGCGCCACTCCAATGGAATGAGGCGCAGGGGTTCGTCATGCATGGGGCATGGGAAGATATCGTCGCCACCGGCGAGACCCGTGCCTTCAAGGTTGGTCCAGCTGTAGGTGTACAGAGCGCCGGCGTCCGTGCGTGAGTAACGCTCGACGCCCTTCTTGAGGAGCCGCGCGACGGTGCTCTTCGAAGAGCCGACGGGTCCGTGCAAGAGGATGATGCGTTTCTCGGGGCCGTAATTCTGAGCCGCCGCACGCAACACGTGAACCAAGCGCATGAGCGGAATATCGAGTCCGAAGATGCTGTCTTTGCCGCCGTTCACCGGGTCCGTGAAGAACGGATAGCGAACAAGTCGCTTTTTGTTGTCGATGTACTCTTCTTCGCCGTAACTCACGATCATATCGTAGAGGCGCTGGAAGGCGTTTCGCGTGATGAGAGGACGCTCGCGAACGACCTGAAGGTACTCCTCGAAGGTCCCCTCCCAGTGGAGGTCTCGGTATCGGTCGTAGTCTTGAAGCGCCGCGATGCGGGCAACCATCTCACTCATGATTCGTTCGCCTTCCGGGAAAACCCCGTTTCTTCGTCCACTCCAAGACTAACAGCTCACGGGGGCTTTTGCTTCCCCGTCTGTGTGGCGTTTTCCACCCTCGTTGGTGTCTGCGGGACATGGGTCAGGCCCATGAATATCCCTCCACTTCTCGCCGCCTGGCCCAAGGGTGGAAAATGAGGCTCTGTACACTCCGCTGACTTTCGCGCCTAACCTCAGCCATGACCCTTCGAATTTGGCCGAGACGCGCGAGTGGCATAGTCAAGGGCTATGGGTCGACTATGCGATGCGTATTGGTGGCTATGCCATTGTCCAGGCACCTTAAGTCCATGGCAATCCCCCGTACCGTCTCGTTCTCACTCTCGCTCTTTCTTGGGCTCTCCGCGTGCAGTTCTTCCAACGTCGTCGACGTGCCGGACGCTTTTAGCCTCGATTCGTTCTCGGTGGACGCGGGCCCGAACGAACTCGACGGGGGCCCCGTCGCAGAGCTCGATGCGGGCTTTGACGCGACGCTCGACGCCGGCGCTGATGTCTTTGACGCGGGCGCTCCACCGCCCACGGCCCTGGCCGAATGCCTCGAGGCCGGCGGAGCGTTTCGCATCGTCAACACCATCGACAACAACGACACTCGAGACCACGGGCCGATCCTCACGTTTGACGTGTCCGACGAACGACAGATCGTCGTGTCGACGGTGGACGCGACGCTCAAGTTTTGGACCCTGGATTCGTTCCAAGGAGAGACGGGGCTCGCGCAGCTCACCTACGGACCTGAGATCACCGCGACGTCCATCGCTCTGGACTTCTGGGAGGAGCTCGCCGTCGCCGGCGACAGCCAAGGCGTGATCGCGGGTTGGTCGCCGGAGTTTGGCATGAACGGCGTGCTCGGCGGTACCGCCCCGGGCATCGCGCTCGTCGCCTTGGCCATCGACGATGAAGGCGGCTTTCTCGCCCAAGCGGACGCCGACGGAACCTTGCTCATTCGGCCGCTGCCCGGCTTCGAAGGCGAAACGGTTCAGCTTGAAGGCGTCCACGCGGCGGACCTCGCCTGGGCGAACGGCGTCCTCTTCGCGGCCACCCCGAGCGGCATCGAAGCGCGTGATATCGGTCTGAACCTCATCGCAGAGACGGCCACCGGGGAAGCACAGCTCCATATCCACGCGGATGCGGACGTCGTTGTTGCGGGAGGCACTCAGCTTCGCGCCTTCGACACCTCGTTGCGGATTCAGGGTAACGACATCCTCTCGTTCTTGGAGCTCAAGAGCCTCACCCTCGTCGGCGGACATCCCGTCGGCCTCTTCGGGGGCAACGGCGCTACCCCCTACATCGAAGTGCAGATCCAGACGGCTCCAGGCGAACAACAAAATACGATGTTCATCTTCGAGTCGACGTCAGACACGCCTCGCGTGCCAGTTCAGGTCGTCGCCGACCCTCAAGGTGAGCTCCTCTTCGTCGCGTTTGAGGACGGACTCATCGAGCTCCTCAGCTGTGAGAACTGACTGCAGTTGCTGAACGCCTTTCCGGCGGTCCTAGATGGCGAACACCACGCGTCTCCCACGCCGGGTGCGGCGGTGGGGACATGTGAGGTGGTTTGAAGAGATGAACGCCTAACGCTCGACGAGCTGCCCGCGGCTCTCAAAGCCGCGCAAAGAGATCGCGCTGATGGCGTAGCGTCCAGGTTCAAGGGTGACGCTTGTGACGTCCCGCGGCAGGACTCGCTCGAGAACGAAGGCGTCGCCGTCTTCGCGGTACACGGCGTAGGCGCGCAGAGGTCCCGCGTGAGAGAGCATCACGGGATCGGCGTCCACCACAGTGGGCGGCGCGACCTCTTCCGCGATTCCGGCGTTCGGCGGACTGAGGGCGGGTTCCGCGTAGAGCACATCGCGAAACGCATCGGCGACGCCCATGCGGTTCTCCATCAGCGGCGCGATCTGAAACATGATGTTGCCGTTCACCGCAGCGTTCGCGCGCGTAATACGAATCTGTTCGCGCACTTCGTCGAGGGCCCAGGCCCCGGAGCTGCCCAGCTGCGAGAGATAGTTGCCGACCCAGATCGAGCGGCCCTCTTCGGCCAGCGCGCCCCACCACTCCGTGAGTGGTTCGTAGGCTTGGGCTGTTTGCGTGGAGGGCCAGTAGAGCTGCGGCGCGAGGTAGTCGACCCAGCCTTCGCGGATCCACACCGGCGGGTCGGCGTAGATGGCGGCGTATTGGTCGAGGCCCCGGATGCCTTCGGGGATGCCGGGCCGGTAGATTCCAAAAGGCGAGATGCCAAAGCGTACGTTCGGCGCCACCTCGGCGACGACTTCGGACACGCGGCGCACCATGCGATTGACGTTGTCTCGGCGCCAATCTCCACGGTTCAAGTCGCCGCCGCCGCCTTCGTAGGTCGCGTAGCTCGCGCCGTCGGGGAAGTCCGTGTCGTTCGGGTAAGGGTAGAAGTAGTCATCGAAATGAAGCCCGTCGATGTCGTAGCGGCTGAGCACATCGCGAACGACGGCCAAGGTGTGCTCTTCGGCGGCGGCGTTGCCTGGGTCGAGCCACTGGAAGTTGCCGTAGTCGCGTACCGAAGCCGGGAGCGTGTTCGACACGTGAGAGGCGTCCGTCGGCGACGTGCGATTTGCCGCGGCGCGATAGGGGTTGAGCCACGCGTGCAATTCAAGGCCGCGCTGGTGCGCCGCATCCACGGCGTAGGAGAGCGGGTCGTAGCCGGGGTCTTGGCCCTGGGTTCCCGTCAGATAGCGGCTCCAGGGTTCGAGCTCGCTCGCGTAGAACGCGTCGGCCTCTGCGCGTACCTGAAAGAACACCGCGTTGAAGCCCAGCTCCGCCGTCTGCGCGAAGAGCGCGTCGAGCTCCGCCTGCTGATCCGCCGCGCTTAGTCCGCGTCTCGAAGGCCAGTTGATGTTCGACACCGTGGCGATCCAAACGCCGCGCATTTCGCGATCGTGGGAAACGTCCACGGTGGTGATCGGTGCGTCGATGGGGATATCGGCGCCGCTATCCGTCACGTCGTGGACATCGCGCTGAGCGTCCGCGGCGTCTCCAACGTCCCGGGCGGCCGCATCTTCCGGCGTGCCTACATCAGCGCCGGGCGAAACGGGCGAACACGCCATCCCAAGGACGACCATTGCAATACTGAGGAGACGCATGCGTTCTCTCTAGCATGGGCGAGCTGCGTCCTATGGCTCCTATAGAATGTTTGCACTGGTAGCGACGCATGGGCGAGGTATGTGAGGAGCTCACTTAGGGGGATTTCGATGCAAAAGATTAATGTAGGCTTGGTTTTGTTGATGATGGCGGGCTGCGCGAGTGAGGCTCGGATGGCAGCACCGATGCTCATCACGCCTGAAGCGGGCGGCACGATCACCCTCGGCGCAAACGAGGTGGTCATCCCTCCGATGGCGTTGGCCACGGCGACGGAAGTTGTGCTCCTGACGAGCCCTCTCAGCAGCCTTGAGCCTCTTGAGAATGGCGTCGGCGAAGCGCTCATCATGGAGCCCGAGGGCACGATCCTCGAGCTGGCGGCGACGGTGACACTCCCGGTGAATCCGAGCCTCCTCGTGGAAGGCGCCACCGTCTCCGTGAAGCAACTCATCTCCGGTGACGGCGTCATGATCTGGACGGACATCGCTTCGGAACTCAACGCCTCCGCCGGTGAAGTGATGGTCTCCGTCACGCGCTTCGCGCCTCTCGCCGTCGTCGTCGAGACGAGCGTCGTCGGTGGCGGAAACGTCATTGAGGGCACCATCCGTTGGGGCGACGAGTCGCCCGCTGGCATGACGCCCGTTGAACTCTTCGAGAGCGGAGGCGCCTCACCGCTGACGTCCACCATGACCGCCGCCGACGGCACCTTCACCTTCGCAGATCTCTCCGCCGGCGACTACACCATCGTCGTCGACTTTGAGTGCCTCATCGAGGAGACCGTCACGGTCAGCGCTGACGCCCCAACATCCGTTTCCTTGACGCTCTGCGGCAGTTAAAGCGCGCGGAGCCCCGCGAGCAGACGAGACCGCGCTCGGTCTCGTCGTAAGCCAGCGTTCGTATCCGCCCTGGGCGTCGTTTGCCCCTCTCGGCGAATCGGCCTAAGTGGGCGCATGGCGACGCTCCGGCGCACTTTTCTAGTCCTCCTTGCCGTGGCGCTTATCGGCTTTCTCGTCGCGGGCAGCATCGCGGCGTGGGAAGGCGCGGCCACCTTCGTAGACCCGCGCAATCCGGAGACGCCAGGGGAGCAGCCCGAAGAAGTCGCTGACCACTATCGCTTCGAATGTGGCGACGTGGAGATCGACGTCTTTCGCGTGGACGCCATCGGCGAAAAGAACGAGGGCGCCGTCGACACCGCGCTTATCTTGCATGGCAAGGCGGACCAGAAGACCTCCATGGCGGGTCTCGGGCGACGTTTCGCGCGCGCCGGCGTGCAGGCCATCCTCGTCGACCTGCGCGGTCATGGTGCATCCACGCGCACGGAAATCACCTACGGCGCCCGCGAACGTGAAGACCTCTCCTGCGTCCTCGACTCCCTCGAAGCCGAAGGTGTTCAAATCGGCGAGCTCGGAGTGTTCGGCTCTTCCTACGGCGGCGCCGTCGCGCTTCAGTTCGCCGGCACTGATTCCCGCGTCAACCGCGTCGTCGCTGTTGCTGGCTTTCGCTCCTTTGAAGCCAGCGCGACCTCGTCGATCCGGCTTCCGGCCATCGCCCAGTGGGCCGTCATCACCGCCGCCGGTTTGCGCGGGGGCTTCGACCCCGACGACGCGTCCCCCGAAGCCACCATCGGCGGCACCGAGGCCGACGTCATTCTGGTGTACAGCCGCGACGACCAGATCGTTCCTTACTCTCACGGCGTCGCCGTCGCCGCGGCGTGTGGCGAGCACTGTCGCCTCGTGACCCTCGAAGGCTACGATCACCTCGGGACGCTCTCGAACCCGGAGCTGCGCGACCTGCTTCACCGGCATTTCGCGGCAGCTTCTTACCCCTAGTGGAGCGCGTCGAGCTTTGTCTCGACAAGCTGCGGCGCGTGAAGGTGCGTTCAACGGGTGAACCGCGTCCCTCGCGGAGTAGGGCTCGCCGCCATCCCAGCCGTCACTTGAGATCATCCTGTAGTCCCCAGGGGTTTGTGACGGGCGACACAGTCTCACGAGGCATGATCGCCGGAGCGCCGATTGTGACCCTCGCTTCGACGGATACATGAATGGGCTCGGTTCCCACATCAGCCGGCACGACGCCGGTCAAGACCACGTGGGCGTGTCCGTCTTGTCGGACGCTGGCTTGCGCAGGTTGCACCCAGGGCTGACTGCCGACCGGCATCGCTGGGGCGACCCGCGGAGACGGGCCGAGTGCCTCCACGAAGTGGAGCTGAAACTGTGCGCCGTGTGAGATGGCGGCGAGCACGACGCGACCGCTTTGCAGAGAGTGGAGGTAGGTGCCGGCCCGTCTCCAGTGGCCGGGATGGTCCGAGCGTTCGACGGTGCCGTCGGGGGAGAAGCGCTCAACGGTGAAGAGTTCAACGTTCGGGTAGTCACCCCCGCTTTGCGTCGCCAACACGACGCTGTCGCCGGACGCTGCGATTTGACTGAGAGGACGAAGACCTGAGCGGTAGAGGATCTGCTCTCCTCGGGCATCATATCCCTGAAGGTGTCGGTCCGCGTGCCGGCCTTCGGAATACACCGCGATGCCATCACCGAAGGGGACGACGACATTGGCCTGACCGTGCAATCCGGGAAGTGAGTGCATCCGAGTGCTCCGGCCGCTGTCCGCGTTGATGCGTCGAAGTTCGTGGCGGCCGCGGGGTGTGCGAATGGAGACGAACTCGCCTCCCATGAGCACAGGAGTGGTTTCGCCACTCTGGCGGCGAAGCCAGCGTACGGCTCCGGTGTTGAGGTCCAGGCCAACACGGAAGCCGTTGTGCTGTGGACGTCGCGTGAGTGTTTCGCCGCCCACGTCGAGTGTGCCGGAGGCGAAGGTTCCGCTGGCGAGCACGAGGTCGCCGGCGGCTTTCGCGTCGTGGACGTCGGAGAAGCGGCAGATGCCTTGGCCTTCGGAGCATGGGGAAGGGCGGTGACCTGTCTCGACGGCCCAGAGCGTTCGCCCCGACGCGTCGATGCGCATCACGAGACCGAGTGAGTCGTTGTGGCGATCATAGCTGCCGAAGAGCAAGAGGCCGCCGTCCGGCAATAAGCGCCCAGCCAGGTCTACATCACGGCCCGCATGCTGAATGTGTGAAGCAGATTGCAGAGCGCCGTCCAGAGCCCGTCGCAATACCCAAGTGGCACGAATGCGGTGCCGACTGTAGAGGATATTGCCCACAGACCCGCCGTCTCCGATGTCGTGAGGAATGGGTGTCCCTTCGGGCATGGTGCGAATGTGGCGGCCGTCTGAGCCGCGGACGGATGCAACGAACTCCGACTGACCGGGGGAAAAACTGTGTTGCCCAAGCCGAGCATCACTGCCGAGCGCCACGACCTGCACGAGCCCGCGCTCGTGTTCAAAGAGCTGCGTGTCCCAGCCGATGCCTTGTCCATCCATGTCGATAGGCAGGATCTGGGCCTCGACATTCGTCGACAGAAGGAGAGCGGCGGCGGCGGCTAGGAGGGGGAGTCTCTTGCGTTTTGGGGTGTCGTGCATGGAATCAAGACGGTGACGTGCGCGCTTGATTCATCCTTGTTTAAAAGGGGTCATCTGCGCACTCACGAAGTGAGAACAGCTGTTCTCGACGTGCACGGTGCATCGTGAACAACGCTTCTCGATTCCGCCCCAGTGTGTGCTCTCCCCTCCCATGAACATCGCAACTCTACTTGAGTGCCTCGAACGATGACGCTCTTCCTCGCTCTCAGTTGTCTCCAAGGGCGGCCTCGCTCGAGCGCCGCGGCGGAGCTCATGAGTCTTGGCGTTGATGGTCTTCAGCTCACGCCCGGCAATCCACCGGACGCGGGGTTCGAGAGCGAGCTGCACGCTTCGGGCACGCCGTTTCGAACTCACCACGGCTACACTGAGACTTGTCTGCGTACTCCGGTTTGGGACGGAGTTCGATGCGTGATTTCGAGCGATTCGACATGGCGCCTCCAAAAACAGCCTCAGCCTCGTTCCAAGCGCCGGCCAGGATTCCGCTCGAACCGACAAAGCGAACGCGTTCGCCTCTGCGGAATGAAGGACCTGCTCGACGGGCGACGACCCCGTGGACGCACATGCGATGGAGAACATCGAAAAGAACAAAGTCGTTCGCAGCACCGCGTTAGCGTAGCAGAGCCGGTCGTTTGCCTTTGTCAGGTGTCGGTAAGAACGAAGCGGCTGGTTGTTCTCCCGCCGCTCATCTTCGGGAGACAGAGCTACAACTCGTACGCGGTGGGGGCGTCGGCGTTCCGGAGGCACTCGATGGCCCATGCCTCTGCGGCCTCGAAGGTCGCTACGACGACGTAAGGGGTCTCGTACTTCGTGAGCCAGAAGATCGCCGTGAGTGCGCCCCGCATGAGAGAGCTTTCGATGATGAAGGCGGTTCCCGCTGAGTAACGGCGCAGGTCTTCACGATTGGAATCGATCCAATCGGCTTGGCGCTTCCTCTGCGCAGCGGGCATCGTGACAGCCTGGCGACTGTCGATGATCACCGCCGTTGGCTGCCGCCTGGCGAGGTTGGCGCCAAGGCGACGTAGGTACTCTTCGAACTCTTCTTGCGACGCGGTTCCGCGAAAAGTCACGATGACGAGGGGCAAACGCGATTCGTCGAATGTAATGGTCTCCATAGTCTCCC
>JBLHKB010000258.1:0-9361 GCA_047619315.1 Polyangiales bacterium
GGTAAGAGGACCTCGTCGCCGGGCATTAAGAGCGCGGATGCGATGACGCTCAGGCCGCTTGTCGCGCCGCTGACGATTTGAATGCGCTTCTCTGGGACGTCGGCCCCCAAGAGCGAGAGCCTTCTACTCACGGCCTCGAGGAGTTCGTTCTCTCCTTGCGGCGGAGCGTACCGATGGAGCCCTGGCCGGTTGGACACGCGCTGCGATTCGGCGCGTGCCACAACGAGAGGCTCTTTGTACGTGTCTCCCACGCTCAAGGCGTGGACGACTTGGCCAGCCGCTTGCATCGCCGTCGCTTTTGTCGCGAGACCGGAGAAGACGCGAGACGAAAGGGTGACGCTCGTTGGCGCGGTGTTCGGGAAGCGAGGCATGCCCCGCATATATCATCGGCTCAGGACTTGGCGACCCAGAGATTGCAGTAGCCCAGTGGGTGAATCGCACCCTTGATGACCGTGCATGCGCCGCATGTGCTCGGCGTCATGTTTTGAGCGAAGTTGCAGTTGATGCACTGCTTGGTGGCGCCGTGAGGCGAGTTGGCGACGTAACCGTTCGAGGAGCGCGCAGCTGTCTCGGCGGGGGTTAGCCCGGTCACATCGTCGCAGACAAGCTCAGCTTCACCGCCACAGCCGATGGCGGTAGCGCCAAAGACAGCGAGTGCAACCGTAGTTCCTTGGCGGATGAAAGCGCGGCGTGAAACATCATTCTTTTTCATGAGCGAACCATAGGCACACGTTGTTGGAATGACAAGAACCTGACCTGTTCACCAGGGCTAGATGCGGCGTCTTGAGAGCCAAGCGTCGACGGAGAAACGTCCTGGTCCCGTGAGCATTAGTCCGGCGTAGAGGGACAGGTAAATGACGGCGAGTTCCTTCTTGTTCCAAGGGTCTGCGCCGTGGACCACGAGGGCGGCGACCAACATGGTGACGATGAGGGGCACAAGTGCGAAACGCGTGAAGGCGCCCACCACGAGCGCTGCGGCGCACCCAACTTCGGCGAACACTGCGAGCGCATGGGAAAGGGCCGCTCCGACGCCGAGCGGATCCGGAAACTCGCTCGGGGTGGCGTCAAGCTTCCCGATGCCGTGGACGATCATCAAGCCGCCCGCAGCGATTCGGAGGGCCAGCAAGCCAAGGTCAGTCAGCGTCTGCTTCTTATTGCTCATGAGCACCCGATAGGTCGTTCAGACTTTACGAAAAAAGCCGCGCGGCTGAGCCACGCGACCTGAGTGCGAATCACATCTACCGTTCGAGATGCGATTTCGGAGATGTGGGATTTCGCGGAAAAAGGATTCGCAGAGACAGGTTGTCTAGGCGACTCCCCACTTCTTTTTGTTGTCTGCCACCTGATCGGGCGACGGCGAATCACTGCCCTCGTTAGTGGGCACCTCAAATTCGTCAGCAGCGTCCACAGTCAGCGCGTTGAGGGCCGTGTCTTCGACAAGGACCTCTGGGACGGAAACGTCCTCATAGATCGCTTCCCAAGGGCACTCCGGCTCACACGCACCGCAGTCGATGCACTCTTCAGGGTTGATGTAGAGCTGATTCGGAAATTTTTCCGCGTCGTCGCCGGTGTATTCGTAAATACACTCGACAGGACAGACTTCAACGCACGCCTTGTCGACGCAGTCACGGCAGAGACGGGTGATGACCCAAGCCATTTAATACCTCATTGGGGGAAACAGAATAGATCCGCTATATGGGGCCGTTTTTGCTCAAAAGCAAGAAAATCCACAATGACTAGTGCCTCGACGGAGGGATTTTGAGTGCGCGAATGATCGTTTGTGAGCTCGTCTACGATGTCGACGGAGCACGTGCTGGCACATTCGAGGCGGTGCGGAGACAAAATCATTTTGTCGACGCACGAGGTCCACTCCTCGGAGCGGAGGCCCAGGCTCAGTTTGTTTCCGCAGAGGGATGGCAGTTGAAACAGGAATACTCCTCATCGCCAACCAGAGTTCCCATGGTCGGTGTCACGCGCTCTTCCATGAACGCGACCATCGGTCCGAAGATGCGTTTCATGTTTTCGTAGGCGGGAGTGCCCGCGGCCGGCACGGGGTACGAGGCCGTCGGCGGCATGGCGTACTCGCGCTCAGGGCCGTCGTCGCCGTGACAGGTCGCGCAGCTGTACGTTTCCGGGGCGAAGCGTTCGGCATCGTGTTCGCCGAATACCTCTTTCATGATCGGCAAGATTCGACCGATCATGTCCCATTCGCGCTCCTCGTGGGTCATCTCGCCCCACGGTTTCTCCGGAGGGTTGATGCCGAACTGCTCGATGGCGCCGTGGTTGGATTGAACGACTGGAACTTCGTCCTCGCCCCAATCATCGTCGTCCCAGTCGTCGTCTGAACCACCGCTGGTGTTGTCCGACTGGTCTGTACTGTCGCCGCTGCTTCCACAGCCGATTGCGAGGAGGAGCATGAGGGCAAGCTTGCCGAGGTGCTTCATGCGTGAAGCGTACAACAGACTTGCAGAGCGGATGGCTGGATTATGGAGCCGCTGGTGCTGTGGGCGTCGCGGGAGCCCCTTCGATGGCCACGAGATCGCTCAGCGCGATGGTTCCACGCAAGGCCACACCGTCGTCGCCGGCGACGAACACATCTGCTTCTTCGCTCTCCTCAAAGCGCCCCATTTCGCGTGCGAATACAGTGGATTCGACGATCGCGATGGTGGTGTCGCCGTAGCGGATGCGGGACCCCGCCGTAATGTGCCAGAGCGGTCTCGCGCCATCGACACGGAGACGCATGGGGACTTCGCCTTCGCCAGCACGCTGTGGGACGATCGCGGAGGGCAGGGCTTCGGCGGCTTCAAGTTCGACGTTCACGTAGCCAACGAGTCGTGGACCCACGCCGACGCGGACGCCTTTCCAGCGGCCACGGTCTCGCGCGAGCTCAACGACGAGCCCAGGCTCCATGGCTGGAAGTGCTGCGGCCACCTCGTCGGGGCGCGTGTAGATTTGAACGATTTCACCGGCGGGAAGACGCCGCGCCGTGGAGTGGTCGGGCTCGGACGTGTCCGTCACGACTGTGGTGGACAAGCGTTCGAGGGGGTAGATGCCGTTGAAGCTATCCATGTTCGCGTCTTCACGACCCAGGCGCGGCGTGACGCGAATGCGTGCGATGCCTGCCTCGGCGCCAGGACCTACGTACGTGACGTAGTCTCCAGGGCTCAACGACACAGGGGTCTCGGGGACGCGGCCACCTTCAGTCACCACGAGGGCCAGGCGGTCGACGCTCAACCAGCCCAGCACTTTGAGTGGTCCATCGACGCGAACTTTGATGCGCCCGTTCTGCGGAAGGCTCCCGATGCGAACGGGGGTGCCTTCGCTAACGTATCCGATGCCTGGTGCATCGGACGCTTCGCTCAGAAAGAGCGCTGGGCCTGTGCCTGGCCCGACGACGAAGTCGCGCGGCCAAAGTGAAGCGTCCTCTGCGGGGGTCTGCGCGGCGGTGGTGTCAGCCGTCTCCACAGGGACTTCAACAACAGTTCCACCGCAGGCGGCAAGACCGACGGCAACAAGGCAAGACAAGAATCGAAGGGGCCTGGAGTTCATGACCCGTGGATAGCTCGAAACGTCACGAGGCGCCAAAAACCCTCTTTGTTGCGAAATCCCCGAGTGTCGGAGCGTACCAAGTAGGGCGTACTGAGAATCTAGCGGTATCGGACGCGAAGCTTGAAGTTCATCGTGCTGGCGATCTGCTGAGCGATGGCCCGTGGAATCCGATCCAGGCGGTCTTCCACCACGCTGCGAGCTCGCGCGTGAGGCTCGCCCTTCAGCGCCGGAAGGACGATCTCGCTCCAACGGAGCAGGGATTTGCCGTCCGCCGTCTCAAGCGCCAGCGTCAAAACCGGCTCTAGGCGCTTCTGATAGGCAACCGATGCCGTGCACAGATTCGCGAATGTCCGGACCAGGCCATCCTTGCCGTCAAGGATCGCCGGCTCGAATGAATCCTTGAGGACGTCGAGATGCTTGGCGACTCGTGCCGGCGCGATCTTCGCGATGGCGGGCAGGGCGTCCGCCGACGCTTGGACGACGCGCTTGTGCTTCGAGGTGAGGCCGCGGGCGAATCGCTCGACCTGAGACACGAGTGCCTCGGGCTGCACGAGGACGATTTCGTGGAGAACGCGAGCCGCCTTCGTTGCGACGGAGCTGCGTGAATCGAGAATGCCCTCCGCAAGCTCGGCAATGCGCGCAGCTCTGTTCTCGGCTTCGAGAACCTTTGCTGCATCCGCGGCGGCGCCGGTCAGCTTTTTGAGCTTATCGGCATCCTCCCCTTCCGAGTCTTCACCGCTCGCTTCAGCGTCGGCTGTTTCCGCGTCCGCCGGCTCAGCGTCCGCTGTCGCAGCGTCCGCTGTCGCAGCGTTCGCTTTTACAGCTTCCGCCTCCACAGCTTCTACCGTCTCGCCATCGGTCGTTTCGTCTTTCGACGTCGTGCCTTTGCGCGCGGATGCTTTCTTCTCTCCCGCTGCTTTGGTGCTCTTCTTAGTCGCCATCGTTCCTCATCAGCCTCTTACCGTGCCTCTCGCTCTCTTCAGCGATGGGCGTTCTTGAGGGCCTTCTTAGCATGATTACTGTGTCGCGTTTTTCGCCGTTCGCTTTTTGTCGTTCTATCGGACGAGCGCGCCTGCGACGTGGGGTAAGGATACGTCGAAGCGCCAAGCGGTGCCACGATGACCGCCAACGTGTTCTTCGTGGTTAGATGGCGCATCTATAGCCATAAGTGCCTTGTGTAGGGCCCGTGCAGCGAACTGAAGGCCATGTTCGTCGGATTCGCCTGCGTCGATAAAGAGGGTGCTGAGGGAGCGTAGGGCGCTCGCGGACCTGGGAATTCGTACGAGCGGATCGTTCTCTAGCCACTTTTTCCAGCCGGCGCCGTCGATCTGGCCTTCCGCGTCAAAAGGAAGATCGCAGAACGGAAACCCAGCGCTGGGGTTGGGAGCGTATGCCGCGCTGCACGCCATGACGATGAGACCGTCAAAGTCCAGTGAGCCCTTCGGGCCGGCTTCGTCCATTCGCTCGGCGAAAGCCCGCACTCCGCCCGCGGCATGATAGGCGACGGCTGCGCTCGTGAGCATTGGCTTCATGGAGACTTCGAAGTGCGCGTCTCCGGCGTGACTCGCGACGGCGGCGACGAGGCCTGGTCTGTCCATCGCGAGACGAAGCGCGCCGAAGCCGCCGCTCGAGCGGCCGACGACTCCGCGCCCGCCCGCTTCGGCGAGGGTGCGGAAGTTGGCGTCGACGAAAGGGATGACCTCTTCGGCGAGGTGAGTTTGGTGAAGTCCGCTCGTCGCTGAGTCGACGAACTGTCCACCGCCGAAGCGGGTCATAGCGTCGGGCACGACGAGGATGACGGGTCTGCATTCGCCGGCGGCGATCTGCGCATCGAGTCGCTCGAAGCTGTTGGGCTTGAAAGCTTCGTACTTGGCGGCGCTGCCATGCGTGCCGAAGAACGCGGGAAGCATGAGCACGACGGGGTAGCGCTCGCCGCTCTCTTCGTAGCCCGGCGGCAAGTAGACGAAGAGCTCGCGCTCGGCGGGCTCTTGGTAGAGCGCACCTGGCAAGCACTTGCTCGTCAGGATGGGTTTGACGATTTTGCCCTGAAGTGGCCGGCCAAAGCGCGTGGCCTTCGGAACCCAGGAGACGTTATCGGAGTCGTTTTCGGCAGAGGACATGGAGGCGCGATCTAGCACGCCAGGCCCCTACATGCGTTCGAGGACGCCAATTCCCATGAGATCGAGGCCCTTGCGAAGCTGGAGCGCCGTCAGCTTAGTGAGCGCGAGGCGGCTCGCTTGAACGGGCGCGTCGTCGCTGAGTACAGGGCAGTCCGTGTAGAAGCCGCTGAAGCCTTGGGCGATGGCGAAGAGATGATCGCTGATGTAGTGGGGCAAGCGCTCTTTGGCGGCGCGGTGCACGACGTCGCCGAAGCGAGCGAGCTCGAAGGCGAGGGCGCGTTCTTTGGGGTGCGTGATCTCGATGGCGTCGGTGCCGAAGGCGTCGAAGTCGACGTTGCCCTTCGCGAAGATCGAGCGGCAGCGAGCGTATTGATACTGGAGGTAAGGGCCGGCGTTTCCGCTGAACGCGATCATTTTTTCGAAGTCGAACTTGTAGTCCGTCGAACGGTTTTGCATGAGGTCGGCGTACTTTACGGCGCCGACGCCGATAACGTGGGTGGCTTCCGCGACGTCTTCGTCGGCGATGCGCAATCGGCCGGCTTCGCGGAGCTCTTCGATCTTCGTCAGGGCCTGCTCTTCGGCTTCGTCGAGGAGCACCGAGAGACGTAAGGTTCCGCCGCCGCGCGTGCTGAGGGGTTTGCCGGTGGTGCCGAGGATGGTTCCGAAGCTGATGTAGTCGAACTCCATCTCGATGCCGAGGAGGGCGGAGACCGCGAAGAGCTGGTTGAAGTGGAGCGACTGGCGTTTGTCCACGACGTACACGCTTCGGTCAGCCTTGAACTCGTTCTTGCGATGAAGGACCGTGGCAATATCCGTCGTGGCGTAGAGGTAAGCGCCGTCGCTTTTGCGTACGATGAAGGGCGCATCGGACTTCTTGAGCTTTTTGGGGACCAGGCCCTTCGGGTCCGCCACGTCCTTGAGAAAGACGCACACGGCGCCATCGTCGATGCGCGCGAGGCCCTCTTCGAGGAGACGCTCCACGACGCCTGGGAGCATCTCGTTGTACGCGCTCTCTCCAAGCCACTCGTCGAAGTGGATGTCGAGACGCTCGTACATCTTGTCGAGGGTGACGCGAGTGGTGTCGACGAGGCGCTTCCAGGCGGCGAGGTTGTCCTTATCGCCAGCCTGAAGCTTCGCGAGCTCCGCGCGAGCCTCGGCGGCGAAGGCGTCGTCTTCTTTTGCCTTGGCGCTGGCGAGTTTGTACACGCGCTCAAGTTCGGCCAGGGCGTTATCTTTGAGCGCTTCTGCGTCGCCAAACTCGCGTTCGCCGACGATGAGCAAGCCGTACTGCGTGCCCCAGTCGCCGAGGTGGTTGTCGGCGATGACCTTGTGGCCCGTGAAACGAAAGAGGCGCGCGAGACAGTCGCCGATGATCGTCGAGCGCAGGTGGCCGACATGCATCTGCTTGGCGATGTTCGGGGACGAGTAGTCGATGACGATGGTTTCGGGCGTCTCCACCAGCTCAACGCCGAGGCGCGCGTCGGCGAGGTCAGCTACCACACGCTTCGCGAGCCAGGTGGGCTCGAGGCGCAGGTTCACAAACCCAGGCCCTGCGACGCTCGCTTCACTCACGGCGTCCGTGGCGAGCATGGCCTCCGCGACGGGGGCGGCGAGATCTCGCGGCGATTTGCCCAGCTTCTTGGCGAGGCCCATGCAGCCGTTGATCTGATAGTCGCCAAACTTCGAATCCTGGGCTTTGCGCAGGATGGCGTTTGGGACTTCTTCAAGGCCGAGGGCGCTTTGCATCGTGGCGGAAGCCAACGCGTCCAGTTCTCGTTCGAGGCTCATGCCGAGGCCATACGCCGGGCGGGGGTCGAGGTCCAGCTTCCGAGATGGCGTATTTGGGGTCAAAACCAGTCACTTCGGGGTCGCTTTCTGACGAACCGGCAAAAAATGAATCGCCATTCAGCGCCTTGACGCGGCGCGTTGTTGCCGCCAGATTCCGATTCCATTCCACCTGCTGAAAAAGCGCCTAGGCGCTTTTGAGGAGTTCTCTCTGTGTCCCAGCCGATCAACCGCTACAAGGCCGACCTTCGCGACTTCAACTTCTTGCTCTTTGAGCACTTTGGGCTCGGTGATCTCTACGGACAGGGTCCCTTCGCCGACTGGGACGAGGCGACGATCAAAGAGGTCATCAGCCAGGTCTACCGCTTCGCCACGGACGTGACGGGCCCCCTCAACGCCGTCGGCGACCAGGGATGTGTCTTCAAGGACGGCAAGGTAACGACCCCAGCTGGTTTCAAGGACGCCTGGGATCGACTCTACGAGGCGGGCTGGCGAACGATTTCGTCCCCGGCGGAGTTCGGCGGCATGGACGCGCCAGCGACGCTCGGTCTCATCACGGATGAGCTCATCAGCGGCAGCAACACCGCTTTCAACATGTACCCAGGCCTCTCCCTCGGCGCCGCTGAGGTCATCGCGCACTTCGGAACGGACGAGCAGAAGAAGACGTACCCGACGAAGATGATGGACGGCAACTGGGGCGGCACGATGTGTCTCACCGAGCCGCACGCCGGCAGTGACGTTGGCTCATCGAGCACGACAGCCACTCCCGCTGAGGATGGCAAGTACAACATCAAGGGAACGAAGATCTACATCTCCGGCGGCGACCACGACATGGCGGACAATATTGTTCACCTTGTCCTCGCTCGCATCGACGGGGCTGTGGCTGGAACGAAGGGGCTCTCGCTCTTTATTGTGCCGAAGCTGAACATCGAGACCGGCGAGTCCAACGACGTCCACGTCGCCTCCATCGAGCACAAGATGGGCATCAACGGCAACGCCACTTGCGCGCTGAACTTCGGCGAAGACGGCGGCTGCTTGGGCGAGCTCGTCGGCGGCGTCGAGCATCAGGGCATGCGCCAGATGTTCAAGATGATGAACTTCGCACGCATCGGAGTCGGCAATCAGGGACTCTCTGTGGCTTCGACGGCGTACCTCAACGCCCTCGACTACGCCCGCGACCGCAAGCAGGGCGCGTCCATCAAGGACTTCAAGAACCCCGAGGCGGACCGCGTCTCCATCATCGAGCATCCAAATATTCGCCGTGACCTCCTCAACATGAAGTCGCGCGTCGAAGGGCTGCGCGCACTCATCATGAAGGTCGCAACTCACCAGGACCGCATGCGCGCCGCCGAAGGTGACGATGCAACGGTGGCCTACCACCAGGGACAGATCGATCTCCTGACGCCCATCGTCAAAGCGCACGCGTCGGACGAAGCCTACAGCATCTGCGAGACGGCGATTCAGGTGTACGGCGGCGCTGGTTACCTGAAGGATTGGCCCGTTGAGCAGTACGCACGCGACACCAAGATCTTCAGCATCTACGAAGGCACCAACGCCATCCAGTCGATGGATCTTGTCGGCCGAAAGCTCGGTCAGAACGGTGGCGCGAACACGCGTACATTCCTCGGTGAAGTCCAGACGTTCATCGACGCCCACAAGGACGACGAAGAGCTCAAGGGCTGCATCGATAACCTCAAGAAGGCCCACGAGTCCGTCGGAGCGTGCGTCATGCTCTTCCTTGGGTGGTTCCAAAAGGGCGAAATGGCGAAGATCCCTCTCATGGCCGAACGCTTCCTGGACATGATGGCGCGTCTCACCTTGGGCTGGCTGCTCCTTGAGCAAACGGTCATCGCCCGGGGCAAGATCGATGCCGCTGAAGGCGACGAGAAGGCATTTTACTTGGGCAA
>JBLHKB010000259.1:0-9360 GCA_047619315.1 Polyangiales bacterium
GCCTGTGCGAGACCTTCGAAGCGACGTGTCGATCATTGGAACGCCCAGTGCGTCGGCCTGTCCCGGCGACTCGGGAGGACCCGTCTTCTTGCGGATGGCGGATTCGACCTGGCGGGTCTTCGGCACCGTGTCCGGCGGTACCACGGGCATTCCATGCAACGGCGATGGCGCGTACCCGCTGATTCATCAGCATGTCCCTTGGTTCGAAGAGGTGAGCGGAATCGACATCACACCATGCCACGACGTGGACGGCACCTGGAACCCAGGCCCCGAGTGCACGGGGTTCTTCGCCGGGGATCATGTTGGAGGGCAGTCTTGGCCCACGCAGTGCGCGGGCGCACCGGTGGGCGGTGCATCCGCAACATGCGGCGCCCCGTTCTCCACCGGCGCGCCTGATGCAGGCCCGATGATGTCCGACGCCGGGCCCGCGGATGCCGGTGGCGCCGGCGTCGACGCCGGCTCTGCGGTGGCCGATGCAGCACCGGGCGCCGACGCCGGTGCATCCGACGGAGGCCTCGAGGTGGGAGCCGGGGACGGTGGATGCGCCGTCGGGCATCGGTCAACGGCGCCGGTCGCCTTCGGCTTGGCGCTCTTTGTATTCGCCTTCCGACGGCGGCGATAGGACGCCCCCGACGCATCGCAGGCGGAGTCCGGTACTACGCGCCGAGGAGCCAGTGGACCATTTGTGCCTCAACACTCTCGCCGTCGGACTGAACCTGGAGTGGCTGAACCCTTGGGAATCCCACGTGACCGCCTTGGCGAAGCACGACGCAGGTCACCGCCGAATCATCACCGGACTGAGCGTTCAAGAGCTGCGCGGCGGAGGGGTAGGGGACCATCGGATCGAACTCAGCCGTGACGATGAGCGTCGGCCGCGTGATGTCTCTGAGCGTTCGGCCAGCACTTTGCGATTCCCAGTAGTGTTCGGCGCTGTCAAAACCGAAATGCGGAGCGACGACGCGGGTATCCCATTCGCGCAGGGTCTTTGCGCCCGCCGCGAGAGATGGCGCACAGGGCAAAGGGCGCCCGCGCGTCGCATAGGCGGCGAAGATTTCTTTGAGTCCCTTGAGCACGTGTCGCCGGTAAGGTGCGTACCGCTTGCGGTCGATATGCGCGATGCCGGGGGCGAGCAAGAGGGGTGGGCAGATGGCACCAAACGACTGAACGCGTCGGTCGCTTGGATCGGCGGCAAAGCAAAGAGTGAGATGCCCGCCGAGAGAATAGCCAAGAATATGAATGCGCTGGAAACGCGCGAGGGCCTTGGCGCGGAGCAGCTGGTCGAGATCTTCGCGCAACCCCGCATGGTAGATGTCGTCGCCGTTGCGGCTTGCGCCACGGAGGTTGATGCGAAGGCACGCGGCCCCTGCGCCGATGGCGGCCCACGCGGCATCTTTGGTGTAGCCGCTCTCGATGCTGCCGCCGAGGCCATGAACGACAATGATCAGCGGGAGGTCTTCGTGGCGAAGGGCGTCGTCTGGAACATGAAGTTCGCCGCTGAGTGTGATCTCTCCGACGGCACCTTCAAAGGTGTGACGGAAAGGGACTCCCGGCGGCGTCGTCGGCGGACTCAGCGACCGGGCGACTTGCGGCGCAAGGGTCCAATAATTGCCCTGAAGGGCTCCGTAGAATGCGCGTGTTTTTCGCACTGGGCTCACACCTTCGGAAGTGTCGCCAGGACGGCGTCGGCGAAGAGATCGGCACGAGAGGGAAGAGCGAGTGGCGTTCGGCGAACCATGTAGAGCACGCTTGAGGACATCTCACCGGCGAGGCCGAGTGGCCTCAGCCCGTTTGCTTTTCCAACGATAGCCGGCAGCACCGCCGCGTAGGGAGCGCCGGTACGCACCACGTCGATGGCGACCTGCATTAGGTCCACCCGGAGGCCGATGGTGCGCTTGCGGTCGGCGGGCCAAGCGTCGGGCGTTTGGCCACGTTCGTCGAGCGTGGGGGCCACGAAGATGGCGTCTTCGAGGGTGACCTTCTTCGACGCAACGAAGACGTCATGCTCAAGTTCCATGAGACGGGTCGTGACGATTCCCTCATCTTCGATCGCATCGTCACTGAGAGCAACGTCCAGCTCCCCGCGACGAAGGCGAGCGGCGAGAGAACCATGGTTGTGAATATGAACGGTGATGCTGGGGTGCTCTTCGCTTAGCCATCGCGTGGCCGGTACAAGCAAAATAGGCGCGAAGGGCGAAGGAGCAGAGCAATGAACGGGTCCGCGGTGTTGGTCCCCGCTCGCGACCAGGAGCGCCTCATGGATCACGCGCATCGCCTCGCGTGTTGCCTGAAGAAAAGCCGCGCCGGTGTCATTGAGCCGGATCTGTCGCCCAGTGCGATCGAAAAGTTGAGTTCCGATCTCGTCTTCGAGGAGCCGAATCGTTCGGGAGAGCGACGACGCTGTGATGTTGAGTCGCTTTGAAGCGGTCGGCAGATGCTCGGACTCAGCCACCGCGCGGAACGCTGGAAGCCACGACCAGAATGCTGCAAGTCGGCGGACGCGTTGCACGGTCTTCCAGTATAGCAAGCTTGCAGGGCATATTGCTTGGGTTTCTGCAGTTTGCGCCGCGCTGTGGAGGGCGTAAATAGCGTTGATAACGCCAAGGGTCTTCAGACGACCCACCATACTAAGATCCTGGTTTAAGAACCTCTTTTCACCTGCCCGCCGGCGGAGACCCCCTGTGATGAGTCGCCCTAATCTGATTTCCAGCGCTGCGATGGCCCTCTTTATGTCGGCCTGTGGTGGTGAAGAAGCCACCCCGACCGAAGCACGAGCCCCCCGTATCACCGAGAACGCCTCGGCGACGCGTGTGGAGGTGGCCGTGGTCCATATGAGCACAGCAGGACTTCAGGCGCGTTGGCCCGGCGAAGTTGTTGGGTCGCAGGACGCGCTTCTCGCCGCGGCGATGGGTGGCTTCGTCGAGCGCGTTCAAGTCGAAGAAGGCGAACGAGTGGAAGAGGGTCAGGTGCTCGTACGCGTCGATACGGCGTCTGCAGGCGCGCGTGTCGGTCAGGCGCGCGTCGAAGTCGAAGCGGCAACCAGAGAGCTAGCGCGCGCCGAGCGTCTTGGCGGCGCGATCTCTGTCCAACAAGTCGACACAGCTCGCTCACGAGTGGCGGCGGCGCGGGCGGGGCTTCGCTCGGCGACGGTCGCGAGTTCACGCTCGATTATTCGCGCGCCCTTCGCAGGCACCATCGCTCAGGTTTCCGTCGAACGCGGCGAAGTCGCAGCCCCGGGCGCTCCTCTTGTTCGGCTGGTACGGCTCTCCCCTGTGCATGTCGCGATGTCCGTCCCGGACCGTGATGTCGGGGCGCTACGCGCGGGCATGTCCGTGAAGGTTCGAGCGGACGCGACGTCCGTGCCCATCGACGGACGTATCTTGCGCATCAGTCCCGCAGCCGATCTGCGGACGCGAGCGTTTGAGGTCCGCGTCGTGCTGCCGAACGAAGACCGGGCTCTGCTGCCGGGGATGATCGCGGACGTCGAGGTCCAAGGTGAGACCGCGGAGGAGGCGGTGGTGATTCCTCAGTACACCCTCGTGACGGCCCTCAGGGAGAATGGCGTCTTCGTCGCAGAGGGTAATCTTGCGCACTGGCGGCCGGTTCAGGTCGAACGCGTCCTCCGCGACCAGGTGGTCATCGCCTCCGGAGTGAGCGTCAACGACCGGCTCATCGTGACGGGCCATCGCGAGCTCGCCGAAGGCGACCAAATCCTGACGGTTCGTGAAGGCGTCTGCTGCACGCAAGGTCGCGTAGTGTTTGGGGAAGAGGCCGACGCCGCAGGAGTCGAGGAGACCGAGCCGTCTGAGGAGGCCGCTCCGTGATCGATACTCTCGTCCGTAAGCGGCGGCTCTTTATCAACTTCCTCGTCTTCTGCGTCGTACTGCTCGGCTCGAAAATCTACGGAGAGCTTCCGCGCGAAGCGAACCCTGATGTGTCGATTCCCGTCGTCACGGTGATGACTCCCTACATCGGTGTCTCGCCACAGGACATCGAGTCGTTGGTGACGATCCCTCTCGAGAATGAGCTCGCCGGCATCAAAGACCTCAAGCACATGACGAGCACTTCGTACGAAGGACTCAGCGCGGTCGTGCTTGAGTTCGAGCCTGAAGTGGTCATCCAAGACGCGCTCCAGCGTGTTCGCGACCGCGTCGGGCGCGTCTCCACGCTCCCCGATGACGCCGAGGACACCATCGTCTCGGAAATATCCTTTTCGGACCTCCCTATTCTTATCGTAACCCTCGGTGGACCCGTCGATGAGGTCGAGCTGAAGCGACTGGGCGAAGCGCTGGAAGAAGACATCCAGAGCGTCTCTGGCGTCCTGGATGCGAACTTGTCCGGTGGTCGCGAGCGGGAGATTCGCGTCGAGATCGATCCGCGCCGTCTCTCCTATTACGGCCTCTCCATGAACGACGTCAGTCAGGCCATCGCGACGGAGAACGTCAACATTCCCGGTGGTGATGTTGCCGCCGGCGACGCGACGTTCCTTTTGCGGGTTCCCGGCGAGGCGACGACTCCTGAGGAGCTTGAGGACATCGCCGTCAAACGGGTCGGCGACCGACCTGTGTTCATTCGCGACGTCGCGCGCGTCGTCGACGGTTTCGCG
Source organism: Polyangiales bacterium (assembly GCA_047619315.1). Taxonomy (GTDB): domain Bacteria; phylum Myxococcota_A; class Polyangia; order Polyangiales; family Houyiibacteriaceae; genus JBCCRV01. Next base: position 4,604 of record JBLHKB010000259.1, read on the forward strand.
CCGCGGGCAACCTACGCTCGAATGAACGGCGAGACTTCGGTCTCCATCGCGGTCTCGAAGAGCACAGGCGCCAATATCGTCGAGGTCGTGGACGCCGTCCGAGCGATGGTCGCGGACCACGCTGAGCTCTGGCCAGAAGGAGTTCACGCGCGCTACCTCGGCGACCAGTCGAAGCTCGTGGACGACATGGTCAGCGAGCTGGAGAACGGAATCATCACCGGTCTCCTTTTGGTCGTGGCCGTGCTGCTCTTCTTCATGGGCGTTCGAAACAGCTTCTTCGTGGCCATCGCGATCCCGCTGTCGATGCTCCTCGCGTTCATCGTCATCTCTGCCTTCGGGATGACGCTCAACATGATCGTGCTCTTCTCGCTGATCATGGCCCTGGGTATGCTCGTCGATAACGCGATCGTGCTTGTGGAGAATATATTCCGTCACGTCGAAGAAGGAAAAGACCCGATCACGGCGTCTGTGATCGGCACGCGTGAAGTCGCTGGAGCGGTTGCAGCGTCGACGGCGACCACCGTCGCGGCGTTCGCACCCCTTCTGTTTTGGACCGGCATGATGGGTCAGTTCATGGGCTACTTGCCCAAGACCATCGTGATCGTTCTCATCTGTTCACTGATCGTCGCGGTCCTTGTGCTCCCGGTGACGACGGCGGTGTTTATGCGCCGCTCCAAGCGCGCCCAAGCCAAAATCGACGCGGAGAAAAGCGAACGCTCGGAGACCGGAGATGGGCCGTATCGCGAGGGCGAGATCGACGACATGCCGCTGGCGGAGACCGGCATCATGGGTGCCTACCGGCGTTTCCTGGAGCTAGCGATTCGGCGCCGCTACATCACGTTTATGTTGGGCAATGTCGCCCTCATCGGAACGTTCATGGCGTATGGCGTTCTCAATCACGGCGTCGAGTTCTTTCCCGAGACCGAACCTGCTCGCGCCACGGTGAGCATACGGGCGCCGATCGGTACCGGCGTCGACACGACGGACCGCATCTCACGCCAGGTCGAAGCGATCCTCGCTGGCATCGACAACGTCGATGTCTTCGTTGCCGAAGTAGGCGTGGCAGGCGGCGGCCAGGACCCGATGAGCGCGTCTCAGACCGCCGCAAACATGGCCCGCATCACCGTCGACTTCTTGCCGGACCACAACACGGCTCGGCCCGGAGAACATGTTCGAGTCGAACCGACGACGGACACCATCGAAGCGATCCGTACGGCGGTGCGCGAGATCCCCGGCGCCGAGATCAGCGTCGAGAAGGAACGCATGGGCCCGCCCGTGGGGAATCCCATCGACGTGCGGGTCAGCGGCGAAGAGGTCCATGAACTCGGCCGTCTGGCGGCACGTGTGCGGCGCGATCTCCGCGAGATCGAAGGCTCCACGGGGCTGACGGACAACTATCGCGTGGGGCGCCCTGAGATGCGACTGCGCATCGACCGTGGAGCGGCGAAACGCGTCGGGTCCAGCACTCAGGCCGTCGCTGGTATCGTGCGTGCCGCCGTCGCTGGCCAAAAAGCGAGCACGTGGCGCGACGGCGAAGACGAGTACGACATCATGGTCACCATCGCGCCGGAGTTTCGTGAGGACCTGCAGTCCATCATGGCGCTTCGCATCGACGGTCGCGAAGACATCAGCCCGGACACCTTCCCCGTACCGCTTTCGGCGGTGGCGACGTACGAGCTCGCGGGCGGAACAGGCGCCATTCATCACATCGACCAGCAGCTCGTCGTAAGCGTCACCGGCGACGTCGAAGAGGGCGTTCAGCAGGACGTCGTTCAGCAAGCGGTCCTCGACTACATCGACCGGACCGAGCTGCCCGCGGGCTACAGTCTTTCCCTCGGCGGTTCCAACGACGAGCAGGTGGAAACGGGCGAGTTCTTGGCGCGAGCCATGCTGATCGCCCTCCTGCTCATCCTCTGCGTTCTTGTTTTCCAGTTCAACGCGATTCTCACGCCGATCATCGTTCTCTACAGCGTCATTCTTTCCTTGGTGGGTGTGCTCTGGGGCCTGGTTCTCACGGGCACTCCGTTCGGCATCATGATGACGGGGCTTGGGGTGATATCGCTCGCAGGCATCGTCGTGAACAATGCCATCGTCTTGCTCGACTATGTGGGGCAGCTGCGCGAACGCGGAGCAAGCGTTGTCGATGCCCTGGTTCGTGCGGGCATGACCCGCTTCCGCCCGGTGATTCTCACGGCGATCACGACGGTCCTCGGCCTCATTCCCATGGCCATTGGCGTGTCCGTCGACTTTCGTAAGTTCAAGCTTATCGTCGGGAGCACGACGGCGTCTTGGTGGGCGCCGATGGCCATCGCGATCATCTTTGGGCTTGGCGCCGCGACGCTGCTGACGCTGATTCTGATTCCGAGCCTGTACGCCATCGCGGAAGATTTCCGAGGCTTCACGGGGCGAGGGTGGAAGCGCTTCAAAGCGTGGCGCAAAAGCGTAAGCCGCCCGACGAGCACTCAAGAAACGCCCGCCGAGTAGCTACCTGCTTCAGGCGTTGCGTCTGTGGCGCGAGTAGTCCAGCGTAACGCCCATGGATGAGCCGCGAAAAGCCACTACCTATTGGGAGTACATCAAGACCGAAGAGGTCTTGAAACTCCAGGGCGGTCTTGAAGAGACCGATGAGCACCTCGGCAATGATGAGGTGCTCTTCATCACCGTTCACCAGATCGATGAGCTGTGGTTCAAGCTGATCCTTCGCGAGTTGCTCACGGTGCGTGCGCTCTTCTCCGAAGACCGTGTGCCCGAGCAGTCCCTCTCGGCGGCGGTTCGAGGTCTCAAGCGGATCGCGGTTCTCCTCCACCAGACCGCTGGCCACTTCGCGCTTATGGAGACGATGACGACGCGGGACTACCTCTCCTTTCGCGACAAGCTCAGTCCGGCGAGCGGCTTCCAGTCGGCACAGATGCGCGAGATTGAAATCGTCCTGGGCCTGGAGGAGAAGCGGCGAATCCCCCTCGGCCATGAAGGGGACTACAAGAAGGCTCTTGAGCAGCCGGACGGCACGCCTTCCGCCGCGCTGAAGCAAGTGGAGATGCGTCTCCTTCACCCAGTCACAATGAAGACTGCCATCGACGAATGGCTCTATCGGACGCCGATTCAAGGGTCTGTGCCCACGGACACGGATGACGACGCCGTCGTCTCAAGCTTCTGTGAAGCGTACCTGGCGGCGCATGCGGGCGAGACGGAGCGCGCGCTCAAGTTTGCAGTTCATGATGCGCTGACACCCTCGGACATCGCGCGTCTGGAGAAGCGTTATGAAGGTGCCCGAGCTTCGGCTCGGACATTCCTTCTGGCGGAGGACCTCCCGGCCGAGGAGCAGAAGCGCCGCCGCAGGATCCGAGCTGCCCTCGTGTTCGTCGAGAGCTACCGCGAGCTTCCCCTCCTCGCGTGGCCCAGAGAGCTCATCGATTCCTTGGTCGCTCTGGAGCAGGCGTTTGTGATCTTCCGACAGCGCCACGCGCGAATGGTCGAGCGTGTCATCGGCCGGCGTACCGGCACGGGCGGAAGCGCGGGCGTGGACTATCTCGACCAAACGGCGTTGAAGTACCGCATCTTCGAAGATGTCTGGGCGGTGCGGACCATTCAGATCCGCGCGGACGTGTTGCCTGAGCTCGACGACCAGGGATTTTACGGGCTCGTCTCGGAGACTTGAGCGAGGGCGGCGTGCCGCGTTAGCGCATCGAAGACATTCGGGAACGCATCGACGAACGCATCGTGGAGCGCATCGACGAACGCATCCGTGATCTCATCGAGCTCATCATGGAGGAGCGGGAGCGGCGTCGGCGTACGGCCTGACGCACTCGCTCCCGTTCGGCTTGGCGAGCCTCGGGGCTCGGGACTCGCTCCGGGACCCAGTCCCAGTAGGGCGGCGAGTCGCGGCAGCGAGGCTTGTCGTCACCATCGCAGTAGATGCGAATGTGAAAGTGAGAGTTGTGCGTGCCGTAGCGAGCCCAGCGTCCACGACCGGTTCGGCGCGGCCCGACGGCTTCCATCACGCGGTGGATCAACCAAGCGGGTGCGTTCTGACGCTGCGCCTCGGCGAGAAGACGTTCTTTGAGCGGCGAGATCACCATGATGTACTGAATGGGGACCACGTCCTGACCCATGAGCGCTGCGACGAGCGCCCAGTTGCGCACATCGTCGAATTTTAACTCGCGTTCGCTGCGCCGCTCCTTGCCGACGCCCGTCCGCCGCAAGCCCACGAATGCGTTGTTCATCGCCGGCTCCCCCGAAGAGTCTATGAGGTAAAAGCCGACGTCGGCGTCCCGACCGACGCGGTGACTTCGATGCGGACGAATACGTCCCCCCCGCTCGCGGCTGAGGTCCCCAATCAGCAAACGGGATCCAGGGTACTGAGCTTCGACCTGGGCCGAAGCCCAAGAGAGCAAGTTCGTGAATTCTTGAGTGCCATAGGCGTGATTTGGGGTGCGGATATGCACCCCGTTAACGCCGTCGAGGGCAACACCGCGTTGAAGACGCCCTCGGTTGGTGGCGCCGATGGAGCGTGAACGCGACACGCCGTCGGGACGTGGCGGACCGAACCCCTCGGCAGGCCCACCTGGCGGTGGTGTGTCGCTCGGCTCGGGGATGAATGAAGCGGCGGCCCCCTCCGTGCTTTCTACGGTCTCTCCATCGCGCTCCTGGCCTTGCGCCGGAACGCCAAGGGCGCCCGATAGCAAGACGAGTGAGATCCAAAAAGCCGGACGGGGAAGCACGGACGTAAAATAGGGCAAAGTGGGGCCAGGCACCAA
>JBLHKB010000260.1:0-9333 GCA_047619315.1 Polyangiales bacterium
CAAAGCGTGGTCGGGCCATCAGCTTTGGCGGACCGCGTTCAGAGCCCGAGCGGACTAAAGAAGGCCGAAGCTGGCTTTGCGGCGGATCGCGTCGAGGCGAATCGCGGTATCCTTTGCGTCGCCACAGTCGAACCGACGCGGCAGGGCCATGTCTTCGCCCTCGAGAAACGTCAGCGCGACGAGATTGAGGTTTGGATCGTAGAAGATGCGATCCATCGCGTCCCAGCGGAGCGTTGTGTCGCCATCGGCGAACTGCATCACGAGGGCGTCATCGCGAATGAGAATCCATTCGTCACGTCGCCAAATCCGTCCGAGTACAACGAACGCGAGGATGGGCCCAGACGCCACGAGAGCGAGGCCCGCGAGGAACAAGAACCAAGGTGAACCGACCGGCGCGTCGCCATGTGCGGCGTCTGCGGGAGCCACGATGCCTTCGCTGTGGCTGTGCGCGTATTCTCGTGCGTCGTGATGAAGGCCTGCTGGATCGATCACCTCGAGGCGACCGAACCCGTAGCCCACGATGACAGCGCCGAGCACCATCGGGATCGCACCGAGAAAGATCACCGCGATGCGCTTGGTGTCATCGGGCCGGATGAAACCAAGCAGGCGGGTATCCTTCGGAACATCCGGGACGCGGCTCATGATCTAAGAATGTGTGCGAACGGAGAAGGTGACAAGGGCGCCTGGCCCGCTTTTGTTAGGGATCTTCGGAGGACGGCAGCTGCGCGCTGAGATCTTCAACGTCCGGGTTGCCGGGGTCGTAGCGTTCGGCTTCGGCGAGGGCAGAGCGAGCCCCATCCGTGTCGCCATCCGCGAGGAGGGCACGCGCGCGATCGAGGGCGTCTTTTGCCGCTTCTTCGCGGTCGTGTGGCGTCATCGCCGCGACGTCGGCTTCCGCGTCCAACTCTTCGGCGTCTGCATCTTCATCGCCGTCGGCGGGCTCGGCATCCTGCACCTCGACTCCAGCGTCGCGCGTGGCGTCGATCTCCGCGTCGATCAGCGGGCTCGCGTCGATGTCTTCCGCGGCCGCGTCCATGCCTGAATCGGTGCTCCCGTCGACGACAACGGCGACGGGGTCACCGTCGTTTCGGAACATGTATACAAGACCCACACCGAGTCCAACGAGCGCCACGAGGAGCGCCATGAACCCGGCTTTGCTCGACTCCTTCGGAGGCGGTGTGGTGATGCTGATGCGCCTCGAGGGTGGGCGCCCGAACTCATCGGGACTCACCATGCCTGAGACCTCATACGCCTCGCGAACGGCGGCGGCGAAATCGTCGGCGGCTTCGAATCGTCCTGTCGCTAGCTTCGACAAACCTTCGAGGAGAAGGGTGTCGACCTGCTTCGGAATCTTTGACGGGTCGTCGGCGACCTCTCGAGGAGAGCGAGGCTCGTCGTTGATCACCTTGTGCGCCACGGAGAGCGCGTCGTCTCCAGGGAACGCCCGCTTGCCAGTCGCGGCTTCGTACAACACCGCCGCAAACGAAAAGAGGTCGCTGCGGATGCTGTAGGCGCCTTCAGCGAGTGTCTCCGGGGCCGCGTAACACGGCGTCCCAAGAAACTGTCCTTCGCGCGTCAGCGTCGCGTTCGGAATTCGCGCGATGCCAAAGTCCGCCAGCTTCGCTTGGCCATCGGGCGTGATGAGGAGATTGTCCGGCTTGATGTCCCGGTGAATGATGCCGGCGTCGTGAGCGACCGTGAGCGCGTCGCCGATCTCTTCAGCGAGCCGCACCACGGCTCGCGGTTCCATCGCACCCTTGCTTCGAAGAATGTGTTTGAGCGTCGAGCCAGCCACGTACTCGAACACGAGGTAGGGCCCGATCGTATCTTCCTCGCCCACGTCGTAGACCTGAACGATATTGGGATGCTGCAGGCGCGCGGCGGCGCGAGCTTCGTTGCGGAAACGTTCGAGGAAAAGCGAGAGCGCTTCCGGCTCCATTTCCAGGTTTCGCACCGTCTTGATCGCGACGGGTCGGTCCAACTCGGGGTCGCGGCCTAGATATACGAATCCCATGGCGCCGGCGCCGAGGAGGCGATCGACCGAATAACGACCTATTTGCTGGGGGATGCTCTCGTCCATCGCCCGAAAGGGAAGTGGTGCTCTATCACAATTGAGGCAGCGACGCTTCGCGCCATCGACGTAGCGTCGGAGCGTGATACGAAGCTGTATGGCGGACTCCAATGAGCCAATTCTTCGAATGCGCAAGAATCTAGGTCGGGTTCTGGGCGCTGGGCATCCATGGGTCTATCGAGACGCCCTCGATCCCTTTGACCTAAAGCCCGGGACGCCTGTTCAGGTGCAGGACAAAAAAGGGGCGTTTATCGCTCGAGGTTTTGTGGAGTCGGGCGCCATCGGCGTACGTATCTTCACAACCCGTGACGAGGCCCTGGGCCACTCGTTCTTCGACCGACGATTCAAGGCTGCCTTCGGATTACGGCGGTCCCTCGTGGCCAGCGACGACACCAGCGTTTACAGACTTTGTCACGGCGAAGGCGATCGTTTGCCGGGAATTGCCCTCGACCATTACGGCGCCGAAGAGGGCGATTTTGTCGTTCTTCGGCTCGATGGCGAGGCCGCCCCGAGTCTTGAGGCCACCTTGGTGGAAGTACTCATCCCAATTCTCGAGAAGCGAGGCACCCTGGGCCTGCTCTCCCGCGTCGGGCGAAGCGGCCAAGCGCCGCGCTTAGTGTGGGGCCAGCCTCCACCTGACCAAGTAAAAGTCCGCGAGTGCGGCATGGTCCTCTGCGCCGATCTCTGGCGCGGGCAAAAGACAGGGCTCTTCCTAGACCATCGGGAATCGCGAAAACGAGTGCGTTCCCTCGCCCAAGGTCGCCGGGTGCTCAACCTCTACGCATACACGGGCGGGTTCAGTGTTGCCGCAGGCCTCGGCGGCGCAGCGCACGTCACGACCGTCGACGTGGCGCCGGCAGCGATCTCGCTTTCCGAAGCCACCTGGGCCGCGAACGACCTGAAGCCCGAACGACACACCGCTCTTGCCCGTGACGTCCGAACGCACATGGAGCAGGACAGTCAGATGTACGAGCTCATCGTGAGCGATCCGCCGAGCTTCGCTCCCAACGAAAAGAGCGTCGAGAAGGCCCTCCAAGCCTACGAGCAACTTCACGCGTCGTGCCTTAAACGACTCTTGCCGGGCGGGATCTTTGTCGCCGCTTCCTGTTCAAGCCATGTGCGCGGCGCAGACTTCGACGAGACCATCGCAAAAGGTGCATCCCGGACTGGCCGCGTCTTGCAGGTGCTCCATCGCGGGAGCGCTCCACCGGACCATCCACGGCTCCTCGCGTTTCCCGAAGGCGACTACTTGGACGTCGTCGTCGCGCGCTCCCTCGGCTAGTCGAGCTGGAGGAGGTCGGCGTCTGTTGCAAAACTCGACGCCGCGCCAATGATCGTTCGGGTCGCTGCGAGGGCGGCGCCGAGATGTGGATGCCAGGGCGTATCGCCGGCGCGTTCGAGGGCGCGACGCGCGAGCGCGACATCTTCCCCGTCACCGCGGAGGGCATCCTTGGAAAGCGAGTCGTAGAAAACGCGATGCTCCGTCGTCGGTGCAAATGCGGCGCGGAGTCCAAGGGGCATCAGCAGCGCGCACTGCGTTCGAAGGCATGCATGTTCACGGTGCAGGTCGCCGTCACCGATATTGTCGAGCCCCCAGTCCGGCCGTGACAGATTCCCAGGCCCCTGGACCAACGAATGACAGAGCTCGTGGAAGATCATCTGGCCCAAGCAGTCGTCTGCATCGAGCGTCTCGTCCGCGCCCAAGACGAGGCCCCCTTCGCCATCCCAGGCCGCAAAAACGTCTTTTGAGCGACTCACCGTCACGCCCATGGCTGCTGCGGCACCAAGCCAAACTTGGTCGAGGGGGTCGCGATACTGCCGTGAAACGAGTCGCATGCGCTGAAATTGACCCAAGTCCCGTCTTTGGTCCACCCTTGTGTGGGATGATGTAGTCAAATGAACGACCTAGACCTACCAGTGCTTCCTCCGCCTGAAGAGCGGCGACGTCGTTCAGACCGACGATCGTCCGATCCTGCAAAACGCGATCGTCGACGCGCTCCGTCCCCGACGTGGACGGGCCCGGAGCGTCGTCGTGGACCGCGTCGCGTCTTCGACCGTCGCAACCACAACATCTTCCGGGCGCTCCTCGCGACTCTTCTGTGCATGCTCTGCCTCGCCGCGCCACCGGATCTGCACGCGGACAACAGCGGCCCATCCGGCTGTCTGAAGCCTGCGGTCACGCTCGAGTTCTTTGGACGAGCGCGCGAGGCCAAGGCATTTTCCCTAGCGCTCTGCGATGGCACACCCAACCTCGCGGTCCTGGATGAGTTCAGCGTTCACGTACGACCTCGTGGTGCCCGAATTCCTCGACCCGGCGCAACGCTGCGACGAAACGAAAGCGAAGGCTTCGTCGCCCGCGACATTCGTCGCTTCGACCCAAGGGTGCTCTCGCGCCTACAGGAGGTGTCGGAACGGTGGCCCGAGAAGCGTATCGTCGTGGTGTCTGCGTATCGACCTGGGGCCCGCGTCGGGTCGAGGCACCACCACGCTCAAGCCATCGACATTCGAGTTGAAGGCGTTCATCGCGCCGAAGTAGCGGAGTTCGCGCGCGCCCTGCCCGAGACCGGGGTGGGCTTCTATTCCGCGAGCACGTTCACGCACATCGATGTTCGTGTGCGCCCAAGCTTCTGGGTCGACCAGAGCGAACCTGGGGAGCGCTCTCGTTACGTTGCGGGCGACGAAGAGGATGCGTTCTTCGCAGCGGCACTTGCGGCGCTCCCTTCTCGAAACGCCGTTGCCACGACAAGCTCTACGCTTCCCGCTGTCGAAGACCCAGAGCCTGCGGAAGCGCCGGCCGCGACGGCTGCGAACACGGCGCGCGTTCGAGATCCGGCGTTGCGTCGCGAGGTCCGTTCCGTGCTGGAAGGACTACGTGGCGCGTTCGTGGTGTCTCCAAACGAACCCTCTGTGACGATGCGGGAGACCCCTCCCACGTCACCCGAGACCGTCAGCGCACCACCTCCAAACGAGCTTCTCCCGACGGCTCCTCCCCCAAACGTGGCGGAACAACCAAGCGAGCCCGCACCCATCGACTGGAACGCTCCCTGGTAGCGCCGATGCAGCGGCTCGATAGAGTGTTCACGCCGCAAAAGGGATGCGGCGTCTTCCTCTCTTCGCTATGGTTTCGCCATGATTTCCGCGCTGCGAAACGTCAGCCCTTTTTTCCTGTCTCTGATATTCCTCGCCGCCTGCGGCGACGATGACGCCACTCTCGACGCGGGCCCCACGCCGGACGGTGGAGTGGACGCGTCCGATGCCATGGCCGACGTCATCCGCGATGACACGTTCGAAACGCCAGACGCAGGTCCACCCGACCTCCGCATCGACGGTCTAAGTGAAGGAGTCAGCGCGCACCTCGACGCAGACGGCGTCCTCAGCCTCGATTGCGAAACCAACGAAGACTGCATCGCGGGCCTTGGCTACTTCCACGCCCGCGACCGCTTCGTGCAGATGGACTTTCGCCGCCGTGCCACCACCGGACGTCTCTCGGGTATTCTCTCCGGCTTCGCCGCGGACATGGCCGCGCCCGTCGACGCTCGAAGCCGCGCTCTTTACTCCACGCGCTCCGGTGAGCCCGCCGAAGAATTCATGCTCGCCGCTGCGACTCCCGAAGTACGTGGCTGGCTTGAGGCTTACGCGCGAGGCGTCAACTCATGGATCGCCGACGCGAAGGCGGGCCGCAATGGCGCTATCTTTCCGAGGGAGTTCGAGAACACGCTCCTCTTTGACTACGACATCGATCGCGTCCCGGATTGGGAACCCACGGACAGCGTCGCCACGGTGTTGGCGCTCATCAACTCGCTGACGAACAGCTCCGCCTTCGAGATCCGAATGGCCGAGCGCCGCGCTGAGTTCATCGAGCGTTTTGGAGCGGAGCAAGGTGAGCTCATGTTCCGTGATCTATATGACACGCGGCCGGATGTGGACTCGCCGATCATTGAGAACTTCGGCGAGATGGCATCCCTGACGCCCACCGCTGGCATGTGCGCCCCGAGCGCTAACCCCTCCATTCCGATGGGAACCGCTGACACAGCCCTTGGGCCTGACCTGCTCGCTGAGCAGCTTTTCGGCTCTCAGCTATTCGGACGACCTGGTCGCCAAGGTGGCTTTGGCTCCAATAACTGGGTGGTGGGCCCTGACAATACGGCGAGCGGAAATGCGCTCTTCGCCAACGACCCTCATCTTGGCATGACCAACCCCGCCACCTGGTACGTCGCCCAGCTTGACTCGAAGACCAACGGCAGCGGTGACCTTCACGCCGCGGGCATGACCTTCGCGGGCCTCCCCTTTATCATCATCGGTCAGAACGAAGACATCGCTTGGGGCGCGACGACCACGGTCATGGACATGACGGATGTCTACGTCGAGGAAGTAAGCGGCGACGGAAACACCGTGACCTTCCAAGGTGCCCAGGTGCCGATCATCAAGCGCATGTTCGCCATCGAGCGCGCTGACGGGACAAGCACCGAAGTGGAGCTCCAGTTCGTTCCGCACCATGGCCCGATCCTTCCCCGCGAAGACGGCGACCCTGTTCTCTCGCTCCGCTGGACCGGCAACGACGCCAGCACGGACGTGAACTTCCTCGCGGAGCTCTCTCGCGCAACAACCGTCGCGACAGCGCAAACAGCCCTTCGCCAGGTCACGACCATCGGTCAGAACTGGGTTGTCGCGGATACCGAAGGCAACATCGGTTGGTTCCCCTACAACCGTCTTCCTCAGCGTCCGTGGGCCACGTTTTACAACCCAGAAGGCATCGCCGAGGCCGTGCCGTGGATGCCCCTCGATGGTCGCGGGGACTACGAGTGGGAGAGCTACTACGACTACGACGACCTCCCGCAGCTCTTCAACCCTTCGGCTGGCTTCATCGCCACCGCCAACAACGACATGACGGGTGCGCTGGCCGACGGTGACCCCACCAACGAGACCTTCGGCATCTTCCAGATTAACGTCGCTGCAGGCTACCGGCACCAGCGTATCGTCGACCTCCTCGAAGCGAGCGACGCCCACGATACCGCCAGCATGGTCGCGCTCATCTCGGACACGCACTCTCAGATCGGCGAGTACCTGACCCCAGGGATTCTCGCCGCTGCGGACGGCCTCCCCCTCAGCGACAACGGTCAGAAGATCATCACAGCCCTCTCGGCGTGGAACTACGACTGCTCGACGGGCCTCACGGGAACTGACGCTGAAGCATCACCTCTCGCTTCCGGCGTCGCGCTGAGCGAGTCCGCCGGCTGCGCCGCGTTCCACGTGGCGATCAAAGAGATCAACCGGGCGACACTCACGGACGAAGGCATCTTCGGCGAAGGCGGACCCAACGCCGCGATGGTGCGGCTCCTCCGCGGCGAGATGTTGCTCGCTGGCGATATCTACTGGGACGACGTGAACACCGAAGGCGTGACCGAGACCCGTGACGACATCATCACCGCAGCTCTCGACGCCGCGGGCGCATTCCTTGTTGAGAACCTCGGCGAGAACGAGGCCGAGTGGGCGTGGGGCCGGATTCACTTCCTCAACCTTCGCTCCGACGTCGACACCGCCAGCGGGGGAATTGTCACTGCGTTCAATGAGTCGAACTTGGCCAACGACGGCGGCCTCTACACCGTCGACGTCGCCAATCCAAACAACGATTACTCGCAGACCGCCGGCGCCAGCATGCGTCTCCTCTGCGAAGCGCCAGCGACTGGCGTGACATGCACCTTCCAGCTCCCCGGCGGAGCTTCGGCGCATCCTGAAGACTCGAGTTACCTCGGTCTTCTCCCGGATTATCTCAGCAACACACCGCGTCCTCTGGCCATGGACATCGACGCTGCGGCGAGCGCGGCGGTGCGGACCCTTGAGCTGAACCCGCCCATGTGAATGTGCCCCACGGCTGGGCGCGAAGGCGCCTACCCGCCGGTGTTCGGGCTCTCGGTCGCGGGAGCCTCTTCGTCTCGTGGAGCGATACGAACCGCGCCGTCTACGCCTCCGTCCTGCTCTCGGGCGCGCGAACGTTTGTGGAAGGAAAGCCCTAGTCTCTCTGCGTCTTCTTGAACTTTTGGGGTTTGCGCGCAGAACGAATCGCTGAGTTTAGCGAGACGACGTCCTCGGCACACAAGTAGTCGATGGCTTCGTCCCCACGACCATCGGAAACACGGACCCGATGAAGCTCCGCCGGGTCCGGAGTTGGAGCATCCACTTCGAGTTCGCCCAGTGTGCCGAAGAGGATCGGCTTCTTGCCGCGCTTGTAGAGTGCGAAGTGCTTGTTCGTAAGCTCAAGTCGGAAGGGGGGACTCTTCCACTTTGCATAGACCACATTGATGAGAGCGAGCGCGAACACCCACGTCATGAGGGAGGCAAGGAGCGCTTGGGAAAGACCGACGTCGAGATAGAAACCGTACACGAACCCGAGGCCGATCATGACGAAGACACCGGGGTTCAAGAAGGCAAAGCCGAAACCCCATGGCAGCTGCAGTCGAAGCTGGTCGGAAAGAACAGGGGGCTCGATGCGAATCACGGAGCTGCCCGAGGCAGACTGGACCTGCACGCGTTTGCTCCTGCTCTGAAGTCGGCGGAGGACCTTGGCTCGTTGAGCAGCGGCTGCCTCGTGTTGCTTTTGCTTTAGCGCCTGCTCCTGGGCGTTGCGCTTGGACACCCGGTCCATGATCGGAGCGCCCAACGACAGCACCTTTACGCCGTTTTCTTTCGACACGTTCTCAGGCGCAGCGCTCTCAGGCGCAGCGCTCTCACCCTGAACGGCGCGCTCCTTCAGGGCGCTCTCAAGGCGCCGCTTGTCTTCGCCGAGCTTCGCTTTCTCCGCCTCGAGCGCCTGAATCCGGGCACGAAGCGCTTGGTTGTCGTCTCGAAACCCCACCACGCCATCATACGGCACGCCTAGAACCGTTGGAAGGGTGCTTCGGTCAGCGTCGTCCGCCAGCGGAACGCGCCTAGAACAATCAGACTCAGCGCTGCGATTTCGAGTGTCGCACCCACAGCCTCGGTTCCTTCGACGCTGCCGAGCATGCGGTCCAAGACATGGATGCTCGCCGCTCGGGTCAGAACGAAACAAGCGCTGACCCCAAGGCCCAGGACGACGAGGCGATAGCGTCTTCCGGAGCTCACAATCCACCGTCGCAGCAGCCACAATGTGACGAGGCCGCCGAGTGCAATCGCCGCAACGAACCCAAGCTGTAGCGTACGTCGCTGCTCGTAAAGTCCCTGGGCTTGGACCCACGCCTTCCCTGATCGATGGAGCCAAGTCTGAAGATCGAGCTGCTTGTTCA
>JBLHKB010000261.1:0-9252 GCA_047619315.1 Polyangiales bacterium
ACAATCGACGGTGAGCCCTTCGACTCGAACCACATCTAGCTTGTTCATGAAGCGTTCTTTAGCACGCCCGCGAACTAGATCCGCGCTAGATCCAGCGGCGCCGGCGGCCTGCCCAAAAGAAAACCGCCGCTGTTCCGATCATCACAGCCCAGGCGGTCTCGTATCCATATTCCCAGTGAATCAATGGCATTTGGTCAAAGTTCATTCCGTAGAGGCCGGTGATGAACGTGAGAGGCAGCATGATGGTGCTGATGACCGTGAGGATTTTCATGACCTCATTGAGTCGGTGGGACTGCATCGACAAGTACGCATCAAGGCTCGACGCGACGAGGTCACGGTAGCTTTCGTTCAGGTCCATTACGCGGACGAAGTGGTCGTCGACATCACGAAAGAACCGGCGGATTCCGTGAGGGATGTGTTGGTAACTTTCGCCGCCCAGTCCACGAAGAATTTCCCGTTGGTGAATGCCGATTCGACGCAGTCCCTGGAGCGCGTGTTTGAGGGCAAAAATCGATTCGAGGAGTTTGGGGTCGGACTCTTTGAGCGCCGCGCGTTCGACGCGGACCACTTCCTTGTCGAGTCGTTCCATCATGGGCAGGTATGCATCCACCATGCGGTCGATGAGGTCGTGGGCGACGTATGCTGGACCTTTTGCAAGGAGCGAGTCTTTACTTATCACGGCGCGGCGAACGGCGTCGAGGCACGGCATGGGGAGGCGGTGGTGCGTCACCAAACACTCGGGCCCCAAAAAGAAGTCGACGTCGACGGTCTCAACGGATCCGCCCTGGCCCGGCGTGGTCGCAGCCGCACCTGCGTTTCCATTTGCTGCCTCGTGAGCGAAGTTCCGAAGCCCGTGAAGAATCAAATACGTATAGCCTTCGTGCGTTTCGACCTTCGGCGTGGGTGCCACATCCAGGGCGTCTTCGACGAGGAGTGGGTGGAGCTTCAGAACCTCCGTCAAAATCTGAGCGTGGCGTGGACCTTGTTGGTCAAGGCTCACCCAGACGAACGCCCCGCTCTCGTCCATCAGTGAAGAAAGTTCAGTGGGGCTCGCCTCGAAAACGGCTTCTCCCGGACGGCACGCAAAGATTCGAGTTCCCACGCCAAGATCGTACGTCTGACACATACTGGTGGGCCAATTTCGCGCGTTTACACGGACACTCTGGAGGAGTAAGAACATCGTATGAAGGGCGACCCCAAAGTCATCGATCTCCTCAACGCGGTTCTCAGCTCTGAGCTGACCGCCATTAACCAGTACTTCATCCACGCCAAGATGTGCGAGGATTGGGGCTACGCGCGCTTGCACAAGCACAAGTGGAACGAGTCCATCGAAGAGATGAAGCACGCCGATCAGATCATCGGCCGCATTCTTTTCCTGGACGGCGTACCGAACATGCAGCGGATGAACCCAGTGCGCGTGGGTGAAGACCCTATCGAGCAGCACAAGGTCGATCTTGAGCTTGAAATCGAAGCGGTGACGCGACTCAAGGACGGTATTCGACTTTGTCATGAAGCCGCCGACGTCGGGACCCGCGAAATCCTTGAGCACATCCTGCAAGAGGAAGAAGAAGGCATCGAATGGCTCGAAGCCCAACTTCACCTCGTCAAAGAGGTCGGTAAGGAAAACTATCTCGCCGAGATGATTCGCGAGTAGACGCCGTGGCGCTGGTCTCGGCGACGCTCGCGAAAATGGACGCTCCTGAGGAGCTTCTCGCGTGGAGCGCCGAGTTTCAGTCCGACTTGGGCGCTGCTTGGGGCCGATGCCCCTCGCCGGTATGGCTGTTCTGGCTTGCCGGCGCTGCGGGCACCGCTCTCGAAAAAGCGCTGGCGGTGGTTCTCACCTGGTCCGCCGAGGTCGCGACGAGCGTGCCTGAGGCTACGGAGCTCGTGCTCAAGACTCTTGAAACGGTGGAGGAGTCGGCGCGACGAGGTCGAGGCGAAGCGTGCGTCGCCGCCGCGGAACGAGCCGAATCGGCGTCTCGCTCTGCGCCGGCGTCCTTTCGGGCCAAGCCACCGCTGGGCTTTGAAGCGCTGACGATGGCCGCAGCCTGGGCGGCCCGCGCCGCCGAGGGGCTCGTTGCGTCTCGAAAGCGCGCCGAGGCTGTTCGCATGCAGCGTGCGCAACATGTCGCCAGTTTGCTTGGCACCGGGGTCGACACAACCGTCGAGCGAGAGACGCTCATGTGTTTGAACACCGAGAGTCTGCCCGATTCACCCGTGCACGCGGAGTTGCTCTACGTAGTGGCGGCCCTCGCGCAGTCGGCGCTCTATCTGGTGAGCACGCGTGAAGCTCAAGACCCGGATCGGCCGCGGTCCAGCGTCGAAGAAGACGAAGCCCAGGTGGTTCGAGCTCTCTTCAAGAAGCTCTAGCGGCGGCCGCATTCGATGATCGTTGGAAGAGCCGCTTTAGCGGACTGTCCTCGCTCACGAAGCCTCTCACGGCCACGCGCAGCACATCTGATCGCTGGTCCCGGCGGCGCGGTGCCTCGTTCGAGCTACGCAGCGTCGAATGCTACGCAGCGTCGAATTTGGGACGCTGGAGCAGCTCAACTCGAATGATGTCCTCGATGAGTGGGCGGCAACCGCCGCACCTCGAACCGGCACCACATCGCGCTTCGATAGCCTTCGCGTCTTCGTCTCCTGCGTCCACGCAGGTTCGGATTTCGCGGCAATGAACTCTCTCGCAATGACAGACCAACATCGAGTTAAAGTGTGCGTCTTTGTTATTGAAAGTCAACTTCAAAAGGCCTCTTTGTTGGTTGGTTGGACCAAAAACTTGACTCTCGTGCGCTGAAAGCTGTTGACCGAGCACCTCAGGTATTCAAAGGGGATCGCTGAGGTAATGGTTCTATGTCTAACTGCATGATCGACAATGTTTGCGCTGCTCTTCCGCTCTGCGGATGCTCGCTCGACGTCACGTTCACGCAGATGGCGGGGACCCAGCGACCGAGCGCCCGCAAGCCAACGCTTCTTGTGAACTCCTAGCGTTCCCTCCAAACATGCACGCCTGAGCGCCCGGACTCCGTCCGGTCCCCTCCGGCGGTTCTCAACATCGTTCGCTGAGCACCCGCTCGCGCACGACGAACGTGCAGCCACCGCTGCGCGAGACGGCCGCCCACGGGCCGCCGTCACGCCATCCTTTGCGCACTTCGGTGCGCCGCTGTCCCTCCTCCGCTCTCGGATTTGTCATGTCTCCCCCTTATCGTTCCGCTCCCACGCTCACCTGGTCCAAGCGCCCCGGTCGTGAACTCCTCCGTCTCGCCGGACCCATTGCCGTCTCCATGGTTTCCCATGCGTTGATGTCGCTCGTGGACACCTTCTGTGTCTCCACTTTGGGTGCTGGCGCCCTCGCGGGTGTGGGTCTCGGCTCCATCTCGTATTTCGTCTTCGCCGGCTTTGGCTTTGGCTTCTTCCGCGGCAGCAAAGTGCTGGTGTCTCAGGCTCGAGGAGCAGGGGACGAAGAAGCCATCGAACGCCACGCCGGCGCAGCGCTCGCCGGCGCCCTTGTGGTGGGCGTTGTGATCACTCTTTGTGTCGTCCTCATCGCACCAGCGCTAACGTCTTTGGCCCCTTCCGCCGTGGCCGGGCGCGCCGCCCGTGACTACGCCTCGATACTCGGCTTCGCCGGAGTTCCAGCGATGTTCTACGTCGCGCTTCGAGAAGTTCGGTATGGCTCCGGTGACTCCACAGCGCCGATGCGAGCTGCGCTTCTCGCCAACGCCGTCAACATCGGTCTCGATGTTCTCTTCGTCCTCATCTTTGAGTGGGGCGTTGAGGGAGCGGCGGTCGCCACCGTCGTAGCTTACGTCGTCCAGGTTGCCGCCCTGGCCCCCGCCCAGTGGGGCAAGGTTCGACGACCCTGCAAAGACGACCTTCGCGCGCTTCGAAGGATGGGCGCACCGACGGGTATTCAGTTCGTCCTGGAGATTGGCAGCTTTGGTTTGATCACCGTGTTGCTGAGCGTGACGGACGAACGACAGGTGGCGGCCCACCAAGTCGCCCTTCAACTGATGCACTTCGTCTTCTTGCCGATGGCTGCTGTGTCCGAAGCCTGTTCAGTTCTCGCGGGGCAAGCCCATGGTGCGCATCGGCGAAAACTGATCCCCGTCGTGGGCAGGCTTGGGCTCCGCGTCGCACTCATCTACGCGCTCGTCTGGTTTGTGTTGATCGTGATGTTGCGCCACATCATCGCGGAGACCTTCGCTTCAGACGACGCCGAGTTGCAGAACATCGTCGCCGTGCTGCTTTTAGTCGGCGGCGCTTTCCAACTCGCCGATGGATTGGCGATGGTGGGCGGCGCCATGCTCCGGGGCATCGGTGATGTTCGATATTCGGCGCTCATTGGCGTGCTGACCGCGTGGGTCTTCACACCTCCGCTGACCTATTTCCTCGGTGTTTTCCTAGGCCTCGGTGCCCTTGGCGCATGGATTGGCCTGACAGTGCAGATCCTCGCGCAGGCGGTACTCCTGTGGAACCGATTGCGGGCGCTCACGCGATAGATCTTTGTCGTTTTTTTGGGATGTAGCCATGTGTAGGATAGCACCTACACATGGCTACATCGTCTCCATTCGCTCGAATCGCCCTCAAACGCGTCGCGATCCCCAAGCTCGCCGCTGCTCGCCGCGGAGCCGTGGAGGAAGTTCGCCGCCCCAGTCCGTTCGTCAAATGGGTGGGCGGAAAGGGACGCATCATTCCGCAGCTGGATCCTCTCCTCCCGCCAGGGGTCGAAAAGATGCGGCACGTGGAGCCGTTCGTCGGCGGAGGCGCCCTCTTCTTCTCACGCCTGCCAGAGCGCGCGCTGCTCTGCGACATCAACCCTTCCCTCATCAACACGTACACCGCGATCCGCGACAACGTCGAAGGTGTGATCGAGGGCCTCGAGGAGCTCGCCGTCGGTCACGGCAAAGAGCGCTACTACGCGACTCGTGAGAAGTACAACGCACTTCAGAAGGCCGGGGGCAACGAGACCAAGCGTGCCGCGATGTTCATCTACTTGAATAAGACCTGCTTCAACGGCCTGCATCGGGTCAACCGCCGCGGTGAGTTTAACGTCCCCATCGGCAGCTACAAAAACCCACGTATCGTCGACCATTCCGGACTTCATGTGGCCAGCGATGTTCTGAAACGCGCGAAGATTGTGGAGTCGGGCTTCGACGGGCTCCTCAAGAGCGCACGCCCAGGAGACTTCGTCTACTTCGACCCACCGTACGAGCCCGTCTCCACCACCGCGAGCTTCACCAGCTACACGAAGAACGGCTTCAACCAAGACGACCAGACCCGTCTTCGCGATGTGTACAACGAGCTCGACCGCCGAGGCTGCAAGCTCATGCTCAGCAACAGCGACGTCCCGTTCATCCGGGAGCTGTACAAGAAGCACAACATCGACATCGTCGCTGCACCACGAGCCATCAACTGCAATGGCCGGCGCCGCGGCAAGGTTAGTGAAGTTGTAGTCCGCAACTACTCCTAAGCGCACTTCTCCGCCCAGCACTCCGGTGGATGCGTTCTACAGTTCGGTGGCCCTATCCCCAAACAAGAACGCCCACACTCGTAGGAGTGCGGGCGTTTTCTGTTTTCGGCGAACCTCCCCCGCCCCGTCCACCTCGGTGATGCTTCGTCCAACGCGTCGCTGGCAAAGATCCGACGACGAAGGGAAAGCGACGCCGCTAGCGGAGTGCTGGGCGGAGAATCAAGATTCTTCTTCGACGTGGGTGATCGGCTTCTCACCCTTCATCCAACGAAGCGTGTTCTTCAACTTCGCCAGCTGCACAAAGAGGTTGTGCTCGGGGTAAAGATCCGGCGATACGGTGGGGCTCTTGTAATAGAAGCTGAGCCATTCCTGAATACCGCTCATGCCTGCACGCTGTGCGAGGTCCGTGAAGAGCGCCAAGTCGAGGACGAGGGGCGCAGCGAGGATCGAGTCTCGGCAGAGGAAGTCGACCTTGATCTGCATGGGGTAACCCAGCCAGCCAAAGATATCGATGTTGTCCCAGCCCTCTTTTTGGTCACCACGGGGCGGGTAGTAGTTGATTCGAACCTTGTGATAGAGGTCGCCGTAGAGGTCCGGCTGAAGGTGAGGCTGCAGGATTGTTTCGAGAACGCCGAGCTTGCTGACCTCTTTGGCCTTGAAGCTGTCTGGATCCTCAAGCACTTCGCCGTCTCGGTTGCCGAGAATGTTGGTGGAGAACCAGCCGCGAATGCCGAGCTGTCGAGCTCGGAAGCCCGGGGCCAAGATGGTCTTCATCAGGGTCTGGCCCGTCTTGAAGTCCTTGCCCGACAGCGCGGTTCCCGTCTTCTTGGCAAGCTCCTGCATGCACTTGAGTTCGCACGTGAGGTTTGGCGCACCGTTGCAATAGCCGACACCTTCTTTGAGGCAGGCGTAGGTGTAGACCTGGGAGGGGCTGATGGCGGGGTCGCTGGCGCGAAGGCCTGCTTCAAACGCCTCGATGCTGTCGTGAACCGACGTCGGCTCGCGATGGACTTCGGTGCTTCCGCACCAGACGGCGACCGCGCGGGCGAGTCCGTTGTCCTTCTTGAAGTTGCGGATGTCCTCGCGAACGGCCTCGGCGAGCTCCATCTTGTTGTCGCCCTCCTTCACGTGCTTGCCCTGCAAGCGCTTCACGAACTCGGGGAAGAAGACAGCCTTCATCGGCTTGATGGCCGCGAGCTCGTCGCCGATGGCTTCAAGGTGCTCGCGCGACAGCACGTCGGCTTCCTTCGCGGCCGTCAGCGCGTCATCCGGGAAGAGATCCCAGCCGCCGAACACGAGGTCGTCAAGACTCGCGAGAGGGACGAAGTCCTTCACGTTGGGCGAGGTCTCGTCGGTTCGCTTCCCAACGCGGATGGTGCCCATCTGCGTCATGGAGCCGATGGGCTTCGCAACGCCATTTCGGGCGAGGAGGCATCCGGCAATGAAGGTGGTGCCAACGGCGCCCATTCCAGGAAGAAGTACGCCGAGCTTTCCTTCGGCGGGTTGAATCGTTGGTGTTTTCATCGATGAAATGTCTTTCTTGCCTTCCCTCGCTAGCACGATAGGGGCCAAGAGCTAGAGGGTATGGGACCGTCGTCGTTTGGACGCGGCTAACTAGGGTGCGTGAACACGATTTTTCCATAAAATCGGGAACTTGAGCGAACCTTGCTGCAAACGACGCTAATACATCAGCCAATACGCCGATCGACAACGGGTGCCTCAGAGCCACACCTGTGAAGCCCTAACCACGGACACTCCTATGAACAGAGCCATCATTCTCGCCGCCGGAAAAGGAACCCGTCTCGTACTCGGGCGGCCCTACCCCAAACCCCTTGAGAAAGTGGCTGGCAAGGCGCTCATCGTCCGCGTCATCGAAGGGCTGGCGGAGTCCGGAATCGAGGAGGTGGGCGTGATCGTCGGCCACCTTGGGGACGTCCTACGCAGTGAACTGGAGAAGCTGGAGCTTCCCCTGCCCCTCACGTTTTTTCAGAATGACGACTTTGAGAAACCCAACGGCACCTCGCTCCTCAAGGCGGAGTCGTTCGTCGTTGGGCCGACCTATGTGGTGATGAGCGATCATCTTTGGTCGCCGTCGCTCGTAAAACGAGTGCACGCGTTTCCCCTCGCCGACGACGAAGCGGTCCTTGGCATCGACTACGATATTCCGGGCTGCTTTGATTTGGATGACGCGACGAAAGTTCGCGTCGACGGCGATCGCATCGTGGAGATCCACAAAGAGCTCGAAACCTACGACTGTCTCGACACGGGCGTCTTCCGCATCAACCGCTCACTGATCGAATCGCTCCAGGCACACGACGGCCCAGACGGCTGCTCGCTCTCGCAGGGCGTCGGGGAACTGGCTGCGCGCGGGAAGATGAGGGTTGCCGATGTCGGTGACGCGATGTGGATCGACGTGGACACTCGAGAGGCGCACGCGGAAGCAGAGCGACTTATCGCCAAGCATGGCGACGCCCTCACGCCCTGAGCGCGCCTACTCGATGTTTCCAATCTCGCGCGGGAAGAACTTCTGCGCCTTGGGGCGAATCTGCTCTGCCTGCTGTCTCGCGCAAACGCTCTCGGGGTCACTGCCTCGAGTCGCAATGACCTCATCGAGAAGAGTCTCGAAGAGTGGGCGCTGGTTGCTCGCCACCGCGAACTCCACGGCCATTCGAACCAACGTACGGGGGTCGCCCGGCGCGCCTGTTCGCGCCGCGGTAAAATGCTGCTCGCTGGCGATAAGGTCACCTCCAGCAAAGCTCGGTGTCCGCGCGAGGAGCGATCCCAGCATTCGGTCGGGTCCAAACGCATCATACGATGCGTCGTTGGCTCGGCTCTCGCGCGCGAGAACATGAAGTTCATCTTCGACCATCAAGAACGTCGCTGGGCCCTGCGCCCGCGCCCACACCCAGCGGGCTTCGGCGAGCCAGTAGCTGGCTGGACCATCTGGCTCTCTCTCCACACCTTGGCGAGCCACGCGAACGCTTCGCTCGAGTTCCGTTAGAAACTCCCCGCGAAGTTCGGTCTGAAACCGGAGATGACAATCCGCCAAGTAAAAATGAGCGCGCGCGGCTGGAACGAGGGCATCGTCCATTCCGTTCTCGACGGCGAGGGCGTAGGCCTGCGCCGCTGCCCGCGCCGACGCCTCATCGCCACGAAGCGTCCAGGCCTGCTCCGCTTCTCCAAAGGCCACCCGTGCACGTTCTTCTCGTGGGTCGCCTTGAGCGACGAGCGTGCTGCCGCCGCACGCAGCGAGAAGAAGGCATGCGGCTGCGGCTCTCATCGGCGACCAAGAGTGTCGGCGTGGATCCAGATCCAGGTGCCCGGGACTTCCTCTGTCGGGTACGCGGAGTGCCAGCCCTGGGGCAGCGGCGGATCCGCCCAGTTGAAAAGCCAACGGGAATCGAGGGGCGAGAGGTTCACGCAGCCGTGGCTTTTGGGTCGACCAAAGCGGTTGTGCCAGAACGCCGTGTGCAGGGCGTACGCCAGCTCGTAGTACATGACGTAGGGAACATCATCGACGCTGTAGGGGCCATCAAAAGCGGTATCGCCGTCCATGGTGTCTGTTAGATGCTTGGACTTCACTCGATGAAGACCTGGGAGGGTCTCGTAGTCTCGATCAGGCTGATTGGATCGGTCCGGAAGTCCCGAGGAGACAAGAGTCGCGTACACCGCGCGCTCGCCTTCGTAGGCCACAAGAATCTGCGTCTCGAGGTTGATGTCGAACCACTTGTCACCGGGCTCCATCTCGTCGCGCATCGGTTCTGGCTCTGCGATTCGCAGAT
>JBLHKB010000262.1:0-9250 GCA_047619315.1 Polyangiales bacterium
CCAGATGCTCTATTCCGCGCCTCCCATCGATGGCCTCGTCCTCTACGGGTTGTGGTGGCCCTGGGGAGCCGGCGGCACGAGCATCTCCATGCGAATCGGTCTGACCGGACGTTCCTCGGACGCGCACACGATGCGGCTTCGTACGGCGTTCAGAGCTCTCGAGTGATCTGAGCCGGCGCCCGATCGGAAGTCCGTGCTGACTCCCGGGCTTCAAAGAGCTTCAAAGAGCTTCAACTCTCGATGCTGTCACGGCTTGGTATGTGGACCGATGAGAGCAGCTCACGGAACGCCGGCTTCGCGAAGAGGTAGTGTTCACCAAGTGGTGAACGCTTTGTAGGCGCCAACGTTGGTCGATCGCCCTCGGCCCCGTATCGTCTCCGCGTGTCCGCACAGCGCAGGCCATGAAAGATCCACAATGAAGACTCTCTTGATCACTCTCGTGCTTTGCATGGCCTGCGGCGACACCGCGAACAGCGACATGGATGCAGCCACCGGCGGCGATGTCGGAACGAGCGACTCCTCATTCGGGGATGTTCCCGCGATCGATGCGTCTGGAGCGGATGGCTCCTCGTCCTTCGACGCCGGCCCAGAGCAGGATGTGCCCAACTCCGATGCCGGTCCCTTCGATGCCGGTCCCTTCGATGGCGGTCCCCCCTTCGATGGCGGCCCCCCAATCGACGGCGGTCCCGTCGACGCTTTTCAGTTCGACAGCGGTTTTGACGATGTGGGTCCGGCGGTCGATGGCGGTCCATTCGACTCAGGTCCGGTCAATGATGTTGGGGTCATCGACGATGCAGGAGCTCCCCTCGATGCCAGCGACGGTGGCTGCATATCCTTTGTTCCCACCTGTGACACCACCCCCATGGCGGACTGCGACTGCCTCGCAGGGACCCCCGTGGAGTTTGCGTCGGGACCGTTCCCCCAGCGCCGACCCATCGCCTTGATCCAAGACGGCACTCGCTCCCACGCGCTCGTGCATGAATTCTGCACGGAGTGCGACGGCCCGCAACGTCTCAGCCGCATCACCCTCGACGCGATGGACACACCGACGAGCACGACAACGATCATCGGAGGCGTCGGCGACTACCTCGCACGTGATGGAAACTCGCTTGTGTGGGTGAACAGCGCGGGGACCCTCTCCTACGCAACCCTCGACGCCAACGCGAACCTCACGGCCCCACCACGGGTGGTCAACATCCCCATGTATGAGGTCGTCGCATTGGATATCGCCGTCAACGGCGGCGACACCATGGTCGCGTACATCGACCATGAAGGCATCGCCCATCGCCCAGTGCTCCGGAGGTTCCTCGTGCCAGCCTCGGGAATGGTCACTGCCGCCGCGACTATTTCCGTCGACGACATGAGCCCCGATATGTCGATATCGCGCTCCGATGCCGGCTGGGTGGTCGCATGGAACGCTCGTTCGAACATCACAACGCGTTACTTCGACGCCACCGGCGCCACCGCGATTGGATCCTCCACCATCGTCGCAACATCTGCGATGGCCGAGAACGTCGCGCTTGATTACTCCGGCGGTGTGCTCTTCCTCGCGTACGACGGCGCCGCCCCTATGCTGCACACGCTGAACATGGACGGGACCGCGCTCACCGCGTCATCCATCACCCTCGAGGGCACGTTGCACCAACTTGCCACCGACGGTTCCGGAGGCTTCCTGCTCACCAGCCTTCCCTGCACGCCGGAGATCGTCGTGTACCAACCCTTCGACGCCTCCCTCGTCGCGACGATCTTGCCCGTTGAATTTGGCGACGCGTCCTTCGCTCGCGCCGACATCATTGACGGTTCCCCGCGCGCAGTCTTCAGCGAATCGGGCGTCGTGATCTCCACGTTGTCCATCGTCGATCTCTGCGAGTAGAGCAGGGACAACGACGAGTCAGGGCGCGTAGATTTCAGCGTCCCAGATGACGGAGTCCACGAGGAGGAGCAGGCTTGATTCACCAGCACTATCCACAACTCGGAACGAGCCGACCTCCCCAAGGGCTCCGCCCACGCGAGTACATCCGACGATGAGCTCGTCGTCGGCCATGGGGCTGGCCAGCGCAAACGGGATCCAGCTGCAGCCTTCTGGATTGATTCGTTCTGGGGCGGTGTCCACCGGCGTGACCAGGTCGTCGACGTACAGGACGCTCGCTCGGCCCTCCGTAGAAACGACACGAGCGCCAAGGGCGTGGATGCGTTTCAACCCGATGACGGTGGAGCGCTGTTCAATTCGTTCGCCCGACAGATCGCGCCGCGAGCGTTCGCCTGGAGAACGCGCGCCCCAGAAGTGGAGACCGCCGTCGGCTGCGCTCAAGTCGTAGAAAAACCCATCAATGTTCGGAACCGTACCGACACCCGACAATGGGTCGACCACCCGCAACGGCCGCACCAGCACTTCATCGCGGGTCCATGCTGCGATGAACCCTTCTCGGAGCGCGACGACCACCGTGCGCATGTCGAGTGACTCGGGATCGGCCTCTTGAGGAATGCTCCAGACGACCGAGTCGGTCTGAAGATCGAGGCCTTGGAGCTGTCCTCGGGACGCCACGACGAAGACGTCTCCAGCGATGGTCACGCTCGTCACTTCCGAGTCGAGCGCGCCGCCACCATCGAGGGCTGCGCATTCGGAGCCGTCCGTCAGAGACACGCGACGGATCGTGGCGCGCGCCGGGTCGGCGAAGTAGAGCCAGGGCGCCGGGCAGGCGAAGTCAACGAACGGTCCGCCGGCGTCACTCGAGGCATCCACGACGGGTCCTGAGTCTGTGGACGTCGCGTCGAACGTTCCCGCGTCGCCGAGTGGGCGCCCCACGTCCCCGGGTAGACGCCCGGCATCGCCAGCCGCATCGCCGGCCCCCGAATCGACGGAAGCATCCGGGCCTGCATCCTCATCCCCGACGACGAAGCCGTCCGAGCAAGCGACCAGACAAAGGATACAGACGAAGCGGAACATGGGTCCCAACTAGCATAGGGAGCACCTAACTTCATGCTCCGGTGCCCTTTGGAATCCGCCGCGAGATTTCGCTGGGAACCTTTTCGCACGCTCACTGTCGGTGGGGCATGGGCGTCGAGCGGAACGAGTTGATGATCGAGGCGAGCGTCGAGTGGCAAGGAACGCTCCTGGACGTCAAACACTTCCCTGCGAGCACCGGCCTTCCGCAGGACCTCGAGGGCTACGCGGGGATGAGCGAGGCCCTCGGCCGTCTGGTGCCAGGAGGCGTCGAACACGCGAGCGTCGGTCCGCTCTCGCTGAGTATTCGCCATGTCGCCGGCGGAGACTCAGTGCCCCGCAAGCCGGTGGAGTGGGCACCCCTTAGCTACGTGGGCGCGACCATGGCCCTCGCCGGAATATTCCTCGCCTTGATGGCCCTGGTGCCTCCTCGGGGACAAGCGATGAGCGTGCCCGAACAGACCCTCGCCGGCCGCCTCGTGTCTTTTGACATGCAGGCTGAGACCGAAACGTTTGAGACTCCGCCGGTGGGCGATGCGGATGATGAGCACGGCGCGGAGTGGGGGCGTGAAGGCATCGCCGGAAGTACCGCAGCGGACCCTCGCTCTCGTCGGCGTCAGGAGCGAGCGAGCGACGTGGAGAACCTCCGAGCTGCCGCGGCGCGCTCCGGCATCTTGAGCGTGGGCGCGATGTTCGACGGAGTGGGCGCAAGCCCCTCGCCCTTTCAGCAAGCGCTCGGTCGGGACATGGATGGGGCGCTGGGAAACCTCACCGGACCCGTCATCGGAGAGAGCTTTGGCTTCGGCGGTCTCGCCATGAACGGAACGGGACGCCACGCCGGCGCACGGGGTCTTGACGCGATTCGGCGCCCCGACGGAATGATGGGCCTGAGCGGCGGGGGCGGAGCGTGCGGCTGCGGACGCGGCGCCGACCGCGCGCGCTTCGGCCGCGACGGAACCGCTCCCTCGGGCACAATTCGTGTACGCGCCGGCGAACCGGACCGCGTCTCGGCGGTCCCTCGAATCCGCTCCACTGGCCCCGAGGTGCGCGGCGCCCTCGACGCTGCGCTGATCCGCCGCGTCGTCCGCCGCCATCAGAACGAGACGCGCTACTGCTACGAACAGGCGCTGCAGACCAGGCCGGACCTCGCCGGCCGCGTGGAAGCTCGCTTTATCATCGATCCAAGCGGCTCCGTCGTCACCGCCTCCCTCCAATCGTCCACCGTGTCCAGCTCACGCGTCGAAGCCTGCGTGCTCCAAGTCGTCCGGCGAATGAGCTTCCCAGCGACTCCTGGAGGCAATGTGTCGATCGTGACTTATCCGTGGGTGTTCAGCACGCTCTAGCGCGTCAACGTCGCGCGTTCGCGTACACTGCCGGCGATGCACGAGGACGACATCGAGGACACCAAGCCTTCCCTGGACGCCTGTCTCGCTTATGCCGTCCTCAACAACCCCGACGACTGGCTCAGCACTCCTTCGCCCACCGCGCTGCAGGTCTTCCTCTTGGGCGCAAAGCAGCGCGCCGCCGTCACCGATCCTTCACTCAACATGTGGCGCATCCACGGACCCCTCAACGAGCCGAAGTTCTACAAGCCCCTCGTCGCCCGAACAGGCCACCCGCTCCTCTCGATTCGGTGGGCCACGGCCTTGGAGCTGCTCCACTACTCGATGACGGACGCCATGACCGAGCTGCTGCATTTACTCGAAGCACGCTTCTCCTCGCTTCCGCTTCCGGGACCGAACCCCTACGACTGGGACCAGGCGGACTTCTGGCGACACCTCGCGCGGCGTCCAGCCATGTTCTTTGGCAGCGGCTCCGGGCAGCATCTGGGCTGGTACCTCGCCGGCTTTCAGAAGGGAGGCGATTGGCTGGGGTTGCCGCCGGACCCAGAGGCAGACGCGATCATCGAGGCCATTCATCAGCACTCAAAGGAGAGCTACGGCTCCGAGTTCGGCGCCTTTCGAGTCTACGATTCTCCCGGAGGTGCTACGACGCTTCTGGGGTGGGCCGGCGTTGAGCCCATCGAGGACGCACAGGCATAGTTGTGGGCGCTGAAGGCTCTCGCTGGCTCTTCGTTCCTCGCACTCCTGATCCTTCTGCTTCCAAACGTCGTCTGGTTTGTCACCGCTCGTCAGGCGCACTCGAAGTCGAGAGACACAGACCACGACAACCCATAGCGATCACCGCGTGTGTGGGCTGTTCCGAGCGGTCATGTACTCCGCAGGACTCTTCGCGTCGCGGCGCATTCCGGATAGAGTCGTCGAATGCGCTGTGGTCTCTCGGTCCTCCTCCTTCTCTTCGCGTGTGGTGACACGACGGAACCACCACCCACTCGGGAGCCCGCCACCACGGTGCCGACGGAGACAGCACCCGTCGAGACACCCGAGGCGAACGACCAACCCACGGATGAAACCAGCCCGGCTGCGGAGAACGAAGCTGGAGGCAAAGCTGGAGACGAAGCTGGAGACGAAGCTGGAGACGAAGCTCCTGAGGCCAGCCCCGAAGATGAAGTCGCTCCGCCTGCGCTTGAGCTCAACTGGACGCTCCTCGCCGCTCCGAATCCAGCCGCCCGCGTCGACCTCACCGGCGGAATCAACCGTGCAGGGATCCTGCGTCTAACGAGGGCGCTTGGTTTGCCTGCGCCTCTTCATGTACATGGACGTCCGCTCCCCGTGCCGGGCGGAGAACAGGTTATCTCCCTCGTCTCGTTTCTTTCCCCCGGCGAGGCCGGCGCGAGGGACGAACGTCTCAGCGAGATGACCGTCGACCAGATGCACACAGAGGCGTGGCTTCTGGAGCGCGACGCGGGCTCGCTCTTTCGCGTCGGCGCGGCGAGGATCCCCTATCAGCCGGTACCGAGCTACAACGAGATCGCCGTCGGCGCCGAGAACATTGGAGGTGCCCTGGCGGTCAAAGCCCAGAACATCGAAGACTTCGATGAGGACGGCGCGATGGAATACCAGCTGGTCGTTGAGCTCATCGATGAGGTCGTTTGCGGCGTGGGTCCACTGACGCATCGCTACGCGATGATCTTCAACCTCCCGGCGATGACCACGGCGCTCAACATCCAGACGATGGAGAGCGCCATCGGGACTACGCGCTTTCGCAGCGCGCTGCTCTGGGGCGACCAGAACGACGATGGGCATCCAGACATCGACCTCCGCGTTCGCAGCTGCGGCGAGTGGTCCGCGGAAGTACGGGGCTGCGTCCGAGAAACGGACGCGCATGTCTCCTACGTGTGGCGGCGAGAACACGACCGCTGGGACCATCTGAGCGATGTGCCTGGGACCGCTCCGTGTGCTGGCGAAGAGTAGGCGACAGCGCCGGCCTATTGATTTTCCCTCGGCGGGGCCCAACATGGTGTGCATGGAGAGACGACCATGACCCAAGACGCCGGCCCGCTGACCCAGCCGACGCGGCGCCCTTGGCGTGAGCTTGGCGTGTTCCGAGACGTCGCGGACCTGAGGCGACTCGACACCCGCACCTTAGCGCGAGGTTCACGAAACGTATTCGTGCTCCCTGGGTTCCAGACCGGCGATTCGTCCACCTGGGTGTTG
The DNA here is from genome assembly GCA_047619315.1 of Polyangiales bacterium. Lineage (GTDB taxonomy): Bacteria > Myxococcota_A > Polyangia > Polyangiales > Houyiibacteriaceae > JBCCRV01. The sequence goes on from JBLHKB010000262.1 coordinate 6,502, forward strand.
AGGCGTGCGCTCTCCAAGGCAGGTCACTCCGTCCGTGGCTGGGGCCTCGGTATTAACCGGGGCAACATTCGTTCACTCATCCCGCGGCTCATCGAATCGCTCTCCAAGGAGCAAGAGCCCCTTCACCTTGTTGGATGGAGTCTTGGCGGCTTCATCGCCCGGGAGATCTCACGAGAGATCCCCGAGCGCATCGGCCAAGTGATCACCCTCGCCAGCCCCGTCGTCGGCGGGCCCAAGTACACCGCGGCGGCGGGCAGCTACTTGAAGAAGGGAATCAACCTCGACGACATCGAACGAGCCGTCGCCAAAAGAGACCTCACCCACCCCCTCACCGTGCCCGTGACCGCTCTGTACAGTCGCAGCGACGCCGTCGTCTGCCCGGCCGCTTGCATCGATCGATTCAACGATCACGTGGAACATATCGAAGTCGACTGTGGCCACATCGCTTTTGGCTTCAACCGACACGTGATCCGCATCGTCGCCGACCGCTTGGCGGGACACGACGAAGGCTGAGCGCGGCGTAAGCAACCCAGTCGGGTGATAGAACCCGACGTTTTATGCGTCCAAGGCAAGATGCGTTGAGCATCCAGGCAGCGGCACTTCTGATACGCTCCCTCGCGTGACAACTGTGGCGATCCTAGGGGGAGGCGTGGGCGGCATGACAGCTGCCCACGAACTTATTGAGCGCGGTTTTTCGGTACGCGTGTTCGAGGCAAAGGCCATCGCGGGGGGCAAAGCGCGAAGCGTGGAGATCTCAGGCACGGGCACCGGCACGCGCCGTGACCTCCCGGGTGAACACGGCTTTCGCTTCTTCCCGGGTTTCTATCGCCACATCTCCGACACGATGCAGCGGATCCCCTTCGGAACAAACGTAGACGGAGTCCTTGGAAACCTGCGGGCGGCTTCGAAACTTCAGATGGCACGCTTCGATGAAGGAGACCCGATCCTCGTCGCGCATTTGCCGAAGACCGCGAAGGGGCTCATCGATGCCATCAAATCCCTCGCCCAGGCGAACTTTGGGGTCCCGGCGAAGGAGGCGCTCTTCTTCGCGAATCGAATCTTCATTCTCATCACGAGCTGCGAGGAGCGCCGATTTGGCGAGTGGGAGAACGTCTCCTGGTGGGACTACATCGACGCCACGAACAAGAGCCTGAACTACAGGCGATACCTCGCGCGCGGTCTAACGCGCACTCTCGTCGCCATGCGCGCTGAGGAGGGGAGCGCCCGCACCGTGGGGTACATTCTCATTCAGCTCTTCCTCGATCTCCTCGGCGCAAGCGATTCCGTCGATCGCATCCTGGACGGACCCACAAGCGATGTCTGGATCAATCCGTGGTTAAACTTTCTCCGCGCCAAAGGCGTCGAGTTCAACCTCGGGGCGCGTGCGAGCGCTATCCAGATGGCAGGCGGTTCGATCACGTCCGTCGAGGTGCAATACGACGACGGCACAACGGAGAACGTCGTCGCGGATTACTACATCGCTGCGATGCCAAAAGAGCGCCTCGAGCCCCTCGTCACTCCAGCGCTTCGCGCGGCAGAACCGTCCCTTGGAGACCTCCATCATCTACAAACGGCGTGGATGAACGGGCTCATGTTCTACCTCAAGGACGACGTAAAGATCGTCAACGGTCATACGATCTACGTCGACACCCCTTGGGCGTTAACCTCGATCTCCCAACAGCAGTTTTGGGAAGAGCGGCTCTCTGGCTACGGCGACGGAACGGTCCGCGGAATTCTCTCAGTGGACATCTCCGACTGGACAAGGCCTGGGCTCTCGAACGGAGAGTCCGCGGCGCAGATGACCAACGCCGAGGACGTGAAGAACGAAGTTTGGGCGCAGCTGAAGATGTCACTCAACGACGGGGGCAATGAGATCCTCGATGAGAACAACATCAGCACTTGGTACCTTGACGAGAGCATTCGTTTTACAGCAAGCGGCGCGAGCAACGCCGAACCCCTCCTCGTGAACACGAAGGGGTCATGGCAACATCGACCCGAGGCGGCGACTCGCATTCCGAACCTACTCTTGGCGGCGGACTACGTGCGCACCCACACGGATCTGGCGACGATGGAGGGAGCAAACGAAGCGGCGAGGCGCGCGGTGAATGCCATCATCGAGCGTGCTGGCTCGGCGGCGTCGCCGTGTGAAGTGTTTCCGCTGCGCGAGCCGCGAATCTTCGGTGCTCTCAAGCGCTGGGACCGATCGCGTTACGCGAAGGGCAAGCCTCACTTCATGCGTCCGTCAGTCGCAACGTGAAGGAGCTCGTCGACCTCCCTCCGATGTGGGGCGAGCGAGAGATCACCGCATACGACGCGCAGCTTTTCGCCGAAGAGTTCGCTCCGAATCGAAACGACCAGCTTGCCATCGCGACGACCCTCGAGCGCTTTCCCCTGGCATGCCAAGTGAGAGGGATGTTTTTCGACGGGCTGGCCAACGTGATTCGAAAACACCTAGGCGCGATCGCAACCAATGAGCTGATGGATCGCGCCGGGGTGCCGCGGCGCTGCGTAGCCTTCGCCCTCTATCCACATCGCGACTTCTACAAGCTGTACTTCGCAGCGGCCCCTCGACTCTACGCGAGCGCGTCTTTGTCTGAGGGGATGCGACGGATCGCCGAGACCTTCTATCCGGTGTTCCGCGAGAGCATGCTGGGACGGACCATGGCGCCGCTGATGGGACGCGAACCCGCGAAGATTCTCTCCCGCCTCGCGCAGGCCTACAGGATCTCCATTCCGTGGAACACGCACA
>JBLHKB010000263.1:0-9200 GCA_047619315.1 Polyangiales bacterium
CTTGGCGCTGAGTGAAGCCAACATCAAAGTCGTGCTGCACCGGGCGAGAAAGGCGATGGAGTCCTACGATTCGACGCGCTTGGTCTTCGATGCCGAGCATGATGCGCGAACGAAGATGGCGCTGGTTCGACTGATGACTGCGCTGGCGACGGGCAACGTCGATACGATGGCGACGCTCTTGCACGAAGACGTCGTGATGTTGAACGATGGAGGCGGCGAGTTCTTCGCGGCGCAAAAACCAGTGCGTGGAAGAAAGGCCGTGACCACGTTCTTTCGGAAGACACGCCCGAAGGCAGCAGTCCGGGCGCGCCCGCTCCAGTTCAATGGGATGCCTGGCGTGTTCACGGCCTACGATCCGCCGAAACCCGGTCCACCACCACGCGCCGCCATCGCCCTCGACGTCGACGAGCAAGGCCTCGTCGTCCGGATCTACACCGTCGTCGCGACGGTAAAGCTACGACGCCTCGGCAGCCTCTAGTCTTCTCAGTGGCTCACTCGCCTTTGACCACCAGCGGCTCAAACGCCGCACGAAAACGATCCGACCAAGGACAGCTCTTTCGCGTCTCCGGGTCCAAACGAACCAGCCGGGTCTTCGCCCGCGCGTGACAGCGCGATCCATGACGCGCCTTCACCTCGGCGCTGATCACCAGGCTCGTCCGGCCCAAATGCGAAGGCCACAGCTCCACGACCAACTCGCCTTCGCCGACAACGGGGCTCAGGTAGTCCACCTCGTGCGCGGCAACGACGTGATATTTATCGGGATGCTCCTCAATGGAATCTTCCCAGCGAAAGCCCAGGCTCTGAAGCATTTCGCCACGTGCCCGCTCCATAAAGAGCAGGTATCGCACGTTATGAAGGATGTTCAGCGCGTCGAGGTCATCGAAGTAGACCCGCTGAGTGGACCGAAAGGGCATTTCCATGGCCATAGAGAGTTTCATAGCGCCTTTTCAAGCGTGCGTTGACACTTCCGCCGGGGCACCCTAGAAACAGGACCAGAACGGTACTCTTTAGAAGTCACTCTTTTGCTGCGCATTTCCAAACTCACCGACTACGCCATCGTCCTCGCGACACATATGGCGACCTGCGCCAAGCCCACATCGGGACGATGTCTCGCCGAGCTGAGCGGACTCCCCCAGCCCACCGTGGCTAAAGTGCTCAAGGGTTTGAGCCGAGCAGGCGTTGTTGAAGCGACTCGCGGCGTGTGCGGTGGATACCAGCTCGCTAAGAATGCTCACTCTATATCCGTCGGCGAGATCATAGAGGCCATCGATGGCCCCATCGCTGTGACCGAGTGTACCGAACAGAGCTCAAGCTGCGCCCACGAGGCGGGCTGCGGCCTCCAAGCCAATTGGAAACAAATCAACGCGGCGCTCACCAAGGCGCTCTCCGCGATCACGTTGGCGGACATGATGTCCAGCAACGTCAGCCCGCTGGTCCAGCTTCGGACCAGCTAAGACATCTTCGGCAACTGACCCTACGAAACGACAATCATGGCTACCGCATCCGCAGAAATCGATCGCTTCCTCAAGAAAAGCTACTCCGCTGGCTTCGTCACGGAAATCGAGCAGGAGTACGCTCCCCCGGGTCTCGACGAGAGCATCGTGCGCTTCATCTCCGCCAAGAAGGAAGAGCCCCAGTGGCTCCTCGATTGGCGCCTCGAGTCGTACGCTCGCTGGCTCAAAATGAAAGAGCCGCGCTGGGCCAAGGTCAACTACCCCAAGATCGACTACCAGGCCTCCAGCTACTACGCCGCGCCCGCAGGTGACGCGCCCAAGAGCCTCGCCGATGTCGACCCCAAGCTCCTCGAAACTTACGAGAAGCTCGGTATTCCACTTCACGAGCGGGCCGCCCTTGCCGGCATCGCCGTCGACGCAGTCTTCGACAGTGTCAGCGTTCACACCTCTTTCCGTGGCGAACTCGCCAAAGTCGGCGTCATCTTCTGTAGCTTCAGCGAAGCCGTCAAAGACCACCCCGAACTTGTTCGCAAGTACCTCGGCAAAATTATCCCCCGCACGGACAATTTCTTCACGGCACTCAACAGCGCCGTCTTTAGCGACGGAAGCTTCGTCTACATTCCGCCAGGCGTCCGCTGTCCGATGGAGCTGAGCACTTACTTCCGCATCAACGCTGCCAACACCGGGCAGTTCGAGCGAACCCTCATCATCGCCGACGAAGGCAGCTACGTCAGCTACCTCGAAGGCTGCACCGCTCCCCAGCGCGACGAAAACCAGCTCCACGCTGCCGTTGTTGAGCTCGTCGCCCACAAGGACGCCGAGATCAAATACAGCACCGTTCAGAACTGGTACCCCGGTGATGAAGATGGCAAGGGCGGCATCTTTAACTTCGTGACCAAGCGCGGCCTCTGCGAAGGCGAGCGCTCAAAGATCAGCTGGACTCAAGTTGAAACGGGCAGCGCCGTCACCTGGAAGTACCCCAGCTGTATTCTCAAGGGCGACGACTCCGTCGGTGAGTTCTACTCGGTAGCGCTCAGCAACCACCACCAGCAGGCGGACACGGGCACCAAGATGATCCACCTCGGGAAGCGAACCCGCTCCACGATCATCAGCAAGGGCATCAGCGCCGGCAAGGGACAGCAGACGTATCGCGGCAGCGTCAGCATCGCGAGCGGTGCCGAAGGTGCGCGAAACTACACCCAGTGCGACTCCCTCCTCATCGGCAGTGAATGTGGTGCACATACAGTTCCGTACGTCGAGGTACACAACAAAACGGCCCAGGTTGAGCACGAGGCAACAACCAGCCGAATTGGTGATGACCAGCTCTTCTACTGTCGTCAGCGCGGCCTAAGCGAAATCGATGCGGTAAGCCTCATCGTGAATGGCTTCGCAAAACGAGTTCTCGAAGAACTTCCGATGGAGTTCGCCGTCGAAGCCAAAGCACTGCTCGAAGTGAGCCTCGAAGGAGCCGTCGGATGATTCGTTTATTTCCCCTCATTGCTGCCCTCGCCCTTGTGGCCTGTGGCGGAACCACCACACGCATGGAGCTCCGCTCCAGCGAACAAGTTCGCATCAGCCAACTCCTCGGCTGTGATGACTACAACATCGATGAACTCGACGGCGCCCGCGAAGGCGCCCCCACTCGTCGTTACCAAGCAGCCTGTGTCGAGGGCGAACGCTCCGGCACGTTCCTCTGCGCCGACGGCGGCACCTGCGAAGAAGAATAGAACATGCTTTCCATCAAAAACCTTCACGCGAAGGTCGGCGACACGCCAATCTTGCGCGGCCTCAATCTTGAAATTCCTGCCGGCGAAGTACACGCCATCATGGGTCCTAACGGCTCCGGAAAAAGCACGCTCGCCTATGTGCTCGCTGGCCGCGATGGCTACGACGTCACCGAAGGCAGCGTCACGCTAAACGGCGAGAGCATCCTCGAGATGGATCCCGAAGACCGCGCCGCCGCCGGCGTCTTTCTCGCGCTCCAGTACCCCGTCGCCATCCCCGGCGTTTCGAACCTTCACTTCTTGCGCGCCGCCATGAACGGCATCCGCAAGAACCGTGGCGAAGAAGAGATCAGCGCCGCCAACTTCATGAAGCTTGCCCGTGAGCGCTCCAAGCTCGTCGAGCTTCCACCCGCCCTTCTCAAGCGAGCTGTCAACGACGGCTTCAGCGGTGGAGAAAAGAAGCGCAACGAGATCTTCCAGATGGCTATGCTCGAGCCGAAGCTCGCCGTTCTCGACGAGACTGACTCGGGACTCGACATCGACGCGCTTCGCATCGTGAGTGCGGGCGTCAACGCGCTCCGTTCACCCGAGCGCTCCATGCTTGTGATCACCCACTACCAGCGACTCCTCGACCACATCGTCCCGGACCGCGTCCACGTCCTCATGGACGGCCGCATCGTCCATGCCGGCGACAAAGACCTCGCCTTCCGCCTTGAACGCGAAGGCTACGAAATCGTCCGTGCAGAATCCCAGGGCGCCGAGTCAAAGAGCGCAGCGTCACCAGCATGACTTTACTCAGCGCACTCAAGCCTCCTGCCGCGGATTCACCGGCGTTTGTTCAGGCCGCTTTCAAACGTTTGGAGGTCGATGGGCTGCCTACCAAGAAGAGCGAAGCGTGGCGTTTCACGCCTGTTCGCGAGCTCGTCAGCGAAGCTCTTTCCATTGGCACAAGCATTCTTGAAGTCGACGCGCCTTCACAAGTGACGCATCTCGACTCCCACGTGCTCTTCGGCGCCCTAGCTCACCCAGAGCACTTCAGCGCGTTCAACGCAGCAACGCACTCCTCACCGGTTCTGCTCAAGGCCGAAGGAAACGGGGAGACGCTCACGTTTACCTACCGTGGAGCAGGTGCTTCTTGCCCCCGCGTCTTCCTCGAAGTAGCCGCAAATACGGAACTCGATCTCATCGAACGCTTCGAGGGCGAGAGTGACCTCAACAACAACGTCCTGGAGATCCTGCTGCAGCCCGGCGCGCGTCTGCGCCATCTTCGGGTTCATCAAGACAGCGGCCGCACCATCGGCACCGTCGCCGTCCGGCAGCTCAAGGACAGCCACTACGAGAGCCACGTCGTGACTCTTGGCGGGCGCCTCACGCGCCTCGACTTACATGTCGACCTCCATGGTCCCGGCGCTGAATGCAACCTTCGCGGCATGTACCACGTCACTGGCAGCGACCACGTCGATCACCATCTTCGCGTCGATCACAGCGCGCCCCAGGGCACCAGCCGGCAGGAATACCGCGGGCTCCTCGACGAGCGCAGCACTGCGGTCTTCGACAGCCAGGCCATCGTCCACCGCACCGGGGGCGGCGCCGAAGCGCATCAGAGCAATCGCAACCTGCTCCTCTCTGAAGGCGCAAACGTCTTCACCAAGCCTCATCTCGAGATCGACCATGACGACGTTATCGCGAGTCACGGCGCCACCGTCGGCGCCATGGAAGAAGACCAGGTCTTCTACCTACGCACACGCGGCATTCCCGAAGACACGGCACGCGCGATGCTGACATTCGCATTTGCCCAAGCCATTCTTGATGAGCTGCCCAGCGCCGAAGCACGCGCCGAGCTCAGCAATGAACTGCGTGAGCGGCTCCCTGCTGGCGCAAGCCTTGCGGCGGGTGGACTTGAAATCGAATGACGGTCGCCTCCCCCATCGAAGCGGCCATCGCTCGCGCCACCGTTCCGCCCCTCAACGTAAAAGCCGTCCGCGATGATTTCCCGGCATTGCACCAAGAGGTCCACGGCAAGCCCCTCGTCTACCTCGACTCGGCAGCGACGGCGCTCAAGCCCCAGTGCGTCATCGACGCCGTCGTCCACACCTACTCTCGTGACTGCGCCAACATCCATCGCGCCGTTCACACGCTGAGCCAGAACGCGACGGCGACGCACGAGGCCGCTCGCGAATCGGTCCGTCGTTTCATTGGCGCGAAGAAAACCGAAGAGGTGATCTTCACCGCCGGCGCCACCGCCTCCATCAACCTGGTGGCGCAGACCTGGGGCGCACAGAACTTAGAGCCCGGCGATGAAATCCTCGTCACGGAGCTCGCCCACCACGCCAACATCGTTCCGTGGCAGCTCATCTGCGAGCGCACCGGCGCGCGCCTCGTAGTGGCGCCCATCAACGATCGAGGTGAGGTCGAAGAGTCGGCATTTGCAGCGAAGCTGAGCAGCAAAACGAAGCTCGTCAGCTTTGCTCACATCTCCAACAGCCTCGGCACGGTTCTACCCGTGGCGCGCTTCACGAAGCTCGCCCACGACGCTGGGGCCCTTGTCCTTGTCGATGGAAGCCAGGGCGTCGTTCACGGCCCCGTCAACGTGGCCAAACTGGACGTCGACTTCTACGTCTTCAGTGGACACAAACTCTACGCCCCCTCAGGAACCGGCGTTCTCTACGGCAAAGAAGCGCTGCTTGAAGCCATGCCTCCGTGGCAGGGCGGCGGCGACATGATCGACGAAGTGCGCTTCGAGCAGACCTCGTACAACGACCTTCCTTTCAAGTTCGAAGCCGGCACCCCCAACATCGCTGGCTTCGCCGGCCTCGGCGCCGCTATTCGCTACCTAGAGAATCTTGGCTGGGACAGCATCACCAACCACGAAAACGCGCTCCTCGCGTATGGCACAAAGGCCCTTGAGCAAGTGGAAGGCCTTCGCATCATCGGCAACGCCGCACACAAATCCGGCGTTCTGAGTTTCGTTCTCGAAGGCATCCATCCCACCGACGCCGGCACTCTCCTCGACGCCGAAGGCATCGCAATACGCACCGGCCATCACTGCGCTCAGCCCGTGATGCAGCACTACGGCGTCCCCGGGACCGCCCGCGCTTCGCTCGCGCTCTACAACACCACCAGCGAAATCGACGCGTTGGTACGGGGCCTCGCGAAGGTACGTAAGATCTTCGGCTAGCTTCGACTCGTCGAATGCCTGTTGAACCTCGGTTTGCGAACGTTGCTGGTGGCGCTGTGCTTGGACATCTGACGAGCTCGCTCACCGCTGATATTTGACCCGACAGGCGCCTCTTCTCCGGGGCCTTGGCGCCCTTCGGAAATCCCGTATATGGTCGCTCGTGGCGAAGACGGGTAAACACAAGAAGACTGCGAAACCGAAGAGCGAGCCTGCCGTCGTCTCCGAACACGGCGAGCCCACGACATGGACGGCTCGCTTCGCCTCGCTGCATCCTAAGCGCCTCTTCGGGGAAACCTGGGCCGCCGCCGACGAACGCGCCGCCACCGAAAAAGTGCGCCGCAAAGCCGAGGGCCTTGGAACAGACTGGCGCCCCTTCTGGGCCATGGTCCTCGCCGGCATGGTGCTGACCTTCTTGCGCTACTACGGAACCACCGATGGCTTCATTCAGTGGAGCCGGGCGCAGGTTGTCGACGAAGCCGCTTGGGAAGCGCTCCGTAACTCCCCGGATTTCGCGTTTAACTCCAAGGCTTGGTGGGCCGGCTGGCGCGTCATTGGCTACGTGTTCGTACCGGCGCTCTTCATCAAGTTCGTGATGAAAGAGCGCGTCGTGGACTACGGTCTAAGCCTCAAAGGCGTCAAAGACCACGCATGGATCTACGGCCTTGGCTTTGGCATCGTCGTCATCGCGGTGTTTTTCGTCAGCTTCGACACCGCTTTTCAAAACAAATACCCGATGTACGAGAACGCAGGTCGCAGCTACCGCGACCTGCTCATCTGGGAGCTCATCTATGCGGCGCAGTTCTTTGCGCTGGAGTTTTTCTTCCGCGGCTACTGGCTCAAGACCTGTGAGCGCGTCATGGGTGGCCACGCAGTCACATGCATGGTCGTGCCCTACTGCATGATTCACTTCGGCAAACCGTGGCCTGAGACTATCGGCGCGATCTTCGCAGGCTTGCTCCTTGGCACCCTCGTTCTGCGCTACCGCTCTATCTGGGCCGGCGTCATAGTCCACATCTCCGTCGCCGTTAGCATGGACGTCCTCTCGCTCTGGCAAAAGGGACAGCTTCCGAGCGTTTGGTAGTTGGTAGCGCACTGCTAAGACCCTATAAGCAGCGTGGGACTTACATGACCAAAGACTTCGATATTGAGGACCTCAAGGTTCACCGAATTGAGCCGCTCCGCGACGGGAAGCAGCGCGTTCATTTGCCCGTCGCCGGCTCACCGCCGCCCGGCCCTGCCGACGCCATCGACGAGGCCTTCGGAGGCGACGAAGAGCGCCACGAAGCGGCCCCCGCCGAACAGGTTCACGAGCAGGTCATCGAAGTTCTCAAGAGCATCTACGACCCTGAGATCCCACTCAACGTCTACGATCTCGGCCTCATCTACGACGTGGCGGTTCAGGACGAGGGTGACGTCGAAATCGAAATGACGCTCACTGCGCCGGCCTGCCCCGTCGCCGGCCAGATCGTCAAAGACGTCGCGACGAAAGTCGGCGCCATCGCCACCGTGCGCAAAGCCCATGTCAATCTTGTGTGGGACCCGCCATGGACAAAAGATCGCCTGACGGACGACGCGCTCCTCGAACTCGGCTTGCTCTAGACGTTCAGGTTCGCGTCTCCTGCAGGCTTGAGAGCCTCGGCGGTGGAGACTACCAACCCGCGGGAGCTGAACTGTAGCTCGCACGTAGCTTCGTCACCGCAGCGCGCGTGACTTCGACGGCGCTGTCGATGTCTGACTCGCTCGTCGAGCGGCCAAGACCGTACCGAATCGAGGATGCTGCGCGCTCCCGACTAAGCCCCATGGCGCGTAGGACGTAGCTCGGCTCACCACTCCCCGTCGAACATGCAGAGCCGCTTGAGACGGCGAGCGACTTGGCCATCTCGACCATCAGGCTTCCGGGGTCGAGCGCACCGAAGCTTACGTTGAGGTTGCCTGGGTGACGTGGACCATCGAGCGATGGCCCGTTCAAAAGCACGCCCCCAAGGTCCTCGAGTTTGGTAAAAAGCGTCTGACGCAAAGCATGAACTCGGATCGCTTCAGCGGCGGACTCTTCTTTCTGCAGTTCGCACGCGGCACCGAACCCGACGATACCTGGCACGTTCAGTGTTCCCGAACGCATGCCGAACTCGTGTCCGCCGCCGTCTATCTCCGCCACCAGAGAAACACGAGGGTTTCGACGTCGCGCATAGAGTGCCCCGACGCCCTTCGGGCCGTACACTTTGTGGGCTGTGAAGCTGACAAGATCGACGGGAATTTGCCCAACGTCGAGAGGGATATAACCCAACCCTTGGCTTGCATCACAGTGCAGGTACACGCCGCGTTCACGGGTGATCGCACCAAGGGCGGCGAGATCTTGGGCCGCGCCGGTCTCGTTGTTGGTCCACATGACCGAGACAAGAATGGTCTTATCGCTCATCGCTGCGCGGAGAGCGTCTGGGTCCAAGATGCCCTTCGAATCTACGTCGAGCACGGTGACTCGGAACCCACTACGTTCGAGACGACGTGCGGAGTCGAGGACAGCCTTGTGCTCCGTGGCCTGAGTAATGATGTGATTACCGCGTTCACGAAGAGCCTCAGCAACCCCCTTGATCGCGAGGTTATCGCTTTCCGTCGCACCCGATGTGAACGCGATCTCCCGCGCTGTTCCACCAATGAGCGACGCGACCTGACCGCGTGCGGTTTCAACGGCGCTAAACGCGGTGCGACCAAACGCATGATTCCGGCTCGCAGCGTTTCCTGGGTGTTCGCAAAAGTACGGAAGCATCGCATCGAGGACGCGAGAATCGACAGGAGTGGTGGAATGGTGATCCAGGTAGATCATATAGAAACAACATAGATGGCGGG
>JBLHKB010000264.1:0-9192 GCA_047619315.1 Polyangiales bacterium
CAGATCAAGTACGCAGAGCGCACCGAGATCGACTTCGAGGGTGTGGACGTTCAGGGAGAGCTCGTGAAGCCTGCTGGGCAGTTGCTTCTCGATCGTCGCAAGGCGAACTTCAACCCCCTGATTCGTCTTCGTGAGAACTTCAACGAAGAGATGAAGCGGTCCGTCGATCAGGTCAAGTAGGCACCCCAAACCTTCGGCCCAGATCCCCCGGCCACCCAGTCACGGAGCGTTCGATGGCCAGCAACGAGGCGAGCCCGGCAATCACCCTTGAAGTCTATCGGGGTGGCACGCTGGTGAAGCGCGCCGAGCTCGAAGAGCAGAGCATCACAATCGGTAGCGGGTCGAGCGCCATGCTTCGCGTGGAGGACGGTGACCTCTCCGAGTTGCATGCCGTGATCAACGTCGAAGACGACGGTACCCTCACCCTCCTCGATCTGGGGAGCGAGCTCGGCCTGCAGGTCGATGGCGAGAAGGTCCTCGATGCGAAGCTTGGGTCCGGCGACTCGTTCGCCATTGGCGACCTTCGGTTTCTCGTGACCCTCGACGATGAGGAGTACGAGGACGACGAGGAGGAACTCGACGAGCCCACCGATGAGGTGACGAGCGAAGATTTCGCTGCCGAGGTTGGCGCCGCCAGCGGAGCGGCCGTCATGACCCAGGCTGAGGTCGACGCCGAGGAAGAGCGCCTCGCGAACACCACCGAAGACGTGATGGCCTTCATCATGCGATCGGGTACAGCTCAGTCCTCACTGGGACTGAACCTCAAGCGGCCGAAGGTGCTCGAGATCAACCAGATCTGGGACCAGGTTCTGCTGGACACCAAGCACTACTCCACGTCCGACATGCACGATGTCACCATCGGCTCGTCTGTTGGATGGCGGTGGCACTTCCTCGGCGTGGACATGGGCTGGGTCCCGGCGCCGTTGCACATGGTCCTGCCGTACACGCCGCCGATGTGGTCAGAGGTCAACTCCGACTGGCGGAACGACTTCTACTCCCCTGACACCCAGCTTCCGACTGGACGAGACCACGTCCTCTTTGAGAAGGGTGACGAGGGCTACGTTGCCCGCGTTGCCGAAGACTGGGATGGCTTCGTCGACGAGGCGGACAAGCGGTACTCGTTTGATGAGCTCGTCGCCGCGGGCAAGGCCACCAAGGCGGGCGGTGTCTATGAGATCCCGGTGGGGGATGACACCCGCCTGATGGTGGACACCGGCGGCGTGGTGTTCTTCTCACACATGGTGATGCCCGGCGCCGCGATTGTAGACCGAGCGAACGAAGACGTCGACTACCCCTTCATCGCCATCATTTCGTTCATGGGCTTCATCGGCATCATGTTCGGCGTGATCATGTACTTCTCGCCAAAGCCCGCAGCGAACGAAATGGTCGAGATTCCCGACCGTTTCGTCGAGCTTCTCCTGGAGAAGCCCGAGCCGGAAGAGAAGAAGAAGAAGAAGCCCTCTGGCAACCCCGATGCCGGTGAGGGCGCAAAGGCGAAGAAGGAAGAAGGCAAGACCGGCAAGAAAGACGCCAAGATGGAGAAGGCCAAGGGCAACAAGGTCGAGGTCAAGAAGAAGGAGCTCGACCGCCAGATTGCCGAGAACGCAGGTGTCCTGGGCGCGCTACGTGACGCTGGTGACCTCAGCGGCATGTTCAGCTCGTCACTCGACGCCAACCTCACGGGCGGCATCGGCGGGCTCATCGGCGCCAAGGGCACCCAGATCGGCTCTGGTGGCCTGGGCGCTCGCGGTTCGGGGCTCGGCGGCGGTGGCACGGCCGAGGGTCTCGGCGGGCTTGGCACCAAGGGCATCGGCTCGGGCGCATCCGGCTACGGCTCTGGCGGCGGTTCGTTTGGCGCCAAGGGTGAGGGCGGCATCGGCACGGTAGGTGGCGACCCCATCATTCTCGGCGCACTGGATCGGTCACTGATCGATGAAGTCATCAAGCGGCACATGAACCAGATCCGATACTGCTACCAGCGTGAGCTCACCAAGAACCCATCGCTGAACGGCAAGATCGTCATCAAGTTCGTCATCGCCAAGGACGGCACGGTCTCCTCGGCGTCGAAGAAGTCGTCCACGATGGGCAACAGCGCGGTGGAGCAGTGCATCGTCGGCCGGTTCATGCGGATGCAGTTCCCAGAGCCGAAGGGCGGCGGCATCGTCATCGTCTCCTACCCGTTCATCTTCTCGCCCGGCTGACCCATCAGCGAGCTGAAGAGGCCAGGCACAGTGTGCCTGGCCTTCGTTGTTTCTGGGCGGGGCGTGGAGTCGCCGTCAATCCCTTTCGCGACCCGCGCAGACATGCTAATCACCACTGCGCAAACCAGTCGGAGTGACTCATGAGGTCGATTCTCACCGTGCTCGTCTTGGGCGGGCTGACGTCCACAGCTTGGGCGCAAGGGGTGCAAGACCTCGACGGTGACTCACGGTCGGCTGGAAAGACCCGGGCAAAGGACTTCGAGAACGTCATTGTCCGTGAGGTCGAACGCGGCACGTTCATGAAGGCAGGCATGGGCACACAGCAGTACATCGCGGCGTTCAGCGGTATCCTGCGCCCGGTCATCGGCCTGAACCTCGCTGTCGGCTCTGACGTCGTCGACAACGAAAATCTCTCGGTCGCAGTAGAGTTCGACGTGTCCCAGTCGCTCCAGAACGGTCCGAAGTTCGACGTCCTGGGTTCGCTGCCGGACACAAACAAGATCCAGGGTGACATCCACACCTTCGCAACCGTGGTGCTGGGTGAGGTGAGCTTCTACCCAACCAAGCGGTTCGGCATCGGCGTGCGAGCCGGCGGCGGCGTGATGTTCGTTCCGAAGCTGATGGACGCCGACGCCTATAGTCAGCAGGTGGTACTGGAGACGTGGGGGCTTGCAGAAGGGCCGTCCATCCACGAGGGCCCCCAACCGATGGTCGCCGGCGGTCCCACCATCGAGTACTACACCAAGCTCAGCCACTTCTCACTGGGGCTCGATGTTGACGTTTACTATGTCATCAACTTCGATCTCGCCGTCGCCCCCAACGGGTACGTCAAGTACACGTTCTGAGTCTCACACGTCACTGATTGACGGCGCTCGAGCTCAGTCACTCTAGACCGTACGACGGCACTGCCGTCCAATGCGGAGGTAAACATGGCCAACGAGTCTATGGGCCTTCTCGGCCGCAAGGTCGGAATGACCCAAGTGTTCCAGGATGACGGAAACGTTGTTCCCGTCACGGTCGTCGAGGCGGGGCCATGCACCGTCCTGCAGGTGAAGACGAGCGAGACCAAGGACGGCTACAGCGCACTGTTGTTCGGGTTCGGCTCCCAGAAGAAGCAGCGCCTGAACAAGGCTCAGCTCGGCCAGCTCAAGGCAGCGGGTTGTGAGGACGCTCCCCCGCGCAACAGGGGCGAAGTCCGGGTGCCGGCCTCGGTCGCCGCCAAGCACAAGGTCGGAGACACCGTCGGAGCCGCTGACGTGTTTACCGTCGGCGACTACGTCGACGTCAGTGGCACGTCGAAGGGCCGTGGGTTCGCGGGCGTGTTCAAGCGCCACAACTTCGCGGGCTTCATCCGGTCGCACGGTACGCACGAGTTCTTCCGGCATGGCGGCTCAATCGGCACACGTCTCACGCCTGGCCATGTGCTCAAGGGCAAGAAGATGCCCGGACAGATGGGGAACAAGCGCGTCACGGTACAGAACCTCAAGGTCGTCCGCGTCGACACCGACCGCAGCCTTGTGTACGTGCGTGGCGGTGTGCCCGGTCCAAACGGCGGTTTGGTCACCCTTCGCATCGCGGTGAAGAAGTAGACCTTCGAGCCCTATGGCGGTATAGCCCCGCTTCCGGCAACGGAGCGGGGCTTCGTCGTTCAGGGCGTTGCGTGCTGAATACCCGTCGGGGCCTTAGTTCAGCCGATAGTTCGGCGCCTCGTGGGTCACGATCACGTCGTGCACGTGGCTTTCGCGCAATCCCGCAGATGTGATGCGGACAAACGTGGAATCGCGCTGCATCTGCTCGATGGACGAACAGCCGCAGTAGCCCATAGAGGCCCGTAAACCGCCGGTCATCTGGTACAGAACATCGCCCACGGGCCCCTTGTAGGGCACGCGACCTACGATCCCTTCGGGTACAAGCTTGTTCGAGTCGGCTTCGGGGTCGCCAATCTCTTGGAAGTAGCGGTCGGACGACCCCGCCTTCATGGCCTCGATCGAGCCCATGCCCCGGTATTGCTTGTACCGACGCCCCTGGTACAGGACGACATCGCCTGGAGACTCATCGGTTCCAGCAAGAAGAGAGCCCACCATCACGGCGTCCGCGCCCGCCGCGATGGCCTTCGCCATGTCGCCGCTGTACTTGACGCCACCGTCCGCGATGATCCGCACACCCGCCTCGCGCGCGACCTTGGAACACTCGGCCACGGCGGTCAGCTGGGGCACCCCGACGCCAGCAACGACCCGCGTGGTGCAGATCGAGCCGGGCCCGATGCCCACCTTCACGACATCCGCGCCTGCGTCGATACACGCCCGAGTGGCGTCGGCAGTCGCTACGTTGCCAACGACGAGCGCAACGTTCGCATAGCGCGCGCGGACCGCCTCCGCAGCGCGGAGCACGCCGGTCGAGTGTCCGTGTGCGGTGTCGATCACAAGCAGATCGACTCCGGCATCGATGAGCGCGGCGGCACGCTCCTCGCTGTCCCCACCCACACCAAGCGCTGCGCCACAGAGCAGTCGTCCATGGGGATCGAGCGCCGCATTCGGATGGCGGGCCACAGTCTCGATGTCCTTGATCGTGATCAAGCCACACAAGAGCCCAGCACCGTCGACGACCAAGAGCTTCTCGATTTTGTGCTCCTGCATCAGGTCTTTGGCGCGCTCGAGCTGCGTGCCTGGTGGAACGGCCACCAGGTCGCGACTCATGACCTCTGCCACTGACCGATCAAGTCGCCGCTCGAACCGCAGGTCGCGGTTGGTCAGGATGCCTACGGCCCGTCCATCCACGACGACTGGCACCCCCGACACGTTGTTCCGGCGCATGATCCGCCGCGCCTCGTGGAGCGTGACGTCAGGCGTGACTGTGATGGGATCGGCGATGGTGCCCGTGACGGCCTTCTTCACCGCCCTCACCTCTTCCGCCTGCTGTTCGACGGAGAGGTTCTTGTGCACGATGCCCAGCCCCCCGTGGAATGCCATCGCCATCGCCGTCTTGGCAGTGGTGACTGTGTCCATGGCTGCGGAGAGCATGGGAATGTTCAACCGCATCGCCGAGGTGAGGTGCGTGTGGATGGACACGTCGCGCGGCAGCACGTCGCTCCGCCTCGGCACGAGCAAGACGTCATCGTAGGTGAGCGCGAGGGGCACATCATCGAGCAGCATGGCGCCTCCGGCCTGGTCGCGCTTCTATACGGCGTCGACTCGTCGGGCAAAGAGCACATAAGTGCACCTACCGTGCCGGCACCGTTGACAGTATCCCAGGATCGCCCTTAAGTGAGCCGGAACCGAGGCTGTCTGGAGTCGGTGCAATCCGCCGCCCAAAGGCTCGCTCGGATGCTTGTCAACGCGACAGATGATGGAGCGGAATCATGCGCGCAGTGCTCGTGGTCATCTTCCTGGTAGCCTGTGGAAAGCACCCTGGGAGCTACGACAACTCGGCAGCGGCTGCAGCTGAAGGTGCGAAGGCCGCCGCGTCGACAGATGCAGCGACGGCCGCGGACCAGGCCTGGTCGGAACGCTTCGATGAGCAGCGGCTGAAGGATGCGCTGGACGCCTATGAAGCGATCGCCGCCGCCGACAGCACCAACCGCCAGGCGCTTGAGCGCCTCACTCGAGGCTGGTACTTCTGGGGTGACGCCTTCTCGGATGACAAGGACACCAAGGTGGAACGGTGGGGCACAGCCATCGAGTGGGGAACTCGGTGCCTCTCGCTGAACGAGCAGTTCGCACAAGCCATCGCCGATGGCAAGAAGGAGAAGGAGGCGGTCGAGTTCGCGACGCGCGCAGACGTACCCTGCTTGTACTGGACAGCAACTGCGCTAGGCAAGTGGGGCAAGGCCCAGAGCCTGTCCAAGACGCTCCGCCACCTGCCGACTGTCAAGGCCTACGTCTCAACGACCGAGCAGCTCGATCCGGCCTACTTCAACTACGGCCCGGCTCGATATTGGGGGGCCTATTACTCGGCCCTACCGTCATTTGCCGGGCGGGACTTCGACAAGTCCACCGAGTATTTTGCCGCGTCCATCGAAGGTGCGCCGTACTACCTCGCGACTCGGGTGCTCCGAGCCGAGATGCTCGCCGTGGGTACCGCGAACGTGTCGCTGTTCGACGCCGACCTGGCCCATGTGCTCGCCGCGGATGCCAACGCGAAGCCAGATGCCGGGGTCACGGCCGAGAACATGAAGGAGCAGGAGAAGGCGAAGTCATTGATCGCACGACGCAGCGAGCTCTTCGACAAGAAGGCGCTCGAGAGTTCGGGCGACTGATCCGTTCTTGCACCTCCCATCGATCAGGCCGCTTCCCGACCCATCTCGCCTCGGCCCTCACTAGGAGAACCCCATGCCTACCTCTTGGACGCGCACGATGGCCGCTGCGGCAGGCGCAGCAGGCCTCTTGCTCGCGCTCGGCTCCGGTGCGGGCGCTCAGGGCCCACACGAGCTGAACATCGGGAGCCTCGCTCCCAAGGGCACGCCCTGGATGGACATGCTTGAGAAGATGGAGACCCTGATCGAGAAGGAATCTGGCGGTCGGATCAACGTGATCCTGCGCCCGCCGGGTGTGATGGGTGAAGTCGAGATGGTCCGCGAAACGCGCCGCGGCGAGCGGCTGCAGGCTTGCGCAGTGACCACGGCGGCCCTCGCCGAGGGCGGGAACATTCCCCAGCTGTCGATCATCGAACTCCCGTTTTTGTTCGCGAGCAATGCCGAAGCGGACCACGTGCTCGATTCCGTCCTGTTCGACCACTTCGACGGGGTGCTTGGCCGACGCGGGTTCGTGCTGGGACTGTGGTCGGAGAACGGCTGGAGGTCGTTCGGCACCAAGGGTGAGGCCATCCGAAAGCCTGCCGATCTGAAGAAGTTCAAGATGCGGTCGCAAGAGTCGGACGTGCACATGGCCATGTACAAGGCGTTCGGCGGCCAGGCCGTTCAGAAGCCGATGACGGAAGTCCTCACCGCCTTGCAGTCCAACGTGATCGACGGGCTGGACAACACGGCGCTCTACATCCAGGCCGGCGGCCTTGCAGAGCCACTGGATTACTTCACGCTGAGCCGCCACATCTACCAGCCCGCCGCCATCGTGTACTCGAAGAGTTGGTTCGGCGGCCTGGAACCCGACCTTCAGGCCGTGCTTCGCAAGCCCAAGGAGCTGACGGCATCCGGCCGCGCAGCGATCCGGGCCGAAGAGGCCGAGATGGTCGCTACGATGGAGGTGTTCGACGTGGAAGTGATCGAGCTCACCGAGGCCGACCGCAAGGCATTCTCCGACGTTGCGAAGGCCATGCACTCGTCCTACGCGGCGAGTGTCGATGGTGGGAGCGACGTGCTGGGCATGGTCCAGGCCGCACTCGCGCAGACCCGCTGACAGACGCATGGTCCAGGCACTGGTGGACGCGGTAGGCGCTGGCTTCCGCATCATCGATAGCGGCATTCGAGGCGCGGCTTCCGCTGGCCGAGCCACATGGACGACCGCAGCTGCAGGCCCCCTTCAAGAGTTGGTGGTCTGGAGCATCATCATCGGCACTGGCATCCTGGTGGTCGCCGAGCGTGCCGGTCAGCGGTTCGATCAGCTCTTCGGGCGACTCGAGCGCGCACTGGTCTCGATCGCCATGGTCCTGATGACCTTCCTCGCGTTCAACGAGTACCTGGCGCGAGAGTTCAGCCCCAGCCTCGGCGACCTCGGAGGCCTGTGGGCCCTCGAAGGTCAGATGAACATGGCGCTACTGCTGATGGTGGTGGTTGGGTTCCTTGGCGCCTCGATCGCGACCCAAGAACGCAAACACATCGCCGTCGACGCCATCGACCGGGTGCTCTCCGTCCCCAGCGCGAAGTTCGTCCGGCGCTTGACCAACGGCATTGCAGCCGTCCTCTGCGCAGTGTTCGCTCACGGCTCATGGGAAGCTGTGTTCCGTCACTGCCACGACGCCTTCGAGGGCGCGCGCGTGTGGGGGCCCCTCGTCGCCCCGATAAACGGGCTCGTCACCATGATGCCGGGGGACAAGTACGGTATCGGAACTCCCTTCCCCACCATGGATGACTGGATCGACGCGCAATACGACGCTGATCTGGACCCATTCGCCAGCTTTGCCTTTGGATTCGTCGACGCCGGGAGCCGGTTTCCCCTCTGGGTCCCAGTCCTGTTCCTCGTCGCCGCGTTCGCCATCATGTCGTTGCGGTTCGCCGGCCACGCTCTGTACGTGCAGCCGTCCATCGACAGTCCACGGGGCGCCCCATCGCGTCGCCCAGCGGACATCGTGCTGGCCGGGGCCCTGCCCGGGGCTCTGGTCGTGCTGGCTCTGGGAGCTTGGCTCGGTACCGGATGGCTCGTTCTCTTGAGTTCGGTGGCCCTCGTGTTCCTCGGAGCTCCATTGTTCGTCGCCGTTGGCGTAGGCACGCTCGCGTGCTGGATCCTGCTGCGGGGCGGGTCAGCGGAGACCGTCGTATCGGACATGTTCGAGGCGACCAAGAAGCAAGAGCTGCTTGCGATCCCGTTCTTCGTGCTGGCAGGCAACTTGATGACGCGGGGCAGCATCGCTACGCGCCTCATCGCGTTCGCGAGGGCGTGTATCGGCGGAGTGCCTGGCGGACTCGGCGTCGGCGCAGTCGCCGCATGCGCGTTCTTTGCGGCGATCAGTGGCTCCTCGCCAGTGACGGTCATCGCCATCGGTTCGATCATGTTCCCGATGCTGATCAAGGAGGGCTACACCGAGCGGTTCAGCATGGGCTTGCTGACAACAGCTGGAGGACTCGGCATCATCATCCCGCCATCGATCCCGATGATCGTCTACGCGATCATGGTGTCGAACGCCCCGGGAGTGGGAGTCATCGACCCAGCGACCTTGTTCATGGCTGGTGTCGGCCCGGGCTTGTTCATCGCGTCGACTTTGGCAATGTACACCTTCTACGTGATGTGGCCGCGGGACGCAGCGCCAAGTGGCGACGTGGACTGGAGTGCGTGGGGAGCCGATGTAGGACGCACTTTCCTCCGAGGTGTTCCCAGCCTCA
>JBLHKB010000265.1:0-9154 GCA_047619315.1 Polyangiales bacterium
CGGAAGTGGTGCTCTCTGGGTACGTCGAGATGTGGACGTTCGCTCCCTATTCCGAGGTGGTGGCCAAGAGCATGGTCGGCGCGCTGGTTCCCCAGGTGTCGAAGCCATCGTTGGATTTGGCGCAGCCTGTCGTGAAGTCGAAGAGCGTTTGCGGGCGATGCCCCGCATTGCGGTCTGGCGGGATCAGCTCGAAGGGTGTCTGATGAAATTGGGAGGACAGGTGAACGGCGCAGAGGGACCGCGCGTCGCAAGCGCGACCAACTGCTCCATCGCTGGATGGGAGAGCGCAGTCCTCGTCGCCGCACTCGACATGGAGGGCCTCTGTGCCTCCGCAGGCTCGGCATGCTCCTCGGGTACGCCGGAGCCCTCGGCGGTCGTATCTGCGCTCTATCCCAAGAACATCGAGCGGGCACGCTCTGCTCTGCGGCTATCTCTTGGCCCAGAAGGTCTGTCAGACGACGTGATCCGCGAAGCCTGCGCCATCCTCGAGCGAGTCATCCCGCGCAGCTTGACGGCCGCCGCACGAAAGGACAGAGCGTAGGATTATGGGCGAGAGAATTCTGGTTGCGATGAGCGGAGGCGTCGATTCTTCGGTGGCGGCGGCCTTGCTCAAAGAGCAGGGGCACGATGTCTTCGGAGTGACGTTGCACCTTTGGGATGCAGCCCCCGGCCAAGCGGTCGGTCGATGCTGCGCGCCGGAAGACCGCGATGACGCCCGTAAGACCTGTGAGCACCTTGGGATCCCTCACTACGTTCTCGATGAACGCGAAGCGTTTCGTAAGCACGTCATCGAGCCTTTTCTGGATTCCTACCGAGCCGGCGAGACGCCTGCGCCTTGCGCTCGCTGCAACCGGACCGTGAAGTTAGTTCACCTGGCAGAGCTTGCGTCGCGTTTCGGCGCGACGGCCGTGGCCACAGGTCACTACGCACGTGTCAGTGACGGTGTTCTTGAGCGCGGCGTCGACCGCTCGAAGGACCAGAGCTATTTCCTGTTCGGTGTGCCGCCGAGCGTGCTCAAAACGATGCGGTTTCCCCTTGGGGGAATGAAAAAAGAGGATGTCCGCGCCCACGGCATTCGCCTCGAAGTCCCAAACGCGAACAAGCCTGATTCACAGGAGCTTTGCTTCGTTCCCGATGGAGACATCGCGGGGTTCGTGAAGCGCGAGCGAGGTCCAGGTACCGAAGGAGTACTCCGTACCGAAGATGGCCAAGAGCTTGGAACCCACACCGGCGTGGAAGGGTTCACCGTTGGCCAGCGTAAGGGGCTGGGTCTCGGCGGTGGAGGAGCTCGCTATGTGCTCCGTATTGTCGACAACGACGTAGTGGTCGGGGATAACGCGTCCCTGGCGGAGGCTCAGTGCCGGGTCGGAGAGATGCACTGGATGGGCGAAGCTCCCTCCGAGACATTTCGTGCGGAGGTTCGGATCCGCCATCGCCATACGCCAGCACCGGCTGAGCTGACACTGCAGAACAATGTGCTTTCCGTCCGCTTTGACACACCTCAGCGGGCCGTAACTCCAGGGCAGGCGGCCGTGGTATATCGTGGAGAGCAGGTTCTCGGCGGTGGCTTCATCCTTTCATAGACAGCTCTTTGGCTTCCTCGGTCTCGCTCTCCTCGCCGGTTGTTCCGTCGGAGTCGGCGAGGGTCAGGCCAGCGGAGAGCTCAATGCGCCAGCGTGCGGACTCAGTGGTCCGTTCGATCTTGCACCCACGTTCTTCGTCGCCGACCCCATCGAGTCCCAGATGGTGATTCGGATCCAAACGAGCGGTGACTTCGATTTCTTGAGCGATGGAATCACGATCAATATTAGTGATGTCCCGGCCCTCGCGGAACGGCTTGGAGAGCCCATCGAGCTCACAGGCGAGCACGTTGCCCTCGTGACGTTCAACCTATACGCAAATGCGAGTTGCCCCCTCAACCGTGACGATGTCCCCGTCAACTATTTGGGCGTCGGAGGAACCGTGACGTTCTTCAGCATCTATTCCGTCGAGCTCAACCCCGACGAACTCCTTATCTCCGCGCGATTCGACGATGTCGTTTTCGTGGACCCTGCATCACCCGAAGAACGCAACGCACGAATGAGCGGCGACTTCGACTTTCTCTTCAACCGCGGTCGCCCCGCACAGCGTTTTCCCTAAGTCATGCGAACATTTTCCACCGGAGGGCGCCGATGAAACGCCGACGTTCACCTAAAAACCTTGGCAGTGTCGAAGGCACGATTCGTGGCTTAGCCCGCGGAGGAGACGGTGTCTTCGATTCCGATTTAGGGGTCGTCTTCGTAGCCGGTGCATTTCCGGGGGACCGTGTCCGCGCCCGCATCGAAGAGGTTCGTCCATCGTTTCGGCGCGGACGAGTTCTTGAGGTTCTCGAACCGGGCAAATCACGGAGAGAGTCTCCGTGCGAAGTGTCCGGGCTCTGCGGCGGCTGCCCTTGGATGGCACTCGAACCCGAAGCGCAGCGTTCGGCCAAGGCTGAGTTCGTGGCGGATGCGTTCTCGTGTTTCAAGGACCCACCCGAGCTCCAATGGGTCCTTGGCGCGGACCTCGCCTACCGACGGAGAGCCCGACTGGGCTGGCGTCAAAACCGTCTTGGTTATCATCGGCGCCGGCGTAGCTCGCTGGTGGATATTCAGACATGCCCAGTGCTTCAGCCACAACTTGAGAATGGTCTCCAGGTTATTCGCCAGCATGTGCTCCCTTTGCTTGCGGGTGAAGGAGAGCTGCGCCTCGCAAGAAGCGGGGAGGGCGCCGTCGCATACTTGCAAACCAGCATCACGCAGCCGCCTGCTGCGTACGAGAAGTTGGCGGCCCTGGTGCCGGAGCACTTTGTTGGGATCAGTTTTGATGTCGAAGGGAGCATTGCGCGCTTTGGCGACCCCGCTGAACGAATGACTCACTTAGACGACCAAGAACTGGTGGGCCCGGCTGCTGGCTTCAGTCAGGCACATGACCTCAACGAGGAGCTTGCGAAGACCGTCGTAGCGGCGGCTTCCCAAGGGAAGAATATTCTGGAGCTCTACGCCGGCCACGGGAACTTCACTGTTCTGCTAGCCGCAGCAACCAAAGGCGTCGTCGCCGTAGAGCTTGAAGAAGGCGCCACGGAGGCTCTTCGCCAGAACTTGCGTTCGCGAGGACTCAAGGCCCGCGTCGTCGCCGCGGACGCGGCGGACTATCCAAAGCCTCCAGTGGGCGGCTATGACGTCGTTGTTCTCGACCCACCAAGAAGTGGCGCGAAAGACGTGATGACGCGGATCTGCTCGGAGAAGCTACCCAAGCGTATCGTGTACGTCTCATGCGACACCGCCACGCTGGCCCGCGACCTAAAGCCCCTCGCCGACGCCGGCTTTCGACCCACCTCACTTCAGGCCTTCGACCTCTTCCCGCAAACAGCCCATGTGGAGACCCTCGTGGTGCTCGACCGCTAGGAGCAATTCGTGTCGATCATGGCCATGGATGGAGATGATGTCACAAATCGTCAGCCGCCAATGCGGTACACGCTCCTAGCCGTGGCGTTTCCGGCTGGTGGGTGGTAGACCGCCGCCGTGCGTTGCCCCTTCTGCGGGATACTGGAAAATAAGGTTATCGACTCGCGTCTGTCCGGCGCAGGCGAGGTAACTCGTCGTCGACGTGAGTGCGAAGGCTGCTCCCGGCGCTACACCACCTACGAGCGTGTCGAGCAGTCGATGCCGCTGATCCTCAAAAAGGACGGCCGACGACAACCCTTTGATCCGGACAAGCTGCTGGCTGGCCTGCAGCGTTCCTGCGCCAAACGTAATGTGTCCGCCGATACTCTGGAACGCGTGGTCTCAGAGGTGCAACGCGCACTCGTGGAGCTTGGCCAAAAGGAAGTGGATGCTTCCTTCATTGGCCTGACCTCCCTCGAACATCTCCGAACCATTGATCAGGTCGCGTACGTCCGATTTGCGAGTGTTTACCGCGAGTTCCAGGATGTGCATAAGTTCATCGACGTTCTTCGAGGGCTCGTGGGAGAGGACGAACTCGCCGAGGCAGCGGAACCCGAAACGTGAAGGACGACGCGTTCTGGATGGCCCAGGCGGTCCTCGCAGCGCGTCAGGGGCGTACCGCGCCCAACCCCCGCGTGGGTGCGGTGATCGTTTCACCCACGGGTGAGCTCATCAGCACCGGGTTTCACCTTCGAGCGGGCGCCCCTCATGCGGAACCCGACGCGATTTCGAAAGCCAAGACGTCGCTGAGGGGCGCGACGCTATACGTGACCCTTGAGCCCTGCAACCACCACGGACGAACGCCGCCCTGCAGTGAGGCCGTGATACAGGCGGGTTTTAGTCGCGTTGTGATCGGCTATTTGGATCCAGCACCTCATGAGCCCGGTTCCGTTCAGCGAATGCAGAACGCCGGCATCACCGTCGAGAGCGGCGTTCTCGAGGCAGAGTGCCGTGCTCTCGTCGCTGATTTTGAGAAGCACATTCGCACCGGACTCCCCTACGTTCACCTGAAGGCCGCCGTCACGCTGGACGGAAAGATGGCGACCCGCACTGGGGACTCAAAGTGGATCACAGGCGAAGCCGCGCGTGCCGAGACACACCGTATGCGGGACCTCTCGGATGCTTGCGCGGTGGGCGTGGAGACGCTTCTCGCGGATGACCCAGCTCTCACCGTGCGTCATGTCGCGGGAAAAGATCCAATCCGGGTGGTGTTCGACACCACGCTACGCACGCCCGTGGAG
Organism: Polyangiales bacterium; assembly: GCA_047619315.1. Classification (GTDB taxonomy): domain Bacteria; phylum Myxococcota_A; class Polyangia; order Polyangiales; family Houyiibacteriaceae; genus JBCCRV01. The sequence continues at coordinate 4,706 of JBLHKB010000265.1, forward strand.
GCCAAGGTGCTGGCCGACGGGGCTCCGTGTTGGATCCTTCACGGCGAGGCCGCTCTCGAAGAGCGACGCGCAGCACTCACCCAAGCAGGCGCGCTCCTGTTGGAGCTTCCAACAGACAAAGATGGACGCCTGGATCTCAACGCGGCGCTAAAAGCGTTGGGCGAGCGTGGCGTCATGCGCTTGCTAGTGGAGGGCGGGGGCGTGCTGCACGGCGCGCTTCTGGATGGTGCACACGCAGACTTTGTCAGTGTTTTTGTGGCGCCCATCATTGTAGGGGACCGCGAAGCCAAGGGGTTTGCTGCAGGAAGAGGAACGACTCACATGGCCGAGGGCTGGCGCCTTCGCGATCCGGCGGTACGTTCCTTAGGCCCCGATGTTCTCATCGAAGGCACCCCTCAGAGAGGAGAACCATGTTCACCGGATTGATCGACGCCCTTGGAACCATCGAGCGAATAGAACGTATCAACGTTGGCGTTCGTTTACGCATCAAATGCCCCTATGAGGGCTTGGTGCTCGGTGAATCCATTGCTGTGAGCGGCGTCTGCCTGACGGTCACGTCCATGGAGGCCGGCGGTTTTTGGGCGGATGCGTCCCAAGAGACACTCGACAAAACGATGCTCGGGGAGCGTAAGCAAGGGGAGCGCGTCCATCTTGAACGTGCCCTGCAGAGTGGTGCTCGCCTGGGTGGCCACATTGTGAGTGGCCACGTGGACGGCGTGGGTCGACTTGTGGGCCGAGAAGCGCTCGGCGATGCGCAGCGGGTCCGCTTTAAAGTACCCGAGGTCCTCGCACCAATGATGGCCCCCAAAGGAAGCGTCACGATCGACGGCGTCAGCCTCACGGTCAATGGCGCGACGGGCACGGAGTTTGACGTAGTGCTCGTTCCTTGGACACGCTCCGAAACGCTCTTTGACGAGCGCCACGAAGGGGCGAGGGTCAACATTGAGGTCGATGTGTTGGCGAAGTACGTCGCCCGGCTTCTTGGAAAACCTGGAGTCGACGGGAAAGACCCGCAGAATCCGGGCCAAGCCGAAGGCCTCACACTCGAAACGCTCCGTGGGAGCGGCTACCTCTAGGGATCAACATGGCGAATCAAGACGAAGCAATCAAACGAGTACGGCGGGCGCTTGACGACGTTCGTGCGGGTAAGATGGTCATTCTCACCGACGATGAAGATCGTGAAAACGAGGGCGATCTCTGCATGGCCGCGGAGCTCTGCACTCCTGACACCATCAACTTTATGGCGAAGCATGCCCGTGGACTCATCTGCTTGAGCATGGACGCCGAGCGAGTGACCCGTCTCAATCTTCCGATGATGGTGGATTCCAACAACTCGAGTCGCTCCACGGCGTTCACCGTTTCGATCGAGGCACGCACTGGGGTATCCACGGGGATCAGCGCAGCGGACCGCTGCCACACCGTAGTGACGGCGGTGGCGGAGAATGTTCGGGCTGAAGACATTGTGAGCCCTGGCCACATTTTCCCGCTTCGTGCCTGTCCTGGTGGCGTTCTTCAGAGGACAGGTCACACGGAGGGATCCGTCGACCTTGCACGACTCGCAGGTCTTCGACCGGCCGGCGTGATCTGCGAGATCATGAATGACGATGGAACCATGGCGCGTGCCGATGACCTCGTTAACTTCGCAGCGAAGCATCAGATGCCGCTTTTGAGCATCGCGGACCTGATCGAGTATCGACTGCATCAAGAGCGTCTCGTCAGACTGTCCCGCGAAGCGCAGCTCGTCTTTCCGAGCGGCAAGCCCTGGCAAGCGAGCGTGTACGAAGTCCATGTCGACTCTCGCGAGTTCTTGGCGCTCGTACACGGCACCATCAGCACGGAGCCAACGCTCGTGCGCGTCCACACCAGTAGCGTGCTCGGCGACCAGGTAGGCATCGCCGAATCGACCCGCGTGCAACTTAGGGAGTCCATCGAACGCATCGAAGCGGAGGGGAATGGCGTTATTTTACTCCTTCCGGGATCTAATTCGTTGGTTGATGAACTCGCGTTCTTCTTGGGCGAAGATGTACGCCGTGCTCGGCCTCAGCATGGTGAAGTCCTCCGCGAGTATGGTCTTGGAGCGCAGGTCTTGGCGGACCTCGGTCTTGGAAAAATTCGCCTCATGACGAATCGACCGCGTCGCATTCCCAGCCTCGAAGGATATGGCCTGGAGGTTGTGGAGCAGCTCGTCATTCAGACGAGTGCGAAGAGCGACGCGCGCCCCAGCGCTACGCATTAGTCGTCGATTGCGCCGGCTTTAACTGGCGCGATGCACCGGAAGGCTGAATGATCTTCCGCGATGACGATCTACGAAGGTTCTTTTTCAATTCCGAGCGGCGCACGCTTCGCCATTGTCTCGGCTCGTTTCAACAGCTTCATCGTGGACCGACTCGTGGAAGGCGCGCTGGACGGCCTCAAGAGACATGGTGCCGGCGACGACCAGATCGACCACGTCCTGACGCCTGGCGCGTGGGAGCTGCCACTCATCGTGAAACGACTGGCGCGCAGCGAGCGCTACGCCGCCGTTATCGCGTTGGGTGCCGTGATCCGTGGCTCCACACCTCACTTCGACTTTGTGGCATCACAAGCCGCGAAGGGTACCGCGGAAGCCATGATGACCCACGAGGTCCCAGTGATCTTTGGCGTCCTCACCACGGACACGATCGAACAGGCCGTGGAACGGGCCGGAACGAAGGCTGGCAACAAAGGGTTTGAAGCAGCCCTTGTCGCCGTCGAAATGGCGAGTTTGAGCGAGAGACTTGCGTCGGCGGGCTTCTAGGTTCACTTTCCCGGCGCGCTGAGTTGTTCGGCGCGCTCTTTGAAAAAGACAGGTCGATATGGGTTCCCGCCGACGAGGCCGCGAAGCGGCACTCCAGATGCTTTATCAGATGGACGTGACCGACTGTTCGGCGGCCCACGCAGTGACGACGTTCTGGTCAAACCTTGCCTCCGGCCGTGACGGCGAGGAGTTTGGCAACACGCTCGTTGAGGGCTTTGACCAAGAGCGCGAACGCATCGATGAGACCATTCGGAAGGTGAGTCATCACTGGAGGCTCGAACGGATGACCCGCGTTGACCGGAACATCCTGCGCCTCGGCACGTACGAGCTCCTCGCGTTGAGTGACGTACCACGCAAGGTGACGCTCAATGAAGCGATCGAGCTCGCGAAGCGATTTGGGAGCGAAGGGAGTGCAGGCTTCGTCAACGGCGTGTTGGACCGCATCGCCACCGACCTCGCCAAAGAGTAGGGCGCGTGGACATTCTCTTCGCATCACCGGACCTCCGACGAATCGACGCGCTTCAGTGTGAGGCATGCTGGTTTCCATTCTTTTCCGATGAACGTCCCCTCCGAGGCGTTCTTGGTCTTGTGGATTGGCGAATGGGTGCACGACTGAGCCGACAAATTCTACGTGGCCGACTCCGGGGCAAGCGTGGTGAGGTCCTGCTCATGCCTTGCGAGCGCTTCCTTCCGTTCGAGAAGCTCTTCCTTTGTGGACTCGGTCCAAGATCAGAGTTCAGTGACGCGGGCTACGTCGAGGCGGTGGACACCATGCTCTCCACCTTTGAGGCCGCTCGGATTCGCGCAGCGGTGTGCGCGCTGCCAGGTCGAACGACCGGCGCCATCGAGCCCGAGAGGGCCATCACGTCGCTCCTCGCCTGCGCGCGCAACTACAGCGACCACGATGAGCTAACGATCCTCGATGAGCCCAGCGCCCAGAGGGTAATGGAACCCGTGATCGCTCATGAGCGTCGCCGAGAACGCGCTGAGCCCGGCTAGCTGACTAGACGGGCCCGGTTGTTGTTCGTCGCCAGGCTGCCTACTTCTTTGAGGCGCGCTTCGTAGTCTTCTTTGCGGCCTTCTTGGCCGGCGGCTTACGCGCTGTCTTCTTCGCGGCCTTCGCGGTTGGCTTACGCGTCTTCTTGGCTGTCTTCTTCGCCGCCTTCTTGGCTGGCTTACGCGTCGTCTTCTTCGCAGCCTTGGCTGGCTTACGCGACGTCTTCTTCGCAGCCTTGGCTGGCTTACGCGACGTCTTCTTCGTGGTCTTCTTGGCTGGCTTACGCGACGTCTTCTTCGCAGCCTTGGCTGGCTTACGCGACGTCTTCTTCGCAGCCTTGGCTGGCTTACGCGTTGTCTTCTTCGCCGCCTTCTTGGCTGGCGTGCGAGCCGTCTTCTTGGCCTTGCTGGCGCTCTTTGCCTTCGCCGTAGACTTCTTTACAGCTTTCTTTTTCGCCGCAGCCTGCTTCTTGTCTGCGGCTGCCTGCTTCTTGTCTGCGGCTGCCCGCTTCTTGTCCGTAGCAGCCTGCTTCTTGTCTGCGGCTGCTTGCTTCTTGTCCGCGGCAGCCTGCTTCTTGTCCGCGGCTGCTTGCTTCTCGTCTGCAGCTGCCTTCTTCTTGTCTGCAGCTGCCTTCTTCGTTTCAGCAACGGCCTTTTTCTTTTCAGCAGCGGCTTTT
>JBLHKB010000266.1:0-9138 GCA_047619315.1 Polyangiales bacterium
GGAGCTTGCAGCTGTAGCTTCGCCTCCCGCGGATGCACCCGGTTCATTCTCCGGCGGACCGCCTCCTCTGGGTCCACCAGCAGGTCCACCGCCGACCGGCGCGTCGCCAGGCTTCGCGCAACCTCCTGCGGGCTTTGCGGCCCCAAGCCCGGCGCCAGTGGCTCCGGTACAGTCGCCGCCACCGCTGCAGACTGCGCCTCCAAGCGCGCCAGCCGCGCCGCCGATGGCTGCGCCGCCGATGGCCGCGCCGCCGATAGCTGCACCTGCCCCGCCAGCGCCTGCTCCAGTAGCAGCGCCTGCTCCAGCAGCTCCAGCTCCTGCTCCAGTAGCAGCCCCTGCTCCAGTAGCCCCTGCTCCAGTAGCCCCTGCTCCAGTAGCCCCTGCTCCAGTAGCTGCTGCTCCAGCGCCTGCCCCAGTAGCAGCACCGGCGCCGGCTCAGGTCGCGCCCGCACCCATCGCCATTGCTCCGGTCGCCGCTAGACCGGTTTCCGCGCCGCCACCCCCTCGTCCTTCGGCGCCGCCACCCCCTTCATCCCCTGCGCCGCCAGCAATTCAGAGGGCTGCGACACCATCGCTGGCGCCATCCGTTGACACGGGCGGTCTCGCTGGCCTGATGATCGAGGTTGCTACTCACTTCGACACCAGCGAAGTCAGCGCGCGCTCGCAGTTGGACAAGGTCCGTCGAAGCGAAGCCAAGGCCGTGATCGCTCAGGCGTTCGAAGGCGCTGGCATTGCTCCCAGCGATGCTCTCGCCCAAGCCGCACTCCAAGAGGCCGTTGGCCTTGGAGTTCTTGACGCTTTCTTAGCTGATGAATCGATCGAAGAGATCCTCGTCGACGGCCCAGCACGTGTGAAGATCGACAAGGGCCAGGGACTCGAAACGTCAGAGGCTTCGTTCTCAACGGCAGCCGCTCTCGCGACGGTCGGACGTCGCCTACTCGCCCAAGGTGGACATGAACCGGGGACCCTTGTTGGCGTCGTCGATCTTCCAAGCGGCGGGACCGCGAGCGTCGTACTTCCTCCCATCGCTGCTTCCGGGACGATCATCGAGATTCGCCGCGTCAGCCTGATTCGTTCTGAGGCACTCGTCGCACGAGGCGTACTCAACACGCCTATCGCGAACATGCTGACCAGCGCGGTCAACAGCGGTTTCGGTGTCGTCGTCGTCGGCCCCGCGAATGCGAGCAGAGACGTTCTTGCGCTCCTCGCTTCCGCAGTACCAGAGAGCGAGCGTCTCGTTTGCATCGACGCTGCACAGGTGTCCGTAGGTCGCTCGCACGTCGCCCTGACTTCGGGGTCGGGCGTCAGCAGCAGTGAACTCGTGCGGCAGGCAAGCCGCCTCCGCGTAGACCGACTTCTGGTGGCCAGCGTTCCCGTCGGCGACGTCTTCAACGTCGTGGGTGGAGCTGGCGGTATGGGCGCCGCGATCATCGGCGTCAGCGCTGGTGGCGGAATCCCAACACTCGAGCTTGGCGTCACGCTCGGTGGAGTCCCCGAGGGTCAAACCCACGGGTTCTTGTCCAGCGCCGTTCGCTTGGTCGTCGTGGTCGAGCGCGTCGGTCAAGATGCGCGCGTGGTCGAGGTCAGTGAGCTTGGCGCAGCCGGCGTATCAACGCTCTTCCATTGGAATGGCAGCGACTTCGCCGCCGAGAACTCGCCCTCCTTCTAGGGTTCGGTTCGCATGACAGAACGCCGCCTGCGCATCCCGCTGGCGGCGTTTTTTATGCTCCGAGCGTGAAAGACGACGTGCTTAGAATCGTAGCTCTGAAGGCTTCGGCGCTGGGTAAGCCGGTCGCGCCAGATAGTAGCCCTGGGCGAAGTGGCAGCCCACATCACGACAGCATTTGAGCTCGTCTTCGGTCTCGATGCCTTCGGCAATGACGCGGGCCTCGAGCTCTTCGCAGAGGCGCACGAGGTGCTTCACGAGGACTTGGCGGCGTCTGTCGAGGTGGATGGACGCGACGAGGCTGCGGTCCAACTTGACCATCTGAGGCTCAAGGTCCGTGATGTACTTAAGGTTGGAGTATCCGGCGCCCAGGTCATCGACGGCGAGGCCTACGCCTTTGCTTCGGATCTCTTTCAAAACCGAGTGGCAGAGCGCGAAGTGACTCAGTGGTACGGATTCGGTGACTTCGAGGAAGACGCCTGGCACGTGTGAGAAGATCGGGTCGTCGGGTTGAACGAGCCAAGACTCGTCGAATTCCTGCGGATGAATATTGAGGAAGAGCGGAAAATCCGGACAGTTCTTCGTCGCGATTTCGCGAATGATTCGACCCACCGCCCCACACACATTACTTCGAATGGCTTCGGCGATGAGTTCGACGGGACTCTGGTAGTGAGGCGACGACGAACGCACCAACGCCTCATAGGCGAAGAGCTCTCCTGAGCTCATGTCGACGATGGGCTGATAGACGATGTTGATCTCGCCAGCGCTCAGCACTTGGGGAATCTGCGAGGGCCGTCGAGTTCGTCGAAAGCCGGGTCGTGGCTGCTTCGCCCGTTCAAGCCACACCAGGAAGTTCTCAGAGTCGGACACGTGCCAATAAGTGTACACCAGTCGACAGGAAGCCCTCGCAAAAAGCGCTCATCCCTTGACATCGAGGCGCCCCTCGGCACGTATGAGTACTGAATGCTCAAGCGTCTACTCATTGGGGTCATCAAGGGCCTGGTTATCGGTGCTGCTCTCGGCTCCGCCTTTCACTTCGGTTTGGGGTGGACGACCACCGCGGGGCTCTTCGCCTACTTGCTTGCCATGGGCTCTGGCGCGACGGCGGGCGTCCTCGCAGGGAAGCCACCTTGGCGCCAACAGGCTTGGATCGAGTCCGTTCTCAAGTCCGTCGCTGGACTGGGCGTGGGCGCGCTCGCCTACTGGGGTGCTTCTTCGTGGCTTGCTGTTCCTTTGCCCGTCGATATCCCTGGGATCGCCTCTGGAACTCCTTGGACTGAGATGACTCTCGGGATCACCACCGCGACCGCTGCGGTATTTGGTGCCCTCGTTGAGCTCGACAACACCGATGACGCGTCCTCAGGCAAGACCAAGCGAAACGTTCGCGTGTCCGCCGACGAAGCCGAAGAGGTCGAGGTCTCGGCTTCCGGCAAAAAAGAACGAACGCGGAGCGCATAACCCTTGAGCGCGGCAGAGCTCGAAGACGACGTGGTTCACGAGGTGTGCGAGAAGCACGGCATCGGAGGAGACGATGTGTTCCTCGTGCGCGCGCTGTTGAATCGCAAGAAGAGCGGGTGGCCGGGTTGCTGCGGCGCCGGCTGCAGCCCCTGCATGGACAACGTGACGGCGGCGGCGGAAGAGCTCTTGGAGCTTCGTAGCTAGGGCATAACCGGCTCCTGGGGCTGTTTGGTGGTAAAGTTCGCATTCTTTGGGAAGCGAACGCCGATCTGAGACGTACCAAGAGCCATGGGCCACCCTGCATCCCAACATGTCGCGTTTAATGGTGAGGTCACTCTCGCTTTGGTCGCGGGCGTCGCCCTTGAAGGTCTAACGCGCGACGAAGCCACGCTGCTCCGCGCTCAAGCGGCGGAGCGAGGTCTCGTGACGCTCGGCGTCCACGACCTTAGCGCGCGCTTTGGACGGCCGACACGCGCCGTTGTGGGGCTGTCGGTGCAGCTCGCGTTTGCTCGGAGTGGCCCCGAAGAGGTGGACCGCGAGGATCTCAACGAGGCCATCGTTCAGATGGCCCAGCGCGACCTCGACTGGCTTCGTGAGCATGGCCAGGTCGGAACGCCCTCACTTCACATGGTCGCGTCGGGTCCGATGGCGAGCGGAGTGGCAGCCCTCGGTCGCCTGCACCCATCCGGAGAGCTCGCCGCAGCGGGCGACGGAACCTTCATCGTCGGCTCCGACATGGATCGACGGCAGCACTCCCGTGGCGTTTGGGGACGCTCTCTTGCCTTCGCCAGCTGGGAGAGCAGCGCGATCGCGACCCTCGCTCCGGAGCGACAAGAGCTGCTCTTTGACGAGACGCGCAGCTTCTACTTAGTGCCCTCGTACGACGTTTAAGCGGCTTCCCCTGCAGCCGGCTTTGGCTTCGCTTTGCGTCGCCGGAACGCCATGAACGCGATGCCGATCACGCTGAAGTACCCAGGCCAGTCGCCGGTCATGGCGTAAAGGGTGTTGTCGTCGAGGAGAGGGAGCTCGGCGACGATCTCGTCGCGCTCGCCGTAAGGGATCGTGTCGATTGTACGCCCAACAGCGTCGACGAGGGCGGTCACGCCGCTGTTGGTGGAGCGAACCAGCGCGCGGTGGTGTTCGACGGCTCGGAACTTGGCCAGCGCGAGATGAATCCACGGCTCTTGAGTGTCGCCGAACCACGCGTCGTTGGTGACGTTGACCAGGAGGTTTGGGTTCGCTTCGTTCACGGCGTGGCGCGTGAAGCCTGGCAAAACATCTTCGTAGCAAACCAACATGCTGATGCGCATGGGGCCTTGTATGAGCGGGCGTACATGGTCGCCGTGGGTGAAGTGGCCCGTGTTCGGCGACCACTCGTAGAGGATTGGGAACGTGTCGCCGAGGGGGAGGTACTCGCCAAACGCGAGGAGGAAGGTCTTGTCGTAGGTGCCCGCGATGTCTCCGTTTTCGTCGGCGAGAAACGCGGTGTTATAGTGGCGAGACTCGTCGCCATCTTCACCAGCAACGCGGCGTCTGGAGAGCCCGCCAAAGATCACGGGGACCTCAATGCCGGGCAGAATGCGATCCCGTAGGTTCGTCATGCCTTCGGGCACGAAGAATGTGTACGCGGACTCAGGCCACACCAGCAGATCAAGGTCATGGTCTTGCTGCAGCTGCACGCTCTGCTGAAGGTGACGTCGGTGACCCTCAAAAGGCTCATCGCGTTTGGCGAAGATACCCATATTGACCTGCACCAATCCGACATTCACGGACTCGGCGCTGGCGGCTCGAGCGTCGACTTCGCCGACTCGGTAGGCGCCGTAGCCCACTACGAAAACGATGGCGCCGAGGCAGACCGCCATCGTTCGCTTCGGCCACTTCTTGTCACGCGCGCCACAAAAAACGGCGTAGATCGTCGCGTTGAGGAGCATCACGGCAGCGGAGAGGAGCATCGGTCCGCCGAGATCCACGATCTGGATCAGCCAGGTCATCTCGTGAAGGCCCGTGCCGATGAACGAAGGAAAGAGAACCGGATAGAGGAACTCGATGGTCACGAGGGCGGTGATGGCCGCGAGGCTCTTGTCGAACCCGTTTCGTACGGCGCGGCGATAGAGCCAGTACATGACCGCGTGGTTGATGCCCTGGTAGACGAAGAACACCGACGCGAAGAACCAGTTCATGACCCCTTCGTAGCCACTGAAGGTCGCCAGCATGTCGACGAGCCAGTGGTATCCGCCGGCGACGGTGACGGTGCCGTGGGTGAGCCCCAGCGCGATCACGCGTTTCGTCGAGGCGTCGTGCTCGCGATCGAGCACGTACATCATCGGCACAAAGGCGAAGAAGACGAGTGGCCAGTACCCAAAGCCCGCGAAGCCGAGAAACTCCAGCGCCCCGGCCAGGATGACGAGGAGCACATGCAGCCATCTTCGACTTCGAGAAGTAGGGGCTCTCGCCGCGGGGCCTTCAGTCGAGGCGGAGGACTCTTCGGACCTTTTCAAGAAGCTCTTCTCGCTTGAATGGTTTGATGAGGTAATGCCTCGCGCCGGCGTTGATCCCCGTCACGACATCCATCGGCTGTGCTTTCGCCGTGAGAATGATGATCGGAATATCTTTGCTCGTCTCGTTGGCGCGAACTCGCTTGAGAAGCCCCAGTCCATCGAGGCGGGGCATCATCAGGTCAGTGATGATCAGATCCGGCGCTTTTTCCATATCCCGGAGGAAGCCAAGCGCCTCCATGCCGTCTTTTGCCGTTGTGACGTCCGCAATCTCCTCGAGGAAATGCCCGATCATCTTACGTACTGCGGCGTCGTCTTCGGCGACCAAAATGTGGTGGCGACGCTTGGGGGTTACGGGCACACGACGACGCTAGCAGACGACAGCACGCTTTCGCTATCTCCGTTCCTAGTTATTTCGTGTCCCATTTTCCGGGGTATAGCCCGCGGGTAGCTCAGTCTCGTTGGGCTCAGGCTCTACGCTTTCGCTTTCTTCAAACCACTCTTGAGGAACGATCTCGGTCCAAAGCAGCCACCCGGCGAGACCAAACGCGACGACGACGATGATCAGGGAAAAGAGAGACATGACCCGCTTTACCGAAATCGGGACGGTGGCTCGCGGCGGCGGCGGCGCGACCGGCGCGACGCGCATCACGGGCAGGTCGGCCTCGTCCGGAGGCGGCAGGATAAAGACCGTCGAAGAAGGTCCGGTTATCTCAGCGGGGTAGAGCGTGAACTCGATGGGCTTGAGGTCGGCCTCTTCCGCGACGAGGCTGACGGAGTCATCCGAAAGGAAGCGGGCGGCAGGGGCCGCTTGGGTATGCTGTTCGACAAAGCTGTCGGAGGCGATGACGCGCTCCACGCTGGCGCCCATTTCGTCCCACGGGAACGTCTCTTCGATCTTGTCGCCCATGATGGTCTCAAGGAGACCGGCCAAATCGGAGCTGTGGACGCCGGCGACCTTGGGGCAAGCTTGGAGAAGACGATCACGAAACGCTTTCGCGCTGGCGATGCGCATCTTTGGGTCGGGCTGAAGCGCATCCATGATCACATCGGACAAAGCTTGCGGAACAGGCGCGAACTCGGATGGAGCCACGACCTTGGGCGCACGCACCATGTCGAGCTGGAGGATCTCATTGTCCGCGCGAAAGAGCCGCCGTGACGTCAGGCATTCCCACAGCACGACGCCGAGGGCGTACACATCTGTACGTCGATCGAGATTCAGGCCGTTCGCTTGTTCGGGGGACATGTACCCGATCTTTCCGCGAAGCACGCCAGCTTTGGTGGCATCCGTCTGAGCCCGAGATTTCGCGATACCGAAGTCGATGACCTTGGGGTGACCCGAGTAGCTCAGCAGAATGTTCTGAGGGCTGACGTCGCGGTGTACGACATGAAGCAGCTCGTTCTTGTTGTCGCGCAGTTCATGCGCCGCGTGCAGACCATCCGCGACGGTGGCGCCAATCCACGCGGTGAGTTCGACGGAGAGTCGTCGTCGTTCGCCGGCGAGGCGTTTGATGAGCTCAAAAAGCGAACAGCCATGGATGTACTCCATGACCATGAGGTAAGTCCCCTGCTCTTCGAGGAGCTCTTCAACGCTCACCACGGCGGGATGCTGAATACGTGCCGCAAGACGCGCCTCGTCGAGGAACATCCGGACGAACTTGTCCTCCCGCGCGAGGTGAGGATGCACAACCTTGATGGCGACCAACTTGGAGAAGCCCGCCGCCCCGCGCCGACGCCCCAGATAGAGGGACGCCATGCCACCTGCGGTGACGTTCTTTAGAATCTCGTAGCCGGCGATGACCTGGCCTGTGCGTAGCTCTGCCATTTAGCGAGGAGAGAGCATGGCTGCCGGTGGTGTGACCCCGCAAGTACACGGTTATTTTGACCGCAGAATGTCTAAAATACTGGGGAAGCGTGGCAGTCTGGCCCCGATGAGTGCAGGTCTGATCGGTGTTGTTCTGAGCGCCCTGTGCGCGGGGCTCCTTTGGGCCTGGACCCGCAGTGCGAAAGAAGAGCCTGAGGCGAGCGGCCCGCTGAGCACCCCAGGCCGCTGGACCCTTGTGATTCGCGTCGAGGGGGACGACGCGATATTTGCCCACTCCGCCCTCGAGCGAGGAGCCGGCGGCGAGACTGGCATCGTCGACTTTATGCGCCTGGTGCCAAGCGCGACGCACTTCTACGCGGGTGAGTGGACACCTGAGGTTCGATGCGATCTTTCCGGCGGGGTGCTGATCCGGGTCGATGTCTCGCGTGCCGCCGGCGTCGCGGAGAATCTGGGCGACGTTCTCGCGATCCTGCGTGCACTTCCGGCGGAATCGACGGCGAATATGAAGCTGACGCTCTCAGACCCGAAAGGTCAGGCCCTCACCGCGGCTGATGACGCAACACGCCCAGGCCATCGTCAGTGTCGATACTGTCGTCACAGCTTTGAAATCAGCGAGCTCGAGTGCCCGAGCTGCGGCGCCGCCGTAGGCGCCTAGCCACGCCGCGCTTCTTCCGGCGCGCCACACGTGGGACAAGTCTCTAGCTCTGCGGTGTAGAGCGAATCGCAATAGCCACATTGGGCGATCTGCGGCGGCGCGTCGGCCAAAGGAAGCAGCTCCGGGTAGAGCAAAGAGAGCTCCGCGGCGGACATTCGGTCGAGCTCCTCCGCCGGCGACCAGATGGTCTCAAACGCGACGAGTTGCGCCGGCGTTGTGTCCTGGACGATTCGAACCAGCTCGCGGGCGAGAGACTCGCGGCCGGGCTGGACTTCGCCACGATGAAAAGTCCGCATCGCGCCAGCCACAACGCTGACGACAACCCAACCTTCTCCCTCATGGGCCTTCGCTTCGAATGCCTTCGTGCTTCCGCGAAGCACATCGTGACGATAACGCGACTTCAGTCCTCGGGTCGAAGTGGCAAAGACATCGCCGGCTGCGCTCGACCAGGCCTGGCGGCTCGACCAGGTCGCGAACTCCATCTCGTTGATGTTACGAACCAAAAGAGTCGTGACGGCTTGGGCCGCGGCATGCATCCCCTCGGCGCTCTGCATGTCCGCCGTGCGGCCCAGCCGCTTCAGCGTGTCCTGCAGAACTCGTCGCACTTTCGGCCGAAACGCCATCGAAATGACAATGACCTCGCAGTCGCCGTGTCGCCGATAGCGTCGCATCAGGCGCTTCTTCTTCAGAGTGGTTCGGCGTCGTCGGACGCCGAACCCGACGAGCATGAGCGGCAGCAGAGAGTAGACCGCGGTCTGGACTCCACTGGACACGTCCGGATCCGTCTCCCGACGCATGTAGAGCGGTGGAATATCCGAGCTCTGAGCGGGCTGCGCGAGGGGTAGAGCCGGGGGCGGCGGGACGAAATCCGCTGGAGAAGGGAGCGCTCTCGAAGACTCGGCGCGGTCGATGTTGCGCTCGAGAAAGTAGTCTCTCAACTGGGCTCGCTCCTCTAGTGGAAGGAGTAGAGCCGCAGCGAGAGCCGCGGCGCGAGCGCGAGCTTCTTCTTCGGCTCGCCGCCTGCGCGCTTCTTCGGCCT
>JBLHKB010000267.1:0-9137 GCA_047619315.1 Polyangiales bacterium
TGCCCGGCGATACGATGCATCTTCGTGACGACCTGGCGGTGACCGCCTCGTTCGAGATGCTTGAGAAGATCGCTCGGGACGAAGGGCCTGAGCGCGGGCTGCTCTCGCTTGGTTACGCGGGGTGGGGCCCGAATCAGCTTGAAGATGAACTTCGCGAGGGCAGCTGGCTGCCCGTTGACGTCGACCTCGCTACGCTCTTTGAGGTGCCGTTCGCCGAACGGTGGGATCATGCTTTGGCGGTGCTTGGTGTCGAGCCGTGGCGCGTAGTGCCGCGGGGAAGCGCTCAGGCGTAGCGACATCGCCCTCGTTTGTTAGGGCTGGCTGGTTTGCATCGGCGTTACGGTGGTTTGCGGGCCGCTGCTCAGCGCGAAGTACCCAACGACGATGGCGGCGAACCAGGCCACGATGCCGACTGCGATCGCTGCTCCGAGTCTGCGTCGTCGTCCGGCGGGCGCTTCGCTCAAGGCCTGGCCCCTCGTGGGCAGGACCTGATCCGGCGGCATCTCTTCGGTTTCTTGTTCACGCTGCGAACGAGGCGCCGTTGTCGCGCCGAGAACTCGCGTCGATGCGACCTCTGCCTCGGGAACAATGCGCTTTGAGTTCGAACCGAGCGTCCGCATCACGGAGGGCTCAACCCCATCATGCATTTCGTGGATCTTGCGCATGATTCGCTCGAGCGTCGGACCGCCGTGCGTCTTGACGAAAGCGGCCAAGTCCCGATTGTTCGTGGCGGGCTCAGCTTCGCGGATGGCTCGCTCGAAGCGCGCGGCGGAGGGGCAGCGGCGCTCGACGTCGCGTTCGAGAGCCCACATGACGGCATTCGCGAGGGCCTCTGGAACGTCGGGGCGAAGTGCGCGAGGGCTTGGGATGTTGAGCTCGAGAACACGGTCGAGGGTTTCAGCGGCCTCGCCGGTGTTGAACAGTGATTTGCCGGTGAGCGCTTCCCACGCAACGATGCCGAGGGAAAAGACGTCGCTCCGCACATCGAGCGGCTGGCCGCGTCCCTGCTCGGGGGAGACGTAAGCAACTTTTCCTTTAAGCTGGCCGACTTGGGTCTCGGTGCTTCGGGAGACGGCGCGTGCGATCCCGAAGTCCGTGACGCGGATGCGACCATCGACACCACAGAGGAGGTTCTGCGGAGAGATATCTCGATGGACGACGTGAAGGGCGTTGCCCGTCGGGGTGGTGGCGTCGTGTGCGTCTCCCATACCGCGAGCGGCTTGGGCGATGATGTCCGCGACAATGGAGATCGGAAGAAGCTGAGGTGGGCGTTTCGGTGCGCGGCCCACTTCGCCGGAGCCCTCGACGACACTCACGCAGAGATCGAAGAGTGTGACCCCGACGACGAGCTCCATCACGATGTAGAGAGCGCCGTCATCTTCGGCGCGACCTAGCTCGAGGGTTTGCACGACGTGGGGGCTGGTGATCTGTGCCGCGATGCGCGCTTCGTCCAAAAACATGGACACGAAGTGCTCGTCGTTGAGGTCGGGCAGCAGGCGCTTGACGGCAACGAGCTTCTCGAAGCCTGCGGGGCCGCGGAGGCGGGCGGCAAAGACCTCCGCCATACCGCCGCTCGCGATGTGGAACAGAGCTTCGTAGCGGCCAAAAGTAAGTGGTGTCGCGACGGCCACGGGGCGAGCATACCTGACTCTGCCGTCCACGGGCGTACATCGTGCGTCTACGGGCGTAACCAAGTTGGAGCCTGGGCAAAGCCCCGCTATAGTTGGGCCCAGATGCGCTTATTAATCGTGGTGTGGGTTCTCTCAATCGCGCCCACGCTTTGGGCGCAGGATGTTGTTGTCGCCGGGCCGGAGGTGTCGCCGACGATGGACGATATCGCGACGGCCCGCGAGCGGTTCGCGGCGGGCTCAGGCGCTGCCGAAGAAGGCCGCTGGTCCGATGCACTGGCTGCTTTTCGTACTTCGTATGAACTGAGCGGCATCGCCGCCGCGCTCTACAACACCGCTACCACGTACCGAAGCCTTGGACGGTACCGGCTGGCGCGCGACGCGTTCGTACAGTTGCTCCGGGACCATCCGGAGCTGGGCGAGTCGATGCGAGACTCCGCGGTGGAGCTCCGGATCGAGGTGGCTGGGCGTGTGGCGTCTTTGGAACTCCTGAACCTGCCAGACGATGCGACGCTTTCCCTTCGTCTGGACGGTCGACAGCGCGACGATACTTTGGAGCGGCCCTTGGTGCTCGACGTGGACGAAGGCCGTCACACGCTGGCGGTGAGCCGTGAAGGCTATGAGCCTTTCGCGTGGGATGGTGAGGCGGCGGGCGGCGAGACGGAGACTATTGACGTGACGCTCGTGGAGCGCGAATCACAGAGCAACGCGGGGCGGGTGATTCTCATCGTTTCACTCATCGCCGTTGTGGTGGCTGGGGGAGTTGTGGCCGGACTTCTCTTGCGGGATACCGGGCTCGAGCCTGAGTCCGAAACCGTGGTGAACTTGTTATGAAGAGCTCAATACTATTGCTGACCAGCGTTCTTGCTATCGGTTGCGTCGACAACTCTATCCTTGAACTCGAAATCGACCTGCCTGCGCAGCCCACGGACGTTTCCGAGCAAGTGTATGCCTTCGTGCAGGTTCGCTCTTCGCGGATGTCTTCGTTTGCAACGGACTGGCTGTCTGCGGGCGAAGACCCCGACGGGTTTGCTCTGGGGCTTGAACGCACACCGCAGGTGATCAGCATCATCGCGGAGCCGCGTGACTACGACGAGGATCTGCTGCTGCGTGTTGTCTATTGTGTCTCTCCGCGGTGCAGTAACTTGGGTGACGACACCGCCGGGGAACGACGTCTCGTCATCGAACATCCGTTCTATGATGGGCAGCGAACGCGGGTGAGCTGGCAGGTGGGGGACTACACGCCGACGGTCATTCCTGAGGAAGAGACTGTCGCCGTATGTGCGGTGGAAGGCTGCCGCGCTGGAGACGTAAGCGAATACTGTTATGCCGGGACACAAGACCATTTCTGCAGCCGATAGTGATCGCGCGCGGCCGCCGTGTGATTCGATCGTCGTGAAGACGGAGATCGTTCTTCCCCAGCACACCAACGCGATCGGGACGGCGTTCGGTGGAACAGTGATGTCGTGGATCGATGTGTGCGCTGCGGTGAGTGCCCAGCGACACTGCGGCCGTGTTGCCGTCACGGCGTCGGTGGACGCCTTGGACTTTGTAGCGCCGATTCGGCTTGGGGACGTGGTGACGTTGACGTCGCGGATCCACTGCGTGTTTCGCAGCTCCATGGAGGTTGGCGTCAAGGTGGAGCGTGAGGTGCCCGGCGACCGGACTCGCGTCATTTGCGCGGATGCGCTGCTGACCTTCGTCAATATCGGCGAAGACGGGAAGCCGGCTCCGATGCCGGCTTTGCTCCTTGAGAACGAGGAAGATGAGGAGCGGGCCAGGGCTGCGCGGGCTCGTCGTGCCCATCGCCTCGCGCACAAACGCGGCGAACCCTGAGCGCACCGCTCTCAGTCTAAGGGGCGGTGGCGCGGCCCATGTTGTCGCGGGCGGGCGCGGTGAGCCCAGCCATTTTTGCGCGAATGGCGGCTTGGTCGACATCGCCGGTGCCGCCCAGGGCTCGCTCGTAATAGCCACGTGCTCCGGCACGGTCGTTTCGGCTGGCGAGGGCGTCTCCATAGAGTTCGAGGGCTGGGCCAAGGTTGGCGTGTCGCTGAAGGAGACGGTCGAGAAATCCCGTTGCTAAAGTGGCGCGACGCTGTGAGAGAGCGAGTCGCGCGGATAGCAGTAGGCCGTTCGGATTACCGGGGTTGAGGTCGGCGGCGTGGCGATAGCTTCGGAAGGCTTCACGTGATTGGCCTCTGGACTCGGCCAAGCGCCCGAGAGAGAGGACGACCTCGGCGTTCGAGGGGACAAGCGCGAGCGCCGACTGAAGGGCCGCCTCAGCGCCGTCTTGATCGCCTTTGGCGAGGAGGACATCGCCAAGACCGACGTAGGCGGCGGCGAGAGCTTCGACTTCGAGGGCTGCGCGAAATGCGAGCTCTGCTTCGTCGAGGTCTTCGGCACTAAAAGCGAGCTGTCCGCGCAAGACTTGTGCGCTCGCATCACCGGGGCGTCGGGTGATGGCGGCGGTCACGAGACGTCGGCCTTCGTCTCCGCGGACGAGGGCAGCGAGGGCGAGGTTTGTGTCTGGGTCCGATGAATCGATCGCGCGGGCTGCACGAAGAGCGCGGGTGGCGTCTTCGTTGCGGCGGGCGGCGAGGTAGAGGTGGCCAAGGCCCGCATGAGGTTCCGCGCGCGTCGCGCTCAGAGCGATGGCTGCGCGGTAGGCTAATTCGGACTCGGCGACCTCGCCGCGAAGCCGATGCGCGTCGCCGAGAGCCAGCTGGGTTTCAAACTCCGCGCCGGACGCCGCTTGGGCGGCCTCGAGTTCTTCGAAAGCGCGGCCACTTCGATTCCAGATCAGGAATGCTCGAGCGCGGCAGACATGTGTCAGTGCGGCATTTCGTTCGGCGCGCTCGAGGAGGCGACAGGCGGCGCGGGCTTTTCGGTACTCGTTTTGAGCGAACGCGACGCGCGCGACATCATAGAGTGATTCGAGGGAGTCGCTGGACAATCGAGACGCCACGCGAAGCACACGATCGGCTTCTCGGTAGTCGCCCGTCTGAAGCAGGGCGAGGCCGTAGGCGCGTTGGGCTCCGGCGTCTCTTCGCTCGGCGCGTGCGCTGTCCCGCAGGGATTCAAGTTGGGTGTCTTGTGCCTGTGCCTCGCTAAAGCCGAGCGCTAGCGAGAGGAGAGTCGCGAAAAGAGTACGTGTCATGTGGTAGCCCAAGAGTTTCTGGCCCTGGGACGGTGGTCCGGGCGTCCTTCCGACGAACAGCGGAGGGATAACTTCACGGCAGACTAGCTGGGTCTGGGCGGAAAGTCGTAAATCGCGCAGGGCCCACGTCTTTGTAGGCCGCGCGTTGGTTGGTTAATGCAAAAAACCCCGCTTTCGCGGGGTTCTTTTGGTGCCCAAACCCGGACTTGAACCAGGGACACGCGAATTTTCAATCCACTGCTCTACCAACTGAGCTATTTGGGCTCCGTCTCCCGGCTAGCCGAGAGACCCGCGACTTTACTCAGGGAAGCGGCGCTGTCAAGCCCGTAGTGACGTGCTGACTAATGATGGACGGCTCTCGGCAGTTCTTTGGCGTGTGCGATCCACTTTTCGACCTGGGTTAGTGCCGGCAATGAGCGCGTGAGCTTCTTCTTCGTCTCGTTGTGCGGGGTGCGAGCTCGACGCGGGCAGAAATCAGTGGAGTCTCCGAGTCTAAGAAGTACGGGGCCAATGCCTTCAATCGCTTCGATTTTTTTGCTCATGGCCTTTGTCTTCTCGGCGCGAGTGGCCGTGGTGTTTTTTTTGGCCCCCGTCACCGACGCCTTCTTTGCGGTGAAGTTTCAAGATCCGTTGACGACGCTGAGGGCTTCAACGACGCTCAACCCATGACGGAATTCTCGACTCCTCTCTCGAAAAAAATAGGGCTTCGCTACCCGCTTGTGGCGGCTCCGATGTTCATCATTTCGAACAAGGAGATGATCGTCGCTTGTGCTGAAGCTGGGATCCTTGGCTCGATGCCGAGTCTTAACGCGCGAACCTACGAAGCGTTTGAGAGCGACTTGAAGTGGATCCGTGAGAAGACGGATCGACCTTTTGCGATCAACCTCACGATCGGACTGACGGAGCCTGAGCGATTGATGGCGGACGTTCAGCTCTGCCTCAAGTACGAGGTGCCGGTGATGATCACGAGCTATGGCAACCCGACGGAGATCGTCAAGGCCGTACATCCGCATGGGGTGACGGTGTTTCATGACGTGATCAACTTGCCCCATGCCATCAAGGCGCAATCTGCGGGCGCTGATGCGATTATCGCGGTGAGTCAGGGAGCGGGCGGTCATGCGGGGACGGTCAACCCGTACGTATTTGTGCCTTGGCTGAAGCGCGAACTCAAAGTTCCGATCATTGCGGCGGGCTGCATCAGTGGTGGCGCTCAGGTGGCGGCGGCCTTGGCCCTTGGTGCAGAGCTCGCTTACATGGGCACCCGTTTTATCGCGTCGGAAGAATGCGGCGCATCCAGCGAGTACAAAGACATGGTGGTGTCGAGCAGCCACACGGATGTTGTCTACACGAACAAGGTCTCGGGGATTCACGCGAACTTCTTGAAGCAGACGATCCCCGACGAGACGGAGCCAACGCGCGGGCCAGACGCGGCGAAACGGTGGAAGGACATTTGGTCCGCAGGACAGGGCGTCAGCCTTGTCGGTGAGGTCAAGAGCATCGGCGCCATCGTCGAAGAAGTGGTGCGTGAGTACCACGACGCGACGGCGGTGTTTCGCTAGTCGACTAGGGCGCCTGGCTGAAATCCATGCGTCGAAGTAAGACGTCGAAATCGTTGCGACAGCGTCGAGTCTCGCCGTCGACGGTTCGGCTGTATTCGCGGAAGCCGCGACCACGGAGGTGGTCGCCGCGTCGCTGGATTTCGAAGTGAGAGCGTGCCGGATTTTGGCCTCGTTGGCCGCGGACTGTGGCGTCGCCGGTGACCATGCCGTTTGCCATGACGTGAAGGGTCCAAGTGGGCCAGTGCTCGGAGTTGACGAGGGACATGCGCATGTCTTGAGCGCCGGGCACTCCGTCGACGGCGGCAAAGAAGCTACTCGTGAAGCCTGAGCTGCTGTCTTCTTCGCATGTCGCGGTGTCGAGGCGCGTTTGGTAGATGTAGGCACCTGGCCCAAGGACCCGCTGGGCGACTCGCTCGGGTTGGGCGCCAGCTTCGGGCGCAAAGCCGGGACTGAGAACGAGGGCAGCGAGAAGGATCAGACAGGCTTGTTTCAAAGGGACTCCGTGGGTCGAACGCTAGACGGGCAGGGCTGGGGAAGATTCACTCGCTTGCGTCCGTTGGTTCAGCGGGCTTTTTGGCGCGAAAGGGATACGCGAACTGGCCCAAATAGGTCTTCGGGAGGGGCGATACGGTTCCGTATTCTTTGGGCCAGAAGTTCTTGGGGAGGTGAAAAGAGCGAAAGAGCAAGTCGTAGATGGGCGTGTGGACCGAGTAGTTGGTGTCGAGGGCTGGGTCGTCTTTGCTGTGATGCCAGTGGTGAAACTGCGGGGTCACGATGAGATAACGCAGGGGGCCGAAGCGAAGGCCGAAGTTGGCGTGGACAAAAACGGCCTGGAACGCAGCGATAGCCACGTAAAAGTTAAGAGCGTCGAGGCTCGGGCCGAGCAGGTACAAAGGCACCATCACCAGCGACCGATCGGCGATGGTCTGAAACACATGATTGCGGGAACCGGCGAGCCAATCCATGTGCTCGGTGCAGTGATGAACTGCGTGGAACTTCCACAAGAAGGGCACCTCGTGGAATGAACGGTGCACCCAGTACTGAACGAAGTCGGCGGCGAACACCAAGATGAGCAGCTGGATGGGGAGCGCTTGGGACTGCATCCAAGTTTGAAACGATGCGTTGGTCGCCCAGTCGAAGGCGAGGGGGGCGAAGCCGTTGCCAATGAGGAGGAAGAGGCCGACCAAGAGGTGGTTGAAGACGAAGTAGAGCAAGTCCATGCGCCACTCGGGGCGTAAGATGACTTGGTCTGGGTACTTCGGCAGGATCTTCTCGATGAAGATAAAGAGGAGCGCGGAGCCGAAGAGGTCGAGGACCATCCAGTCGACGCCGGCGAAGACCGGGCTTGGCTGCACGGACCGGGCTTCGATGCCGTAGCCGCCGAGCACCCAGGCGAGGGCGACGGAGCCGAGGCCCACCATGGCGAGGGCGCGGCGTTTGGCGCGTACGATGCAGAGCAAACCGAGGACCACGGTGCTCCACATCCCGAACTTGAGAAGCAGGCGGATGTAGTCGACGTTGTAGACCTCGCGGAGGTCGGGCGTGGTGAGCTGCTCGGGGAAGCGAAAGCAGAGAACGCCTAGGAGGCAGAGGACGCCAAAGGTCGCGGCGATGTAGCTGCTGATGCGCCCTTCGCCGACGCGGAATTCGCGCGCGGACATGTCGTCCGTTTTGCGGTCGCCATATTCGTAGGCATCTTCGTTGGCTGGGTCCGGCTTACCGGTCTCTGTGCTCATTAGAAGTGATTCTAGGGCACAGGCGCACGCATTGCTGCTTTTTGCGCGTTACCAGACTCGGTCGATCTCGTGGAGTCGCACCTTGCCACCGATTCGCAGCTCGAAGTCGTCTCCTTCGTGCTTTTCGATGAGTGCGCGACCCACGGGGGATGCGGGGGAAAGGAGCGCCACTTGTACGCCGTCGACTGTGACTTTTGTGCCACCGCCGGCAGGTACGACGAAGAAATAGCGCGGCTCGTCATCGACGAGAACACGGACCATCGCGCCGAGATCGATGGGCTCGTCGCCGACGACGCGAAGGTTCACGAAGCGTAGACGTTTGATGGTCTCGTCGATCTCTTCAACGCGCATCGCTTGGCCACGGGCTAAGTACGACATCTCGAGGCCACGGGTGTCCTTGTCGTTCTCTGCTTTAGCCTCCACGTGCGTGGCGCCGGCTTTGGTTTGTTCGGCGAGGCGGCGGAGCTTTATATGCTCGGCTCCGAGGAGAGCGAGGGCGGCGTCGCGGACACGAGTTTTGTCCGGCAGCATGTCCGGGCTGGGATTGGGAGACTCAGGCACGAATCCATCATACCCAGGTGTGGCCTTGGCGCGTATATTGTCTGTCATGCTTCGATTCATTTTAGTATTCGCTGTCCTGGGTGCATGTGGCGATGACACGACGCCGGACGCCGGCCGCGACGCGGCTGGGGATGTCCCTACGCTCGACGCGGGTGCGGATTCGGGGCCTGGCGATGCTGGCCCGACGGATGGAGGCCCCACGCTAGACGTCGGCTTGGACGGCGGCGGCCCCGATGCCGCTGAGCCCGATGCCGAAGTGCCGTTGGGCTTTGGCGCGATCTCTGGACCTTGCGCGCGTTTGAGTGGAGAGCTCGCTTCGATAGAACCCAGCTTCTACAGCACGCGTCTCGACTTCATGGGCGACGCGTACGACGACCCGGAAGAGCGCCCGCTGCTCACGGAGGATGCTGTGCGTTTGCTTGAGAGCCCGAACGCCGGCGGTTCGAGTGAGATCTCCGAGGCCTTTGCGCTAGAGGTGCTCGTTCGCTGCGAAGGG
>JBLHKB010000268.1:0-9129 GCA_047619315.1 Polyangiales bacterium
GCGAGCACGCTACTGGCTGCCGACCGTCGACTTCGCCGCTGTGCGGCCCACCCTCGACATCACCCTTCGCGCCGAGGAGGGGCTCACGCTCCTCGCCAACGGCGAGCTTCGCTCCGACGAGGTTGTCGACGGACGTCGCGTCTGCCGATGGGTTCTCGAGGCGCCGTGCCCGAGTTACCTGACCTGTATTGCCGTGGGAGATTTCGTGCGTTGGGACGGCGAAGGCCCAGTCCCCGTGGCGGCCTTCGCGCCGGCGTCGATGCATGAAGCCGCGAGTCTGGAGAGGAGCTTCGACCGCACCGGCGAGATGATCGAGTGGATGCAGGAGAAGCTTGCTTCGCCTTTGCCCTATCCGAAGTACTACCAGTTCGCCGTGCCCTTCATCGGCGGCGCGATGGAGAATATTTCCCTCGTCTCGTGGGATGAGCGCTTCGTCCTGGACGAGGAGCTTCACGCCGAGCTCAAGCCCCTCGTCGACATCGTCAATCTCCACGAGCTAGCCCACAGCTGGTTCGGTGACCACATCGTTTGCCGCGACCAAGCGCACTCTTGGCTCAAGGAGTCGTGGGCGACGTACATGGAGAGCTGCTGGCTCGAATCCGTGCACGGGCCCGATGAGGGGCGTTACCACCGCTACATCGAAGCGAAGGCGTACTTCACGGAGTGCCGCGAGCGCTACGTCCGGCCCATCGTGACGCGGACGTTTGATTCGAGCTGGGACCTCTACGACTATCACCTGTATCCCGGCGGCGCGCTGCGCTTGCACATGCTCCAAGCGCTTCTCGGACACGACGTTTTTTGGACGGCGGTCGTCGACTACGTGGCTCGCTTCGGCGGTCGCACCGTCGAAACCGACGACTTTCGTCGCGTCATGGAAGAGCACTCATCACGTTCCCTGACGGCGTTCTTCGAACGCTGGTTCTACTCGCCGGGGCACCCCAAGGTGAAGGTTCGCTTTCGCTACGACGCCGGTAAAAAGGAAGGCGTCTTCGAGCTGGAGCAGACCCAGGCGGGGAAGTCCTGGTTTGGCCGCTCTCAGAACAAGAGCGACGAGATCCCCGTGTTCGACGTGGACCTTGAACTCGCGTGGACCATCGACGGCATCGACCATCAGAGCAGCGTTCGCTTCGACAAGAAGAGTGTTCGCCACGTCGTGTCCATGGACAAAGAGACCGAGTGCCTCGACGTGGACCCCCGTCAGGTGTTGCTGCACGAAGTACACCTCGACGTGGGCGCGCCGCTCCTGCGCCGAATGCTGAAGAGTCACGATCTTGTGACGCGAATCAACGCCGCGTTCGCCCTCGCCAAGAACGGACGCAGCGGCGACGTGCAGGCGATCCGCGAGGCCTTCGAGGCTGAGTCTTTCTGGGGCGTACGGGTTCAGTACGCGGATGCCCTTGGCCGCATCGCGACGGATCACGCGGCGCTTGCCGTCGCGGAGCTGTGCGAGACCCATCAGGAGACGCTTTCCCTCGCTGCCCTCTTCCGTGCCGCAGGCGAACACCGGCACGCGGCCGTCGCCTCCGCGCTTCGGACACGCATCGAGGCGGGTCTGCCGCCGAGGGCCCGCGAAGCGGCGCTCGAAGCGCTGGGGTCACAGCGCCGAGAAGAAGACGAGGGCTTTCTCGTTCTCGAGTCGACGCGTGGGCACGCGGTGGGGCAAATGGGCGCGCTTCGCGGCCTCGGTCGCAGCGCTCGGCCTTCCGCGTTGACGCCACTGCGAGCTGCGCTGCAGCCCGGCGCCCGGCGTTCATTCGTCCGCTCCGCCGCCGCCGAAGGCATCGCTGCGCTTCTGCCGCGACTTGAGCGAGGGCCGCGCGCCACGGCCGTCGATGCGCTGACGCTGGCCCTTCGGGACCCCATCGGGCGCGTGCGCCAAACGGCGGCGAATGCGCTGATTCAAAGCGGCGCTCGTGAAGCCCTCGGGGCGCTTCGGTCTTACGAATCCAGCTTGTCGAACCAAGAGGCGCCACGCCTTCGGCGGGGGATGCGGAACCTCGGACGAGGTGACGATCGCCGTATTATGGAGAAGCGCATCGAGGGTCTCGAGGAGAACCTTCGGGAGCTCCGGACGCGTCTGACTGTCGTTGAAGGCTGAGTAAGAGCCCGTGGGCCCTGGATTGTCCCCGTGTTTGGGTGAGGAGTGCGCTTTTCGGGCATTACCCGCGGATTTTTGCCATTCTCCCGACATGTTCGCTTTGAGTTCACGCTTCGCTTTTGCCGTCTGCCTGGTCGTCTCTTTCGCCTGCGGATCCAGCACCCAACTCAACCCCTACCAAGATCCGGATTCGGGCGTCGATTCTGGCCCAGGTCCGGATGTCCCAGGAGTGGACGTTGGCCCCGACGTGCCAGACGCGTCGTTGCCCGATGTGGGCCCTGATGTTTTTGATGCGGGCCCGACGACTCTGGATGTCACCTGCTCCATCGGGCAGATGGTGCGTCCCGGCGAATCGGCGACGGTATCCGCGGAGCTCATCAGCCCGACGACGGCACCACTCACTCACCGGTGGAGCGTGGTCGAAGGAGACGCAGCGATCGAATCGCCGAACCAACCGGTCACCACCGTGGCGTCCATGGTTCCCGGCCGACACATTCTTCGCTACTCCGTGCAGGACGCGACGGGCGCCGTCGGGAGCTGCACAACGACCGTGGCGGTGGTCAACGGTCCGCCCATCGCGTCATGTCCGTTCGATCCCGTCGTCGGCCCTGCGGGGATGCCGATCGTGGTGGAAGGTCAGGGCTTCGACGACGATGGCATCGTCAACTACCAGTGGGACCTCATCGAAGGCGACTTGGAGATCTTCGAGCCGGGCCAGCCCACGACAACGGTCTTGAGTCGAAGGGCTCAGACCCATCAAATGCGCCTCACGGTCACGGACACCGATGGCGCCGAAGACAGCTGCATCGCTACGGTGCGCACGACGGCTCCGCCGGTTCTTCGCTGTCCCGCCACCATCGAGGCGCCGACACGACAGCCCGTCGACCTGGCGGTTCAAGGACGGGATGACACCTCGATCGTGCGTCATGAGTGGAGCGGCATCGCTTGGCCGGACGACGACATTGGCGTTGAGTTCGTCAGTATTGCTCGCAATCGCGCCACGATGGTTCCGCGGCGTCGCGGCACGTACTTGATCAACTACACGGCGACGGACGATGACGGGCTCTCGAGCTCGTGTGTCATCGAAGTGATCGCTCTGCCCACGCCGCCGACGTTGAGTTGCCCATCCGAGGTCGTTGGTGCCCCGCTCACGCCGGTTTCCATCGAGGCGAGCGCTGTCGATGACGGCGACATCATCCGCTGGGATTGGGAGCTCTCTGGAAGGCCCGACGGATCGAACGCGCGACCCCCGAGCACGGGGAGTCCAACGTCCATGTTTACGCCGGACGTCGCTGGACGCTACGAGGTGTTCGTCACCGCCACGGATGACGATGGAATGCAGGACACCTGCGTGATCGCCGTGTTGGCCGTGAGTGACCAGGGCCTGCGAATTGAGGTCAGCTGGGACACGGCCACAGACATGGATACGCATCTCCTCAATCCGCAGGCTGATGAGTGGGAACAAAACGACGACTGCTACTACGGAAACAGAAATCCGGAGTGGGGCGTTGCGGGTGTCGACGACAATCCACGTCTCGACATCGATGATACCGACGGTTTTGGGCCCGAGAATATCAACATCGATGTCCCCGAAAACGGCGTGTTTCGAGCCGGTATTCTGGCATTCCGCGGCCGGGCGAACGTCACGATGCGCATCTACTGTGGAGGATCCCGCCTTGAACCGGCGCTGACGATTGGACCCGTCGCCATCGGCAACCGAGATCTCTGGCGCGCGGCGGACATCGAGATCGACGGCTTCGAGTGCACCATCGAAGAGCTGTTTAACCCCGACGGTACTCGCGACATCGACACCAACACCTCCCGCCGCTAGTTCGAGCAGTCAGAGCACCTCGTTGACCTTCAAAGACTATCCCTATTTTCGCGACGGCGACTTCTTGCCCTTCGCTCACCGCGGGGGCTCTCGGCGTTTTCCGGAGAACACGCGCGCGTCATTTGAGGGCGCGATGGCTCTCGGTTTTCGGCACATTGAAACCGACGTTCATCTGAGCGCCGATGGGCATCTCGTGGTGTTCCATGATTCCACCGTCGATCGAACGACGGACGGTCAAGGAGCCGTCGCGTCGATGACGCTGGCGGAGCTCCGCAAGCTGGATGTGGGCTACCGTTTTTCGCCCGGGGACGGCTCGTTCCCCTACCGCGGACGTGGGCTCAGCGTGATGACACTCGAAGAGGCGTTCCTGATTTCGCCGGACCTCTATTTTAACGTGGAGATGAAGGGCAGCGCGTTGCCCGTCGTGGACGCGCTCAATGCGTTCATTTCTGCCCACGGCGTTCGCGACCGCGTGCTCGCGGCGGCGGCGGATGACCGCCTCACAAAGCGTTTTCGCGCCATCTGCGGCGAACGTGTCCCGACTTCGCCCGGTGCAGCCGGCATCGCTCGTTTTTGGGCGGCGGCGCGTGTTGGGGCCCACCGCCGGTTTCGATTTCCGTTTCAGGCGCTGCAGGTTCCCATTCACCACGGCGTGCTCCAAGTCGTCACGCCTGAGTTCGTCGAGGCGGCGCATGAGGTCGGTATCGCCGTTCATGTCTGGACCATTGATGACCCCACACAGATGCGATGGCTGCGCGAACTCGACGTGGATGGAATCATGACGGACTGCCCGGAGGTTCTTCAACAGACCGTGTGCGCCTAGCCGGGTTCCCTCACGTGACGTTCCCTAGCGTCGCCCAAGCCTCTCAGGCATGCTCGCTTCGATGAACGCCTCCATCAACGCGATCCACCCGGTTCAGATCTACTACGAGGACACCGACCTCAGCGGCGTCGTCTACCACGCGAACTATCTGCGCTACTTCGAGCGTGCCCGCGAGCATCTCCTCGGGGTGAGGGCGCTCGTCGATCTCTGGAAAGACGAAGGCATCGGCTTCGTGGTCTACAAGGCGGCCATGACGTTCAAGGAAGGCGCCGAGCTTGGCGACGGGCTGGAGATTCGCACGCTCGTCAAAAAGGAAAGTGACTACCGGCTGCTCTTTGAGCAAGACGCCTATCGGGTTTCTCGCTCGGAGGTTCCCTGCGAAGCCAAGCTTCTGGTGCTTGGCCGCGTCGAACTGGCATGCGTCGATGCCGACAAGAAGCTCTGCAAACTTCCCTCCCACGTCGTGGAGCGTCTCCTGTGAAGGCTCGGCCGTGAGCGACGATTCCCGGCGCGTAGACCGCGGCGTTATCGCCGTCGCGGGCTGCCTCATCCTGGTCCTTCTCGGCGCCGGCGGCTTCGGAGGCTACTGGCTCTACGATCGTTTCAAGACCGATGACCCCGTCGCGCAGCGGGATGTCGCGAATCCCGTGGAGGTCGACGTCGCTCAGCCCGCCGAGCCACCCGCGGACCCCTTGGCAGACATGCGACCGCGCTACCGCCCAGGGCCTTTTGTGCAAACCGTGGGGCTCTTGCCCAGCGGTCTGTCGAGCCTTCGGCGAATGGCCAATCGAAGTGGTCACACGTTGGAGAACCCATGGGTCATCGCCGGCGCCGAGCTTCGGCCGGGCAGTCCGCCAACGGGCGCACCGGGACCCATCCTCGAGCTCGCGGATCAGAACCAAGAGCTCTCGGTCATCCCGGGTTCGCCCACCACCTTGCCCCTTCGCGCCCGCGCTGGGTTTGGCGACGACTCTGCCGTCCAGGGCTTGCTCGTCGTGTTCGAAGGATACGAGGGTTACTTCTTCTTGCCGGCGGGCGCGGAATCGGAGCTTGGCCGCATCCAGGTCGCTGGCGAAGAGCTCGGCGATATGCAGTTCGGAATCGACGTGCCCACTTTGCCTGGCGGCGCCCTTGCGCCTTCTGACCGTGAGATGAAAGCGAACGTTCGCGTCGCCGCCGTGGACATGGCGGGCAGAGTCTCGCCGTGGCAGATGCGCCAGCTGACGGTCATGCCCCTTGGCACCGGCGATGTGGAAGTAGCCCTAACGATGACGGAAGCCACGGACCTCGATCTCTACGTCGTCGACCCCGCGGGACATGTGATCTACTATGGCAACAGAAGTTCGGGCAATGGAGGTCACCTCGACCTCGATGCGAATTCGGCGTGCAGCGGAAACGTGGGCGTCAACGCTGAACACGTATTCTGGCCCACTGGAATGGCGCCGGCGGGGACCTACCAAGTGCGTGTGTCGAACTTCTCAAGCTGCATTGGTGGTCGCTCCGTCGACTACCGCATCAGCGTTCGTAACTGCGGCGAGACCGCGGTCTTCTCCGGGCAGTTCATCGGCGAAGGAAACTCCAGTAACTGCACGGTGGACCCGGGCAGTGACCGGAGTTGGTGTCAGCAGGTGGTGTCCTTTGACGTAACGCCCTGTAGTCAGCGCTAGTCTTCAGACCGAACACGAACGAATGGGCGAGTCATACGGCAGCCAAAACGGGCTGTCGTATTTCAAGAATCTTCGAACGTGCTGCGCACCACCCGTCGCATCAGCCTGCGCGGCGCTCTACCCTAGTGTCCTGAATCTGCAATGCGAGAGAGTCGCCGGCCTGTTTCGAGGATTGGGTGCCGCTCCTCGAAACTTCGCGGGCGGCGCTTTGGGTTGTACCGACGCTTAGTCGACGCTTAGCCCGCTCGGGACTTCAGCGGGTGAGGTCAGCGTGCTGTTCGCTGCGCTGGCTTCGTTTAGGAAAGCAACGATGGCGGCGGCGTTGAGTCTGGGCGTGCGCCGCACGTCGGCGTCGAGGGTCTGGAGGACGGCCTCTCGGTTGTCGAGGAGGGTCCCCCAGAGCTCTTCGTCGTCGACGTTTTCGTCGATTTGATAGTCGCGAAGTTCTTCGTCGGCGTTGTGGTAGTGCTCGACGAAGAGCTCGAGGCTGGCGTATTGACCGGCGTGTCCATAGGGCCCTGTTTGACGTAGATTGATCAGGGGCGTGGTTCGGAACTTGTATCGGTCATCCGGGTTGCCGGTGACACGCTCTCTTCCGAAGTCATCACGCCCGGCGCCATCTCCGTGGCCTGGACCAAACTGAGCGAGGCCGGTGTTGTGATGGCGGAAGTCGCTCAAGAGCGGCCCGGAGTGACACTCGTTGCACCTGGCGCGAATGAACGCCTGGCGTCCCTGCTGCGCGGCGGGACTGAGCGCGTTGGCGTCCCCGGCGAGGAAACGCTGGAAGGGTGTGTCGACCATCTCGAAGGCACGAACCTCGTAGCCCGCGAGGGCGTTTGCCGCGTGAGCGAATGTCATCGATGCAAAGTCCACCCCGGGGTAGGCCGCTTCGAACATCGCCACGTAGGTGGGCACTTCGCTCAGACGCTGCATGAGCGCCGCCCAGATGCCTTCAAAGTCGTCGTCGGCAAACGCGGCGAGGTCGTTGTCACCGCTTTCTCCGCGCATTTCGCTACGAGACGTGACGGGAAAGAGTGCCTGGGCGCTCACCACGCCAAACTCCATCACCTGTTCCATATCTGCTGGAAGCTGACCCGCAGGGGTGGAGATGCCGCCGTTTCGTAGCTCGACGCGGCTGTCCCAGAACATCGTTTCGTATTCATGCAGGTTGAAGAGCGCAGGGGAGTTGCGTGGAATGATCTCCCCACCGCTCCGCTCCGCTCCAAGCCCTATCCCTCCGACCCCTCGTGGGAGTGCCCTGTCATCGTCGGTGCCGCGGGAAGGCAGGTGACACGTGGCGCAGGCGATATCGCGATTCCCGCTCAGAATCTTGTCGAAGAAGAGCACCTCACCGAGGGCGACGAGCGCGTCGTCTACGCTTGGCGCGGGGTGCATCGCTTGGTCCAGTGGGCCCATCCCTCGCTGATTCTCACAGGCACTCAGCAAGAGCAGAACGTAGGGAAGGGTGACGATGAGCCGTCGCGGGCGCGGAGCGTTTGGTGAGTCGGTCATGGAGCGTTCTTTCGCGGTGACAGGAGGAACGTGGATTTCTCATTTTTCTTTTGGCTGTGGTGAACGAGGAGATTGCAAGGAGCGGTCCGTGCGCTCGCAACCGTGATGGTGCGCGGGTCGCGGCGAGAATTCGCCATCGTTTGCGTGCTCGACTGCAGGTCCCGCAGGCGTGCTGCGAAAGTCGCCGACTCTGCGGGGAAGGGTCGCCGCGAGTAGGTAAAACACGCGTGAATGTTCACCGTTTGTTCGGCAACGGACGGGTCAGCGGCAGCGCGGCGCGAAGAACGAAAGTCCGGCGGTCTCTGGTAAAAAGAGCCCGAGAGACAAGTCGCTCGCACCTTCCATGTGGACGGCTCGTGCGGCCGCGAGGCCTTCCGCCAGTCGTGGAGAGAGAGACTCCCAAAACCCGTAGCTGCAGTTTCCGACGACGGAACCCATTCGACCCGGCGCATGACCGTGGGCGACGCGCCGCGAGTAGGTCACGCGGTACCAGCCGTCGGAGCCGTCAAAGTAGTTGGGGAAGTGTGGGGACCCCATCAGAGCCTTCGGCGAAATCGTAGTCGGCGTACTAGCATGCACCACCGATGCCTTCGCCGTATGGCCTCCGGATCAGCCCTTGCTGCGTCGGCTCATCGCTTCACGCGCAAAGAGCCGGGCAGCCTTGAGGCCGTGGAGCGCGCGAGATGCGACTCCGTCGCCGTAAACCAGCGACGAGACTTCGCGAATCAGACCGTAGGTCGTCTTCTGGATCGGGTACACGCTCACGCCTTTGCCCAGCGGCCAGCGGTCCGTCACGACGGCCTTTGTGTTGCAGCAGGCGCGAAGGCCTTCGCGACCGTTGATGCGTCCGATGCCGCTGATGCCGACGCCTCCAAAGGGAAGCGACTGGATCATGTAGGCGATGCCGTAGTCGTTGATGACGGTCATTCCGGCACGAAGCTGTCCAGCGATGCGCTCGGCGCGGGCGGCGTCCTTCGTGAAGACGCTGGAGCCGAGGCCGTACTCGCTGTCGTTGGCCAAGCGAATCGCTTCGGCTTCATCCTTTACGCGGACGATGACCATGACGGGCCCGAACTGCTCTTCGCGGATGATGCGCATGGAGTGGTCGACGTCGACGACGATGGTCGGCGAGTAGAACTGGCTGCCGGCCTTCTCATTTCGAGCGCCGCCGAGGATCACGCGCGCGCCCTTCGCTTTG
>JBLHKB010000269.1:0-9042 GCA_047619315.1 Polyangiales bacterium
GCGAAGCTGCCGTCCGCCGCGCTTGAATCCGCGGATCTCAATGAGTTCGTCTCGGATCTTGAGCTTGCCATCGCGACCATCGCTCTTGATGTCTTTCCCGAAGAACCCAGACCTAAGACATTGATTCAGCTGGCCGATACCGAGCACCTCCCCGTCCAGATCGATGGGATGATGTTGAAGCGTTGCGTCGACAACCTTGTGCGGAACGCCCTTCAGGCCATGCGTGGAGGCAAGGGTTCGCTCGTGCGGATCTCCACCCTGGATGACGGCGAGGAAGCTTTCATCGTGGTGGAGGATGACGGCCCAGGGATCCCCGAAAAGGACCGGGAGTCGATCTTCGATCCTTATTTCACCACCAAATCCGACGGAACAGGTCTTGGACTCGCCATCGTGAAGAAGGTTATTCTCGAGCACGAAGGCAGCATCACCTGCGAGAAGTCATCATTAGGCGGCGCGCGCATGGTCGTTCGAGTACCTCTTTCTGCGAGATGATATGAAGAAAGATGTCCTTCGGCTGATTCCGGCGTTTGCCCTCATTATTGCCCTCGCAACAGGGCTTTCCTTGTGGACCGATCGAGCGCAGCCAGCGCCTGTTTTCACGCTGGACGTGATCGCTGGCGAAGGCGTCGGCGATCGTGTGTCTTTGGCGAATCTACGCGGCGAAGTCGTGGTTTTGGAATTCTGGGCCTCCTGGTGCTCCGCGTGCCGGCGCTCCGTTCCAGCTCTCAACGCCTTTCATGAGCGTCTGCCGGACGTTCAGATCTATGGAATTACCTCCGAAAGACTCACTCCAGGAGAGCTTCGCGCGGCTCATGATCGCTTTGGCTTCGATTTTCCGACCCTTCGAGATGACCAAGGTCTTGCTGACGTGTTCGGCGTCGAATCATTGCCCACAGTAGTGGTTATTGACCAAGAAGGCAGGGTTCGATGGCACCAAATGGGGACTGTTTCGACGGCCGAACTGGTCGCCCAAATCCGTCCATTTGCATCTGAGTCGATGGATTCTGGGGATGACTCTTGATCCCATGGGAGCCAATTGGTAACATTCCGCCGCCCAGGCTTTTAAGAAAGCCGGTCCGGTTTGGCCGGAAAACGAGAGGATAGGCTTGGTTCAGCAGCTTCAGGGTGCGAGTTTAGAGAGTCGCGTCGCGCGCTACCAGGAACTCCGAAACGCGGTTCCGTCGGCGACGATCGAGGACTTCGATAAAAACCTAAAGATGTCATGGATTTACCATGACAGCGCGATCGAGGGCGTCGTCTACACGCAAGACGAACTCTTGTCGGCGATTGCGGAAGAGGAGCCCGAAGACGGCGCTCTGACTCCCGTCTACGACGAGATCCGCAATCATCTTCGCGCGATCGCGATGCTTGAGGAGTACTCCGAGAAGAAGCGGTTCACGCTGAGTCTCGACGTCATCAAGAAGCTCTATGCGGTGCTCGCGCCGGAAGAGCTCGAGGGCAAAGGGCAGCCGACATACCGCAAGGACATGCCCCTGCACCGGCTCTACTTCCATGAGATCTCTCAACCCGAGAAGATCTCCTACAAAATGCGTCAGCTCGTGACGTGGATGAATGCGCCAGAGACCAAGCGCTCCACGCATGCGGTGAGGCTGGCTTCAAGAGCTCACGCGCAGCTTCTACAGATCTACCCCTTCCCGCGTCAGAGCGGAAAGGTCGCGCGCCTCGTGCTCAACCTCATTCTGATGCGTCAGGGTTATCCGCCCGTCGTGTTCCATGCGACTCAACGGCAGCGCTACTATGAGGCGCTGAAGAACAACGAAGATGCCGTGGCAAATTTCGTCAATCTAGCCCTCATCTCCAGCGTCGAGAGCAGCATCGCGTATCTCGAAGAGATCGTCGCGAACTTAGAAGCCGAAGAGAAGAAGTAAGTGGGCGCGAATCCGTACTGGTACTTTAGCCAGTTTCGGGAGGACGTTCGCCAGTCTCGATCTACTGAGGAAGCGTGAGTTCAAAGCGGGCCGCTACGAGCCAGCTATGAGCTGTTTTCCCGTTAATGATTCGGAGCCGGTGCTCTGCTTTCCGATCGATCTCAACGCGCCTTGTCCGGGCGCCACCCATGCAACAATGGAGGAGGCGTTTACGGCGGGCAGTGAATCCGGAAATGGCACTCGTTCGATTCTCGATATCGTGACGATTTCCGACACCCCGACGGCGCCAATGGCGTTCTCGGGTGTGCGTACTTCTTATCCAATCAAGGAAGCACAGCTTCAGAGCATCTTTGGCACGCTGCAGCCAAGTCACGCCGAGGTTCAAGACAAGGTCGTTTCAGGACATCCGGTGTCGGACGAGTTTGGGATGACATCTCACGAGGGACGGCGCGCCATATCGTCATCTTCGAAGACGACCAGCCCACCGAGATGTTCTTCGTGGGCTACTCCTTCGACTGAGGACGGCGCTCAGGGAGTCGCAAAGGCTGCTGGAAGCAGGACTTCGTAGCTGCCGTCGTCGCCGATGCGTGAACGGCCTACCTCGACGTAGCGCTCGCCGCTGAGGGCGAAGGCGCGAACCTCAAGACCCGCCAGCTCGTTGTTGTTGGCGTCACGGACAATGCCGTGAACCGGCACAGGCGGGGTCGCTTGGTAGTTCGAGATGAGCGTGGAGTCGACGGCGCCGACGGCCAGGTCCGGCGCGACGATCCAAGCAAAACCGCTTTCGACGCTTGGTCGCAGGAAGAGGTCGTAGTTGCCGACGTCCAGGAGCAGCGCGAAACGCCCTGTCTCATCAGTTACGGACTCGCTCGTGCGGTTACGTGTAGCGTCAGCGACGGCGCGAGCCTCGACCGGTACATCCGAGAGTGCCAGTATTGTGTTGGTTGCGATAACACTTCCGCCGAGCTGGGTTCGGCGGTCCACGCGAAAGAGCTGCCCACGAATACCTTCCATGGATGGCGCGATTTGGATCGATTCGGTGCCGACCGCGAAACTCAGGTCCGTCGGCGTGATGGTGACGTCGTAGTTGCCTGGTAGCAGTATGGTGTTGAAGCGCCCCTCAGTGGCGATGACGTTTGCCCTGAACGAGCCACGTAGCCCGCTTTCTTCGTCAGCCACGTCGTTGGAAACAAACTCGAGGGTCGCGTTGGCAGCATTGCCTGAGGCATCCTCAACGATGCCTTGGTACTCGATGCTGCGAACCGCCGGAACGCGAATTCGCAGGTCTTCAGAGAGCAGACTTGGGTCGGCCTCGATCGTCGGAAAGAGCGGCCTGGCGCCTGCAGCACTCACCCGCAGGACGTAGGCTCCACCCGTTGCGCCGATGACCAAGGAGAAGATTCCTTCTTCATCGGTCACGCTTGTCGACGACACGATGTTGCCTTCTTCGTCGATCGCCTGAACAAGAAGGCCCTCTTCGGCCTGAGGCAGCATATCGATCATGCTCACGACGCTGCCCTGGAGTGTGCATCGCTCGGTCCGGGTTGCTCCGCACACATCGCGTAGCTCTTCGCCATAGGGGAACATCGCGCGCCAGATCGCACTTGGTA
Organism: Polyangiales bacterium; assembly: GCA_047619315.1. Taxonomy (GTDB): domain Bacteria; phylum Myxococcota_A; class Polyangia; order Polyangiales; family Houyiibacteriaceae; genus JBCCRV01. The sequence continues at coordinate 3,500 of JBLHKB010000269.1, forward strand.
CTCCGGCAATCGGCTCGGGAGTCACGAGCTGGTTCAAAACCCGAAGCGGAGGAAGGCGGCGCTCCCAAGGCTCAGCGCCCTCAGTCACGACAGAAGGCCGGATGAGCACATCATAGGCTTGGCCGGCCTCGAGCCGTGCAATGTAGTCGGTCTCGTTGCCTTCATCGTCGATGAGGGCCTCTTCGAGGGTGCGGGTGCGAACGACGACGCCGGGAAGACCAGGTAGCCCTGCACGTGAGAACTCAAGCTCCGCCGCCACACGCTCGTCGCCAAAACGAACTTGCCCGCGAACCTCAACCCAGCCGGGTACGCCAAGGTTGAGCTCTTGAGGCGCCGTGATCTGATGACTCTCGCTCGTCCAGAGGGGTCGTAAGTCCGTCGTGTCCGTGGGAACGACACGGAAAACAACCTGCATCGATTCGACGGTCGTCGACACACAGCGAGCGGCCTCGCATCGGCCCGCGCCACACTCGTCATCGGCGCTGCACAGGTTCACGGCCTGGGCGGCTGGTCCAGCGAAGCTGCATGCACCTAGCAGTGCAAGAAGGAGAGCTCTTCCGTAGATGCTCATTGCGTGCATCCACGCATGTCGATGGGCTCACCACCCGATGCGGTCACAGCCACCCACCAAACGGCCGAGTGCACATCGCCCATTTCAACAGGCATGCGCGTGTCACTTTCGAACTCTTGCGAAACTAGCAGCTCGACTTTGAGGCAGTCGCCGGCGTTGAAGAAACCAATCGGGACTCGTATCGTGGTGCTTCGATCCACAGATTCGGTCATCGTCGCTGGGATGATGTTCAGCTGTTGGAAGCTGGGCGTTCCATCGCGCCGAAAGACGAACACCTGCGTCTGAAGCGTAGATTTGACATTCGCATCACGAATAATGACGTCGAACTCCAGGTCTTCCGTCACCTCAGTTCGGTTGATCTGGACGATGTGGTCGAGTGGATTGCGCCCGCCAGGTGCAGTCACCACGGACGACGGTAAGTTCCGCGGCTGGGTGTTATCGATGGAGTCGGTGACGAGGCAGCTCATAAGGGTTGTCGACGCGATTACGAAGGTGACGATGCGCATCGTTCTTCTACTGGTTGCAACCCTCATGCCGAGCGAAGCCTACCTATAGACTGGCCTTAGGATCGACGTTTTTACGTGATCCGCCGATCTCAGCCCCAATTAGCGAGGTGAGGAGCCCTCGGACCCTGACATTCTTGTCCGGGAGATGGCGCAGCGTCGCACTCTGGTCACTGCACTGAATTGCGTCCGGCGCCTTCGATTTCCAGATAGGCTGCGCTTCATGCCGAACCTCAAATGGATCGTGCCCGAAGGCCGCCCACTCGCCTTCCCGATCTATAAGACCATCACGACAGTCGGCCGCGCGGCCACAAACGACGTCACCATCACGGAGCCGTCCGTCTCTGACTTCCACGCCCAGCTCGTTTTTGATGGGCGCGATTTCAATCTCTCGGAAGCGGATGGCGACGGGACGATCCAGGTCAACGGCAAGAAGAAGCGACGCACGAAGATCTTTCACAACGATCGCCTGCTCCTCGGCGACGTGGAGCTGACGTTCTCGATCTACGACGAAGTCGCTGAGAACAAGGCAGGGGATCCCGCCGGCGCTGAACTCGCCGGCATGGTCAAGCTCAGCGAATTCAACCGCAAGCTCCTCGAGATTCGTTCCGTTCCGGACCAGATCCGCGCTCTCCTCGACGCGGTCATCGACGTGACCTCCGCCGCCAAGGGCTTCGTGATCTTGCTGGAGAATGGCGAGCCACGCGTGGCTGCTGCTCGGAACGTCGAAGGAACGGACGTCGAACGAGACACAACTCATCTCTCCGACAGCATCATTCAGCAATGCATCGAAAGCCGGCAGCCGCTGATCGTGAGCGACGCATTGAACGACACGATGTTCAAGACGAGCAAGAGCGTCATGAACCTCAAGCTCTGCTCAGTGATGGTCGCGCCGCTGATCTCCCAGGGCCAAATCTTAGGCCTCATCTACGTCGGCAACGACAACGTGGTGAGCCTCTTCGAGGAGTCTTCGCTGGATGTCTTGACGATCTTCGCTGGTCAGGCGTCGCTCATCTTGCAGAACGCGATTCTTCTCGACGAGCTTCAGCTCGATAAGAAACGCATGGAAGCAGCCCTCGACGACCGCCGCTTTGGCGACATCATCGGTTCGTGCCCTAGCCTCCTAGACGTCTTTTCGAAAGTTGAGAAGATCGCCGGCACAGACATCAGCGTGCTTATCACCGGCGAGACCGGGACCGGAAAAGAGCTCATCGCCCGCGAACTTCACCGGCGCTCGGGTCGTGTCAAAGGACCCTTCGTCGTCGTCAACTGTGGCGCGATTCCTGAAAACCTCATGGAATCGGAACTCTTCGGGCACGTGCGTGGAGCGTTCACCGGCGCCATTGCCACCCGCACGGGTAAGTTCCAGCAGGCCAACAACGGAACACTCTTCCTCGACGAGATCGGCGAGATGCCACTCTCACTTCAAGTGAAACTGTTGCGTGCGCTTCAAGAGCGCATCGTCGTAAAAGTCGGCGACAGCAAGTCCGAGAAGGTCGACATTCGCATCGTTGCTGCGACGAACCGCAACCTTGAAGAGGAGATTCGCGAGTCACGTTTCCGCGAGGATCTTTTCTACCGTCTCAACGTCGTGAACCTTCACTTGCCGCCTCTTCGCGAGCGCGGCGACGACGTGACGGTTATCGCGAAGTACCTGCTGCAGAAGCACGCCGGTGAGTACGGGGTCAACGTGAAGGGCTTCACGCCCGGCGCTATGGCGGCCATGCGAAAGTACACTTGGCCGGGCAACGTGCGGCAGCTCGAAAACCGCATCAAGAAGGCGTTGGTCCTCGCCGACAAGACCCTCGTCGGGCCTGAAGACATCGACCTGAGCGTCGACTCCTTGCCTTCCATCGCGCCCTTGGCCGAAGCCCGCGAGGACTTTACACGCAAGTACATCTTGGATGTACTCGAGCAGAACAACGGAAACCGCACCAAGACCGCGCGTGATCTTGGTGTCGATCCACGCACCGTCTTTCGCTACCTCGAGCGCGAGCCCGATGCACCCGAACCGGGCGGCTGACCGTGGGCGTTCTCGCGTTTGAGAATATTCAGAAGCACTACGGCGACTACAAAGCCCTCGGTGACGTCTCCCTGGAAGTTCGAGCCGGCGAGGTGTTTGGACTGCTTGGACCCAACGGCGCAGGCAAGACGACGCTCATCCGCATAGGTCTGGATATTCTTCGCCCAGACCGAGGCACTGTGACGCTCTTTGGGAAGCCCCTCGACCGAAACGCGCTCTCTCGTGTTTCCTATCTCCCTGAAGAGCGTGGTCTCTACAAGAAGACGGGCGTTGTCGACATGCTCATCTACCTCGGTGTTCTTAAGGGCATGCCGCGCAAGCAAGCCAAGGAGCGTGCGCTGGTTTGGCTCGGCCGGCTCGGTCTCGGTGACGCCGTCGACAAGACCATCGATGCGCTCTCCAAAGGCATGACGCAGAAGGTGCAGTTGATCGGCGCTCTCTTTGGCGAGCCGGAGCTGTGCATTCTGGATGAGCCCTTCAGCGGCCTCGACCCCGCGGCGACGGGGCTCGTCAAAGAGCTCATCAGCGAACGGCGTAGGAGTGGCCTGTCGACGATTCTCAGCACTCATATGATGAACCAGGTTGAAGCCGTTTGTGACCGCGTGGCGGTGATTCATGCCGGAGAGCGCGTCGTCTACGGCCCCATCGACGAGGTGCGCCAGGAGCACTCACTTCCGGAGCTCTTTTTGCGTTCGGAGGCTCCACCTCCGGAGATCGAACGCGCCAGCGTTCGCGAAGAAGATGGCGGCTACGTCGTCACCCTTGAGGGAGACCTCGACGCGCCGGACTATGTGAGCGCCATCGTCACTCAAGGCGCGCGCGTTCTGCACATGGAACCGAGGGTGGCCACGATGGAGGAGATCTTCCTGCGCGTCACCGGCGAAGCGCTTCCTCCTCCCAGCGCTGCTGCGGGGGAAGCCGCATGATTCGTTTGTCCAAAGTCCGTGCCGTCGCCCGCTTTGAGTTCGGCACCGCCGTTCGACGGAAGGCGTTCGTACTGGTCACGTTTGGTCTACCGATCTTCTTCGCGGCCGTCGGCGGTGGCCTCGGCGTCGCGCAAACACGGTTCCTCGTCGACCAAATGAACGTCGTGGGCGTGGCAGGTGTGGTGGACGAGAGCGGCGTGCTGGCGGACGAGCCGATCTGGGAAGATGTCTCGGACCTCGACGATGGGCATCGAGCGCTCACAGAAGCCCGTGGCGTCAGCACCCCGGTCATTGGCGTTGAGAAGACCGTCTTTGCGCTCTATGCGGATCGCGAAGCGGCGATCGCCGCCGTCATCGACGAAACTCTCGACCAGGGGGCGTACGTCATACCCGAGGACTACGTCGCTTCGGGGAACGTGCTCTTCTATTCGCGGGATGCGACCGGCGCCATGGGCGTGGCGCGTCGTGCCACAGTCGACCCAGCGCTCGCGCGTCTCCTTCGCGACCGCATTCTACGGACCGTCGCTTCCGATGAGATCCGCGAACGCATCCTCTCCCCCTTAGACATCGAAGGCATCGTGGTCTCCCCCGATGGCGCTGAGCGGAGCGACGCAAAACGCTCCCTCGAGACTTTGTTTCGTGTCGGCGTCCCCTTTTTTCTCGGGATGTTCTTGCTCACCGCGCTGCTCTTCTCGAGCGGCTACCTCGTACAAACGGTGGCCCTCGACAAGGAGAGCAAGATCATCGAAGTCCTCCTCAGCTCAGCCGACCCCGACGAGATCCTCCTCGGCAAGCTCTTTGGCCTTGGAGGTGCCGGGTTACTCCAGTTCTTCGTCTGGAGCGGCATGGTGCTCTTGGGCGCCAGCAGCGCCGCGCAAACTCTCGCGGCCTTGGATATCGAGCTGCCATGGCTTGCCCTCGCCTGCTCACCTCTTCTTTTCGTCCTCGGCTATCTTTTCATCGGCAGCCTGATGCTGGCCACCGGCAGCCTTGGAAGCGGAATCGCCGAAAGCCAGAAGCTGACCATGGGTTGGGCGCTCTTGGCGTTGATGCCCATGTTCGTGCTGGTGATGCTCATCGAAGAGCCGAACGGAACCCTCGCCCGCGTCATGACCATCGTGCCTTTCAGCTCACCCCTGACGCTCATCGTCCGTTTGTCCATCGATCCCGACGGTGTACCGATTTGGGAGATGATCCTCAGCGTTATCACCCTGATCCTATCGACGTGGCTGGCGATCCGCCTGGGCGCGCGCCTCTTCCGCCTTGGCATCCTTATGACCGGCTCACGCCCCTCATGGCGAGAGATCGCGCGACAAATGCGCCTCGATCGCTAGCTCAGTTCGAGTGACTCGCCTGGTTTTGCGCGGGTCCCATCAAAGTCCCAACAGCGAACTTCACCAGCTTCCACATCCACAAGGATGAACCCCGCCGGTCCGTGATCGTGGAGTGTCCCGGCGTTGATCACGGTTAGCCCCTCAAACGAACGAACCATGCGCTGGTGCGTGTGCCCGCCGATCATG
>JBLHKB010000270.1:0-9031 GCA_047619315.1 Polyangiales bacterium
GCTTCTCTTCGGGCGCATTGTCGATGCTCTCGAAGTCTTGGGCGCGGCCGCCATGAAGCTCGGCGCCGACCATGGAGAGGGCGGCGGTGAGCGTGGTCTTGCCGTGGTCGACGTGACCGATGGTTCCGACGTTGATGTGTGGCTTGTTGTTTGTAGTGGTCATTGGTCTGTTCTCTGTTTGCGTTGGTTACTTCACACCGAGAAACTCGATGCTTCTGGCGCAAGGACTCCGCTCGCCCGTTTTGTGGAGACGCAAAAAAGCCCCCCGGGTTGGCGGAGGGCTTCGCGTCAAAATCCTGTGCTTTTTTGAGCTAGGTAGCTCTTAGCGAGGGGTCATGCGTGAGACTCTCCGGCAGTCTGCGAATCCGGTGTTCGATCCGATGTGATCGAGTTCGAGACGCAGCCGTGCGATGTCGATGTTGTCGCTAAGGACAATGTCGAATCGCTTTGGCGTGTGCTGGAGAAGAGGTTCCGCATAAGAACCCCAACAGTAAGGGCCAATACCTACATGTCAACCCTATGTGCGCAGGCTGAACCACGCTCAAAGAAGTGCTGCACCTTTTTTGCCCTCACCGGCGGACTTCCGTAACACCGATGGAGGACCTCATGACGACCCTTGTTCACGCCGCACTCAACTTCCGCCGAGGCATTCGCGGAGGGTATGGGTTCGTCGCGGGACTCGCGTGCATGCTCTTCACGCTCCTTGGGATCTTCGAAGTTTCCGTCAGTGAGCTTCGCCTCGAACACATGGTGGTCATCGCGATGTGGGCCGCAGCGCTCGTGTCCCGCGCCGCCGTTCGGATGAAGAACGACAACAGCGATCGCTTTCCCTTCATCGACTTGGAGCTTGGTCTCCTGGCGCTCGTGGGCGTTCAGGCCTCGGTGCAGATGACCGGCGGACTTGAAGGCGCACTTCATCCTCTCGTCTACGTGAGCGTAGCGTTCCTCGCGGCCTTCGCGCGTCGCTCCGCGGGCGTGATGCTGGTGGGGGTCGCGCTGCTCTATGAAGCGGCGCTCTACTTCCTGACGGAAGGGCACGACGACATGACGCCCTTTGCGTTCAACGCGACGTTCATTCTTCTCTTTGGCGCGCTCAATCTTCTGTTTACCCGCGCGGAGATCGCTCGGGTTCGCGAACACTCAAGGCGCGAGCTGGCTGGCGAACAAGAGCGCGTTCGATCCGACGCGCGCATGTTCCGCTTGGTATCAGCACCCTCCGCCGCTGGCGCCATCGACGAAGAGCGACTGACCCGCTCAAGCGTCGAAGAGGCAAAACAGCAGCTCTTTCATGTGCTGCAGCTTCTCCACACGACCTTCGAACTCCACACCTGCGTACTGCTCCTCCTCGAGGAGGGCGACAAGCAGATGCGAATCGCCGAGCTTGTCACGGAGAGTGATCACGTCGCCGAAGGACCCTTCGACTCCGGCGAAGGTGCTGTGGGCGCTGTCATCAAACGCGCTCGGTCCATGAACCTCGAGCACATCAAGCCAGGCTATAAGGGGTTGTCCTACTACGACGGACCTGCGCTGGTTCAGGCGTTCATCGGCGTGCCCATTCTCGATGGCACCACGTTGCGCGGTGTCCTTTGTGCGGACCGCCTCGCGGATCGCCCCTTCGACCCGAGGGAAGAGAAAGCTCTTGAGCGTTCGGTCACGCACCTCCTTCGCGCCTTCGAGAACGAGCGCGTGTTCGTTCAGCTCGAGCGCACCAAGCGTGAACAGACTGTTTTGCATCGCGCTTCGCAGTCCCTGGGCGCGGCGCTCGATGAGAAAGCCGTCATCGACGCGGCGCTTGAAGCCGCCGGCGAGATCTCACCTTTCGACTTCGCGGCCATCACGCTCTACGACGCCGACGAGAAGCGTCACCGCGTACGACGCGCCGTTGGAGTGGGCGCCGAAGCCATCGAGACGCTGACTTTCCGCGACAACACGTCGCTCACGGCCATGGCCGTCAAGAACAAGCACTACCTGCCCTACCGCGGCGACTTCGATGGGCGACAGCAGACGGTGTTTACGAAGCGCACAAACCTCAAGGGCATGAACTCGCTTCTGATTCTGCCGCTCGTCGTTCGCGAAGACGCCATCGGGACTCTCGCTGTGGCGGCGAAGCGTGAACACGCGTTTACGGACAGTGTCCGCTCCACGCTTTCGGTGCTCGCAAACCAACTCGCCGTGTCGATGTCCAACGCCAAGGCGGTGGCACTTCTTGAAGAGATGGCGACCACGGATGGTCTGACGAAATGCCTCAACAAGCGGGCGTTCCTGTTGGAGCTGGAGCGCAAGCTCGCCTCAGCGAAGCGCTTCAACCGGCCGCTCTCGCTCATCGTCGTCGACATCGACCACTTCAAGGCAGTCAACGACACCTACGGTCACGCGACGGGCGATGTGGTCATCAAAGAGCTCGGCGAGATCCTCCGCAGCGTGAAGCGCGACACGGACATCGTCGCGCGCTTCGGTGGAGAAGAGTTCTGTGTGCTCTGCGAAGAGACAGAGGTCGAGGGCGCGCGTCTTCTCGCCGAGCGTCTTCGCGAAGAGCTCAAGACGACGGTCTTCCAGACTGAGATCGGTCGGCTGACGGTGACGGCATCCCTCGGCGTCGCGACCTTCTACGGCGACGATCCAAACGACCCGAAGGACGGTGGCGCGCTCTTCGAGGCTAGCGACAAAGCGCTCTACGCCGCGAAGCACGGCGGACGCGACCAGGTCGCCATTTCGGCCCACTAGGTCGGCAAGCGGGTTCTCAACTCAGGCTCTCCTCACGCTGTCTGGGGAGAAATATTCGATGGATCGGAGGCGCCCGTAAAGTCGGGGGTGTTTGCGGCCGATTATCAAGCAAGTGCTTGCACGCGCTGAGCACAGTACCGACGAGGCCATCGCTATCTCATTCACGATACGGGATGCGGAATCGCCAAAAGAACTCCAGAAACGAACGTTCGAGCCGTTTTCACCAGAACGAGGGTTGGGTAGGAAGCGGGAGTGGGCCTACTCCCGACGTATGCAGGGGTTGTAAAAATGAGCGAAACGCTGAAAATGATCACGAAGATGAGTCAGGGTTCAAGCTTTACGGTGGTCGTGGAGCCGACCCGCGATGAGGAATCCGTTGAGGCTTCGCTGGCTCGCCCAAAGCAGATCGCGCGTGCTTCGATCTTGGTAGTCGACGATGAGCCCGCCATCGGTCGTATCCTGGCCAGAACGCTCAAGGGCCACGAGGTCAGATGCGTGACGAACGCACGCGAAGCGCTCGAGCTACTCGAATCGGGTGGCACATTCGACATTATCTTTTCGGATCTCATGATGCCGGACATGAGCGGAATTCAACTATACGAGGAGGTCGAATCCCGATTTCCTCCGCTCAAAGATTCCTTTGTTTTCGTCACAGGCGGGGCATTGACCGCCACCGCGCACAACTTCCTCGACGAGGTCGCCAGCCCCGTCCTCGCGAAGCCATTCTCGATCGGCGCGGTACGGGACCTGGTCCAGCTTATGATCGGCGGCGATCGGGCGCACTGAACCCCACCTTCGACGGTTGCGATTCAGCTCGTCAGTGCGGTCCCGAGTCAGCCCGCGTCGGGTGGATGAACGCTGTGTAGGGTAGGAGCCATCAGGTGTTGGGCGTTGGCCTACACCACCCGGGCACTCGTGCGGCGGCGGGACCACGTCGATCAGTGCCGCAGGCCCCTGTGGAGACGCGTGTTTCCTTGAGCGTTCTGCGGAACTTACGTGTTCGCGTCACGAAGACCAGCCGCCGTAGCGCCACATAAGGGCGGGCAACGTGGGCGCGGATGAGTTGGCCCGCGATTTGCGTAGTCGGATGTAGGGGTTGGGAAGAATTCAAATAAGGGTCTGATGAAATACTCCACATTAGTTGTGATAGCGATGGGTGCGGCGCTGACGGGTTGTGGCGATGAAGATCCGTCGCGACGGACTCGCGCCAAGCAGAAGCCCAACTCGTGAAGGACCGTGAGGGCAAAGGCTCCTGTCACGACCAGTTAGTTTTCGATGAACGGATCGCCAGCCTGGGCACGTTGGCCGCCGGGTTCGCGCACGAGATCAACAACCCACTCGCCGACCTATCGATACAACTCGAACTTCTCGAGGAGGAAATCCCCGCGCTCGTCACCGATCCGCTCAGCCGTCGCGAGCTGACCAAACTCGTCACTCAGGCCATCGAGGGCGCGCAGCGAATTCGCAAGTTCTCCCAAGGACTACAGCTATTCTCGCGCGCTCCCGATGATGAATCCTGTATCTTCGAGCTGCACGAAGTTATCGAGCAGTCCATCGACGTGTGCTTCCACGAGATTCGCCAGCGAGCGAGCCTAGTGAAACTTTTCGAAGACCTCCCCTGCATCCGAGGAAATAGTGCACGCCTGGGTCAGGTGTTCGTCCATTTGCTCATGAACGCGGCAGAGGCGATCTCCGCGGGCGAGCGCGACGAAAACGAGATCACCATCTCGACACGCACCGACGAGGCGAGCCACGTTGTCGTCACCGTTCACGACACGGGATGCGGAGTCCCCAAAGAACTCCAGACACGAATCTTCGAGCCGTTCTTCACCACGAAGGACATCGGGCAAGGCATGGGAGTGGGCCTGTCCGTATCTCACTCGATCGTCGCCGAGATGGGCGGAAAGCTCAGCGTAGAATCCCAGCCCGGCCAGGGTTGTACTTTTACAGTGGTCTTGCCGACGACACGCGCCGAAGAATCGGTCGTGCAGTCGCCGGCTCCCTCAGAGCAGACGACGGGCGCTTCGATCTTGGTGGTCGATGATGAGCCAACCATCGGCCGCGTCGTGGCCAGAGCGCTCAGGGACCACGAGGTCACAAGCGTGACGACCGCCCACGAGGCGCTCTCGCTGCTCGAATCGGGGAGAACATTCGACGTCATCTTCTCGGACTTGATGATGCCGGACATAAGCGGGGTTCAATTCTACGAGGCTATCGAATCGAGATTCCCCGCCTTCAAACGCTCCCTCGTGTTCGTCACCGGCGGGACTTTGAACAACGAGGCGCGCAGGTTCATCAACGAGGTCACAACCCCCGTGCTCGCGAAGCCATTTTCCATCGTTGAGGTGCGCCAACTCGTTCAGCTCCGGAGCGGTGAAAACATGACGCACTGAGCGGAGCGTCGGCGTGACGCTCCGAGAGCGGTGCTACTCGTCGTCGAAGGCGAGATCGTCGTTGTCGTCGAAACCGCCTTCTTCGCAGGCGCAGTCCGCCCACGTGCCTTCGAGACACACGCGCAGTCCTGAACCCCCCTCTGCGCATTCGCAGATCTCCGAGGAGTTCCGTCCGCAGGTGGGCTCCGCTTCTCCATCCGGGGCTGCTTCGACGGGAGTCTCCGCGCCTGCTTCCGCCTCGTGTGCCGGCGGCGTTGTGCTCTCGCCTTCACCTTGCGCGCAAGCGGCAAACCCTAAGGCAAAGACCGCGATCATCACTTTTTGCATAATTTCCCCCACAAGTGCGTTGTTGTCGCACCACGAGAGGATGTCAGGTCTCGGGAAAGAATGGGCGTGGAACCCCGAACGGTGTGAGGGAACCCGCGAATAGGCCGCCGACTGTTTATCTGGACGTCTAGCGACTATGCTGGGCGCATGCTTTTTCGTAGCTCGCTCGTTCGATTCGTCTGTTTCGGCTTGGTCTTCTGTGCGTGCGAAGACGAGCCCGCCGAGGAGCGATTTGCCGTCGGCGCCCACGAGGTGGTGCTGAGCGATCGCGGCATTGAGCTGTGGACCGGCGGCGAAGCGACGTTTGCGCTCTCACCAGACGGGCCGGTGCGACGCTCGTACTCAGAGAGTGTGGAAGCCCCGTTGGCCATCTACAACTTCACGCGGACAGACGAGAGAGATGAAGGGACGACGCGAAGCTCCGCAACGGCTGATGCGTCCGGCGTCGTGATCGTGTTCGAAGGCGCCGCCGGCAGAGGCACGCTTCGAGTCAGCGCAGAGACATCCGAGCGCGTAGCGTTCCGCTTCGAGTTTGAGGAGGAGCGCGGTGAGGCCGTTGTCATTCCCGTGCGCTGCGACGACGAGGGCTCATTCCACGGTTTTGGCGTTCAGTACGATGGGACCGATCTGCGCGGAGAGACCTTCGACTTGATCGCCTCGGAGCAGGGCATCGGCCGCACCTCCAGCGTCGGCGACGAGGGACGTATTATCTTGGGCGACCTGAGGACGACATACTTTCCGATGCCCTATTGGATGGATGGACGGGGCCACGGCGTCCTGTTCCGCACCGACGAACGCGTGCGCGTGGACCTCTGCGACACGAACAGGGACATCGCCGGCGTCGAGGTCACAAGCCCCGGCGCCGTGGAGTGGGTTGTGTTCACGGGGCCGGCACCCCTCGATGTGATCCGCCAGCTCGGCGAAGAGGTCGGCGTTCCTGCGCCTCTGCCAGACTGGGCCTTTGGGCTGTGGCTCGCCGCCCAAGGAGGACGAGAAGAAGTCCTGGCTGAAGTGGACGCCGTCGAAGCGGCAGACCTGCCCGTCAGCGCGTTCTGGGTGCAGGACTGGACAGGCCGCCGAAGAAACTTCGGCGGCGGCTTTGGCGTGCAGTATCGCTGGGAAGCCGACGAGGAATTCTACCCGGACCTGCCAGGCCTGGTGAGTGACCTTCATGCTCGCGGGTATCGTTTCCTCGCCTACGCGAACCCCTTCATCGACACCATGCTCCCGAATCACTTTGCGGAGATGGAGGCGCAAGGGCTTCTGCTCACGAACGCCGAGGGCGAGGCCTATACTTTCTTCGCGCCCAACGGCATGTCAGCACATCCGGACCTGACAAACCCTGCCGCGCGCGAGTACGTGGTGAACGCGCTCCGCGCCATGATCGCGACCTACGGCTTTGACGGCTGGATGCAGGACTTCTCCGAGTGGACGCCCCTCGACGCGCAGAGCTCGACGGGCGAAACGGGGTCGGCGTTGCACAACCGCTTCACGGTGCTGTGGCAGCAGATGGCCAAGGAAGCGTTCGAAGCAGAACGCCCGGATGGCGACTATGCGTTCTTCGGTCGCGCGGGGTGGCGCGGCGCTCAAGGCGTCTCGCAGATTCACTGGGTCGGCGATCAAGAGGCGAACTTTGAGCCCGAGGACGGCCTGCCAACGGTGGTACCTGGGATGCTTGGACTGGGCTTAGCAGGGCAGCCCAACGTCACCCATGACATCGCTGGCTTCAGCGGCGGGCCCAGCACGAAGGAGCTCTACTTTCGGTGGACAGAGCTCGGCGCCTTTACGCCCATCATGCGCACTCATGAAGGCAACGCGCGGGACCGAAACTGGGACTGGAACGGGGATGAAGAAACGGTGGTGCACTTTCGCCGATTTGTTCGTATCCACGACCTCCTCGCGCCTCTCTTTCGGGAGCTCGCGGACCGCTCCCAGGCTTCGAGCCGGCCGATGGTGGAACACTTGATGCTGGCGTATCCAGAAGACCGTGAGACCTGGGACATCGATGACCAATACCTTTTGGGCCCGCTCCTCGTGGCGCCCATCACGAGCGAAGGCCAGAGTTCACGGAGCGTGTACCTCCCACAGGGCCAATGGTTTCATGTGTGGAGCGGCGAGGAATTCACCGGACCTGTGCGAATTGACGTCGAAGCGCCCCTCGGATCGCCACCGGTGTTCTCTTTGGGCGAAGACCGAGCAGATTTGCGCGCAGTAGAGTAGGCTCACGCGCGTGAGAGTCCTTGTGATGCGCCATTCCACCGCGGTGGACCCCTATGAAGCACCGACGGACGAGACGCGCTGGCTCACCAGCGAGGGCCGCGCGCGAATGCGTGTGGTGACGCCCATGCTTCGAGACGCCTTGGGGCCGATCACGCACATGTTCACAAGCTCCTTGGTTCGAGCCGTGCAGACGGCAGACCTTCTCGGCGAGGGCCTCGGCTTTCAAGGAGCCATCACGGTCCATCGCGCCTTGGCGCCCGAGTTCGGGACCACGGCTCAAGCGCTGAGCGTGCTGGAAGGCCTCGACCCAAAAGCCACGGTGGTGCTGGTGACGCACGCGCCGAAAGTTCGCGTCCTAGCGGGGCATCTAAGCGGCGAAGGAAAGCTGCCCGGCTTTCGTACAGCGAGCGCGTGCTGCATCGACATCGATCGAAACGGTGCCGGGAAGATCGCCTTCTGGCTTGATCCGACGGCGGCTCAGATTCTCAGCACGCCGCCGACGCACTGAGCGGGACGTACTCGGCCAGGCGGTGGCGCTCACGAGGCCCGTTGTCCAAATCTAGCATCTTCGTCCTAAACGTACGATCCGTCTCGGCTGGGTTCTGTTATGATTACAGAGTGAGCCGTATATTATTTGTCTCACTTCTCGCTTTCGGATGCTCGGTGGACACCACCGGTTTGCTCCCCGCGGAAGACGCCGGCCTTCGAGATGCAGATCTCCCTGACAGTGTTGGGCTTGAGGACGCGGGGCGCGACGCCGGGCGCGACGCTGGTGAATGCTCGATAGGCGAGAGCCAGCCCTGCGAAAGCATCGGCGCTTGCATGAACCGACGGCAAGAATGCGTTGATGGATTCTGGGGTCCGTGCATCGAGACGGTCTTCGCGGAGACGGCAGAAGTCTGTGACATGGGCAACGTGGACGAAGACTGCGACGGCACGAGCAACGAGGGCTGCGCTTGCTCGGATGGAGACACGGTGCCGTGCGGATCGGATATCGGGCTATGCCAGATGGGCGTCCAAAGGTGCGTTGACGGAGTCATCAGCGTGGAGTGCGACGGCGAGGTGGGGCCGGAGGCGGAGAGCTGCAACGGCATCGACGATAATTGCAACTCAGAGATCGACGATGGGGTGCTCACCACGTTCTTCACCGACGGCGACGGAGATGACTTCGGCACCACGCCCACCATGCTGGCTTGCGAGCTTCCGCCAGGTTTTGCGCTCGTCGGTGGGGACTGCAACGACGGCAGTGCCGCGGTGTTTCCAGACAACGCAGAGCTTTGCGACACGCTGGACAACGACTGCGACACCTCCATCGACGAGGGTGTGGGCACGACCTACTATCTGGACCAGGACGAAGACAACTACGG
>JBLHKB010000271.1:0-9026 GCA_047619315.1 Polyangiales bacterium
CGGCGCTATTGTCATTCTGGTTTCCATCAACGCCGGTCGCTGCACTGGCTTCCCACAGAGCCCCGACCGCGAGAGTGTCACCGTCTAGACTGACGCTATGGCCGAAACTGTCAATCGACTCCGCGTTACTGGCCTTGAGGTAGGCGGATTGCGACCAGGTGCTTCCCGTCCGCCGAAACACGTATGCCGCCCCGCTACGCCCGGCGCTATTGTCAGCCTGGTTTCCATCGACACCGGTCGCGTCGCTGTCTTCATAGATGGCCCCGATGGCGAGGGTATCCCCATCTAGGCTGACGCTGTATCCAAACCGGTCGTCCGCTCCCGTGTTGCTGGCCTTGAGATAGGCTTCTTGCACCCACCTGCCTCCGACACGGCGAAACACATATGCCGCCCCGCTACGCCCGGCGCTATTGTCAGCCTGGTTTCCATCGACACCAGTCGCGACGCTCGCTTCTAGAGGGGCACCGACGGCGAGAGTATCCCCATCCAGACTCACGCTGTAGCCGAACCAGTCGTCCCCCGTATTGCTGGCCTTGAAATACGCACAAGGGACACCCAGCGCGGTCACGCACGCGTCGTCCGCCACGCACGATCCGTCCGCGCATCCATTCGAGCAGGTCATGTCGCTCGCCGGGTAGCTGCAGTCACCTCCACCGCAGGCGCCGCTCGCCGCATAGGTGCGCAGGATACTCGCGTCGAGGCACTCCGCGGCTGGCGGCGTGTCACAAGTCCGCTCCGTGCCCGCACAAATGCCGCTCTCGCACATGTCGCCGAACGTACACGCGCTCCCGTCCTCGCAATCGACCCCGTCGAGCATGGCGTACTCGCAGCTTCCGCCATTGCAGCTGCCCGTCGCACGAAAGCAAGCGTTCGGTGGGTCGTCACAAACGACCCCAACACACGCGTCGCACGCTGGGCAGCTTGGGCAGGCAACGTCCCGAGCTACGTAGTCGCACCCGCCCGCTACGCCTCGGCGAAAGCGGGTAGGCAGTACCATTGATGGTCACGTCGGCGTTCGTCGCGCCAAGGCGCACAGGAGCGATCCACGTGTAGCGGGCGTCCTCTTCATTGCCTAGGTCCGTCGTCCATTCGCGGGCCATCATGCCCATGGGGCGAACGCTTGAGGCGGCGGGGGTCCACGGCGTTCGAAGGTTCTCTAGAGCGTCCAATTGCGTAATCGCTCGCCGTACAAGGGGCCACTTTGTGTTGAGCACATCGAGGAGCGCGGCGTCGGGGTCTGGCAGGCACTCGGTGCAAAAGCCCAGCCCACCGCTAGGCAACTCGAGCAGGAGGGAAAGGGCTCCTTCGCCGGGGGGCCTGAAGTGAGCATGCAAGTTGAGCGTTCCGTGGGCGAAGGCCCCGACAAATCGGCTACTGTCGTAGGCCTCTCTTTGGGCTTCGAGGGGATCGTACCACTGAGGTGCCTCAGGACGTCCAAACACCAAGTGGTTCAGTTGGTGGTCGGCATCGAAGCACGTTCCATCAAACATGTCCTCCGAGGCGCCGTCTCCTTCAACCCCATCGTTTCGCACAGCGCAGCGAAAGCCATCGGCGTCTTCCTGCTCTTTGTACCCCGTAGGAAACGCACTAATACTCAGTGCCGAGTGCAGGTTGATGAGTGCAACCATGTCGAATGAACCCAAGTCCGGGGCGAACGTGTTCGATGCCATTAGGTCTTCGAGGGCTTGGCTCTCCGGCTCGGACAAGGGGAACCTGCCCTGATATCTGCTGTCGCAGCCGCAATGATTTGGGTCGCCGTCGCAGTCGCGCGGCGGAGCCTCGTCGAAGGCCGTCGGAAAATTCCGGTTCAGTTCGACGCCAAGTGGCGTAACACAGTCCGACGTGTTGGTGTTTGGTCGCCAAGAACGGTCCCTTGGTATCGTCGGGTGGTCGCCCCGCGTGACGTCATAGCCGTCTGGATTCGCGACGGGCACGATGACCACCGCCGCGGTCTGGAGCGCCGTGTAGACATCAGGGTAAAGACCACCAGAAGCATCCACGATTTCCGCCAGGCGACGCATGAGCCCCAGCGCAACACCGGTGCTAATCCACTCGCGCGCGTGCATCGTCGCCACGATGATCAACGCGGGAGCGACGCCACCATCTCCATTCAATGGGCCAAACTGGATGGCTGGAATGGGCTGACCATCGAAGGAAGTGCCATAGGCCCATGCTTCGACACCATCCAGATCAGCGATGTCGAGCATCTCCGTCTCGATGTCCGCGCGGGAACGATAGTATTCGCTATCCGTTGGAATATCATCGCAGCTACCCTTAAGAACACTCGTCGAACGCGTCGACTCGATGAGGCCAAACGACGAGAGCGACAGCGCGTGGTGATCGGTCGTGAAGAACATGGCGTACTCGACGCCATCCACCTCTTCGATAGAGCTTGGACGTAGTTCCGCGGCGGCTTGGAGTAGCGCTTGCCAACCGGAGCTTGTCGACATGAGCTCAATGAAGTGAGGCCGCGTTCGGTTTGCCGGGTCGAGGTTTTGCTCGAAGGGTACCTCGGCACTCGGCGTACATGCTGCGAGGGAAACGAGCAGCCAATTCCGCCTCTTCGGGAGCTAGCGCCTCCCCTTGAACCCTGCCAAGGCCAAAACGCTTGGGGGTCGGGGTCGTACTCGGCGCGAAACACGGGGTCTGAGAACGCCGTCGCGTGGAGCGAAGAGCGCCACTCGCGGACGATGGACGGGTGGCACTCCGCGCAAGCGTCGCTGGACAGGTCCTCCGGCGCGAGTGGCCATGGTGAGGTCGGGGAACTCTGGGGGTCTTCTCCGCTCGAGCATGCGAGGAGGAGCAGCAGGGGCCAGACGTGACTGGGAGCGAAGGTCACTCGCTCGGCGCGGCGGGCGGCGCTTCGACTGGTGGCGCTTCAACGGGGCATTCCGCACAAGAGCTCAGCGAGAGCGATGACCCGAGATTGCGTAAGGCAGCCCTGTCGGGGCTCAAGTCTCTCGTTGCACTTGATGACCTTTAGTGGCTCGTCAGGGCCGGCTCACCACCGCCAGAGCGGTTCGTTCTTCCATCGCACGTAGCGAATCCGCTCCACGAAGGGGCCGTTTCCGATCTGGTGGGACTGTGACTCGTCCGAAGGCTCAAGGAGCGATAAGAAGCCAGCGTGGGTGGTGATGGCCAGCTGCTTGCCGTCCGGCGAGACGTCCACCCCGCCGATCGACGAACCAGTAAAGTGCTGCCAACCGAGGTCGCCGTTCGGCTTCGCGGCTCGGATATAGCCGTAGGCGTCGCCCAGGAGAAACATCCCGTCGTGGAAGCCTGAGTTGTACACGCGGGCGCTCGATTCAAGAGGCAAGAGGCGAGCGTCCTCCTCGTAGCGGCCCAGCCGAAGAGTGAGGAGCTCATCCATACGACCGATGCTGGTGACGCCGTTGTAGAAGTGACAGCTGTTGAAGATCGCGCGGGTCCCATCAGGACTGAAGGCGGCGTGATGCGGGTACTCAGAGTGAAGCGGTCCAAACTCTCCCACCAAGGTACCGTCCAACGTACGCAACTCATGCTGCGAGTCTTGATAGCCGCACGCGATCCACTCACCACTCGGATGAACCGCGACGTGGCTCATGTCCGTCTGAAGTGGGTAGGGCTCGTCCTCCGACTCGCGCCATTCCTGAACGCTTTGTTTGAGTGTCTCGGTGTCTGGAGAAAGCCGCCGCACGCCCGAGCCCGTCGAAAGAAAGATGCCTCGGTCCGTGGCTAGGGCAACACCCTCTCCGTTTGGCAGTACGACCATGTGCTCGATGGGGACAACTCCATCTTCTGAGAACGTCTCGGTGCCCATCGGGGCCCCTTCGTCTCCGCGTGGACGGGGTACTTGGGTCAC
The DNA here is from genome assembly GCA_047619315.1 of Polyangiales bacterium. Classification (GTDB taxonomy): domain Bacteria; phylum Myxococcota_A; class Polyangia; order Polyangiales; family Houyiibacteriaceae; genus JBCCRV01. Next base: position 3,842 of record JBLHKB010000271.1, read on the forward strand.
CTCTCGGCCATCCCAGCCTTCTGTGATCACGAGGTTTTCCGCGGTGAGGCGCGCAAAGAAGCGTCGATCCGGACTCGCGGCTACGTCCAGTACGTCAGGGATCTCTTCGCTTCGACCATCGAACCCGTAGACCGCCACGCCTCCTGGCTGCCAACTGCTGCCGTGTGCAGCGACCACCTGACCTTCGCCCACGAAATACACGCTTCGTAGCGACGTGGCTTTCTCCTTGAGCTTGTTCGCAAAGGGAGCATGGGCCGGAGGAAAGTACTGTCTCAGATCGCGCCAGGCGCCCCTGGCATTCGCCTCGCGGACGACTTCGACGACCTTGTCGCCGAGGGCGTTGTCCCGCTCATCGCTCGGCGCCTCGCCTTCGTCATCCCAGCCATTGGCCATGCCTCGCTCTCTACAAAAGCGTTGATACCGCTAGCGTATGCGTTCGTCTTTTTCGTCCACTCCGCTGAAAGCTCGGCATATTTCGACCAGTCCATAAACCGAGCATGCACGCTGAGACGAAACTCAACCAGGTGCGGAATGATCCGCGCGATTGCCGTCAGGAATGGTTCCCCGATCGTCCGTTACATTCGGCGCATGACTGGAAACCGAAGCGGCTAGGACTATGACTATTATGAGTGTGACCTCAAACCCTCCCCAAGCCTCAAATTCCTCCTCAAGAGCTTCAGTCCTACGCCCAAAGTGAAGAATCGGCGCCTGATTAGTGCTTTAGGCGGCTGTATCCCACCCCAGCAGAGCTTGGGATGCCGGCGTGTACTCCCTCGTCCGCATCGAGCTGAGCGCCGAAGGCAAAGGGACGCGTCTCGTCCTCGATCACTCAGGGGTTGGCGAGGACTTCGTGGCACATCGACGCTGGCTGGCACGAGCGCTACTGGAAGCCGCTGCACGCGTTCCTCGAAGCCTAAGTTGAAAGCGACGGACACTTCCTCGCGGGCGAAACGGTGCTAGAGCGGGGCATGCGTCTTGCGGCCTTTGCTCTGTTCTGTCTCTCCGCGTGCGGTGGTGTTAGCACCGCTCCGACGCGGGCTCAGCTCCGCGTCATCGCACAGCCCGACACTGCGCGTGTCGACGTTGACGAACGTTTCGCAGGTTCAGGCCGCTTGCTCAGCGTGCGTCCGAAAGACCTGGCGGCGGGTACCCACCACGTCAGCGTCAGCGCGCCGGGTTACTTTCCCCACGACCTTGAACTCGAACTCCCGTCCGGTGAAACGACCGTCAACGTGTCGTTGCGCGCCATCCCCGAGTAGCGTGTCGCATGTACGGTGAGCAGTCGTTTCAGTTCATCAAGCTCTTCGGCAACAGCGTGCGGACCAACGTCGAGGGCATTCTCATCATGCTCGCGACGGGCCTCTACGCGAGCTCGTGGATGGAGGGCAGCCTGGTCGTTGCGAGCTTCGCCGTAGGCACGGGACTGCACCTCGGCTGCCATTGGCTCGTCGCCATCGCCTACGGCAAAGGCATCGAGCAGATGGTGCTCACGCGGGCTGGACGCATCGACTACACGGGCGCCGAACCAGCCTTTGTCGAAGGTGTGCTGCGTACTCTCGCGGGGCCCAGCACCAACGCCGCTTGCGCGGCGGCGAGCTTCGCCATCCTCGCGGGGGATGTTCAAAGCTGGCACCCAAACGTCGTCCTCGCCGTCTCGATCTTCGGCGGCTGCAACCTCATCCTCACCGCCATCAACTTCCTGCCCGCCATCCCCTTCGACGGCGGTCTTGTTCTGCAGATGGTCGTGGGCCGCTTCTGGGGGAAGCCACGCGGACTTCAGGTCGCGGTCTGGACGAGCATGACGCTCCTCGTCGGCATGGCGGGACTCGGCGTCTGGCTCGTGCAGCCGGTGCTCATCTACCTGGCTCTCACCATTGGCTATGACAACTGGCGTAAACACCTTCGCCCCCCAAGCGCTGTCCTGCCTGAGGTGCTGGGCTAGTTCTCCACGGGAATTCGCGCGTCGACTTCGACGTCGACTTCCTGACCGGAGGTGGTCTCGCCATCGACGACGAAGGCCACCTGGCCGCTGGCGAAGTCCAGGGCGGTGATCGTGACTTCGCCGCGCACGTCGAACGTCTGACCGCCTTCATCGCTCACTCGAGCGCCGAGGTCTTCGGCGCGGAGGACGCTGGCCGGGACAGCGCTTGGCAGCTGCATTTCGTAGGAGTATCCGGCGGGCATATTCTCCGTCATCCGCGGCGTGACGAGCAGAGCGGGGGAGTCGCCACCTCGCAGGTAAGACACCCCACCGGGCGGAAATGCGGTGACCGGGTCCCCAATAGAAATATACGCGCCCAAGATCGCTCGGTTGAATGCGGGTCGTTCTGGCTCGGCGGTGGCGGTTGCTTCGGCAGCCTCAGTTGCCTCGGCAGCTTCTACGATCTCTTCCAACTCTTCGGCAGTGGCCTCACGCAACATCTCGTCGAGGGCCATGACGGCTTCGAGCTCTTCAAGGGGAACCGTCGGCCCTTCGGGGGCAGGGTCGGTGCACGCGACGCATGCGAGTGAGAGGAGGAGAGTGAGCCCGCGAGTCATGTGGGGAGTATCGCGCAAGACGTGTTCACGCGTCGAGACGCTCAAGCGAGGCGTTGCTCGATTGGCGCATCGAGGCGGAGCTCCGGGTCTTTCGTCATCGCACCCGGACGAATGGGTGTGGCGCCGGTGAAGGTCAGCTCGCGGACCTGCGGCAGTCGCGACCACAAGATGTCGTGTCCTTTGGTCCAGGACACCGGTTTAACGAGCCGTCGCTCCACCCGACACGCCGGCGGCTAGGACATCCCAACGGCCAATTCTCCACTTTCAACTGTCATGAGCCCGACCTCAAACCCTCCCCAAGCCTCAAATTCCTCCTCAAGAGCTTCAGTCCTACGCCCAAAGTGAAGAATCGGCGCCTGATTAGTGCTTCAAGCGGCTCCATCCCACTCCAGCAGACGCAAGGGTGCACTGGCCGTCCTCAAGCGGCGGCGAAGTCGAGCTCAAGCTGGCGCCGACGGCGGCGGAGGTCGCGCCCGCGGGACAGTGCCAAGGACTGCCAGTATTTCGCTCGCCTCAGTGGCGATGGACTTCACGCGCATGGCGCCCTGGCAGTGAGGGCAGATAATGTCGATGGCGAATACGCGGCGCAACAGCCATGCCCACGGATGACGTGAGGGCGGCGGGGGCGGCGGCTGAAGCGGAGGCACGGGCTCGAACAAGAGCTGCTGCGCGTCGCCCGGCGGTGAGCGTTCGTCCTTCGCCAACCCTTGCGGGACGACCTCGGCGCGGTCCCGCGAGTGACCTGCGAGTACGCCATGGTAGCGCAGCATGTGAAAGCGCGGCGGCGGGATGAGTGCACACAGCCGGCCGGATGAAGTCGAGTGGATCGAGCAACACGGAGCGTGTGCCGTCTTTCCACGCGCTCTTGAAGCGTATTCGCACTCGGCTGTCCGGATGCTCTTCGAGGCGCTCAAGGGAGAGCCAGGACAACACGACGCTTCTTGGCTCGATGCTTCGCCTCGATGTGGACGGCGCCGAGCCTTACGAGATTCCGACGAGCAACCCCTACGCCGACAGTGCAGACGGCGAAGATGACCCTCGTCCCGAGATTTGGGCCTACGGTTTGCGCAACCCATGGCGCTTCTCCTTCGACGCCGACAACGGCGACATGTACATCGGCGATGTCGGTCAGAATCGCTTCGAAGAGATCGACTACCAGCCCGCCGCCTCCATGGGTGGCGAAAACTACGGTTGGAACACGATGGAAGCCAACAGCTGCTTCCCCAGCGGCAACAGCTGCAACCGAGACGGCCTCGAGTTGCCCATCGCCGAGTACAACCGCGACGGTGGCGCTTGCTCCGTGACCGGCGGGTATGTCTACCGTGGCAGCTGCTTGACGGACATTCAGGGTCTCTACTTCTACGCAGACTATTGCTCCAATCAGCTGTGGTCGATCGACCGAGACAACGACGGGGAACCCGTCCCGCGTGATGAATTCTTGGCTAGCAACGTCAGCAGCTTTGGCGAAGACGGCTTCGGGGAACTCTACATCGTTAGCGTCACAGGCAGCGTCTACAAGGTCATCGTCGAGTAGGTCAGAGCCAGAGAATCAGCGCTCCACCGACTCTTCGGCGGGGCGCTTTTTCTTTAAGTCGTCATCGAAACCTCAGGTGGTTCTCAGAGCAGTACTTCTTCGTTCAAACGTCGCACGGCGTTATTGAACTCGGCGCTGAGGCTATCAGCGCGCTCGAAGGTGTTGGCGAAGCCAATCTTGGTGATCCATGCGAGTGCGAGAACGTCTTCCGAATCAAACTCCACGTTCACATAGACCGATTCGGGAACCAGGAGATCATAGTGGGCGCTGACGTGAAGCGTTGTCGTGCAGGCGTTGTGCCAGACGCGCCAGCGTATGACTCCGAAGATCTGTCGCGAGAGGCGTGACCCTTGAGGCGTCACCACGAGCTCGATGCGGCAGCTCAAGGCCATGAGCATCGACACCCCGGCGGCGAATAGCGCGGCGCTGATATCGACGTACAACGCGAGCGCCGCGGTGAGTTGAACGCCGCCGACGAGACAACAGGTCACCGTCCAGGCATCGGGACTCACGAGTGCTACTCTGTCGCTCTCGACACCCACCCGCATTCCGTGCAGCGCGTAGGCCATCGCCAAGACGAACCCGAACAGAGTGGCCACCATGGTAAAAAGTAGGATGATGCCGAGGAGCTGAAGCCCATTACCCAAAAGGTCCATGCATTGAGGCTGGGTCGGTTAGGTTGGCTATCCAACCAATCTACGCCATCTGGCGATATCCGGGAGCCTTCGGCGCCGACAGGGCGGTGTCATCGGCCCGATCAAGGGTGTTCGATGCGCCAAAGTTGCGGTTCCAGGGGCGAAAATTCTACGTGCTAGAATTGTAGTCAGCGGGGACACAACGAGCAAAGGGGCGGCTAGGACATCCCAACGGCCAATTCTCCACTTTCAACTGTCATGAGCCCGACCTCAAACCCTCCCCAAGCCTCAAATTCCCTCCCAAGAGCTTCAGTCCTACGCCCAAAGTGAAGAATCGGCGCCTGATTAGTGCTTCAAGCGGCTCCATCCAACTCCAGCAGACGCAAGGGTGCACTGGCCGTCCTCAAGCGGCGGCGAAATCGAGCTCAAGCAGGCGCCGACGGCGGCGGAGGTCGCGCCCGCGGGATGGTGCCAAGGA
>JBLHKB010000272.1:0-8957 GCA_047619315.1 Polyangiales bacterium
GACGTGAGACTGGAGGCGGCGGCCGAAGCGGAGGTGTGGGCTCGAACAAGAGCTGCTGCGCGTCGCCGGACGTTTCGTCGTCTGTGTTTTCGTCCTTCGCCAACCCTTGCGGGACCACTTCCGCGCAATCCCGCGAATGACCTGCGAGGACGCCGTGGTAGCGCAGCATGTGAAAGCGTGGCGGTGGGATGAGCGCACAGAGGCGACTGATGAAGTCGAGCGCATCGAGCAAGTACGTGGGCTGCGAGCCGCCGGTCGGGTCTCCGAGACGATTGGCGCCGCCCTGCCGTGAGCGCCTGCTAGCCTGCCCTCATGCGTTGGCTTTCGCTGCTGGTTTGGGTGAGCGCGTGCATCGCCGCGGTGCCGCCCGCGGCCATGCCGGAGTCGAGAACCCCGGCCGCCAGGGCCGAGCCCTCGACGGAGCCGGTGCTCCTCCGGATGGCGACCTTCAACATCCAGGTCTTCGGGCCCACCAAGGCCGGCAAGCCAGAAGTCATGGCGACCCTCGCCTCGATCATCCGTCGCTACGACCTGGTCGCGGTCCAGGAGATCAGGGACATCAGCGGCCAAGCGCCCCAGCGACTGCTCGAGGCATGCAACACCGAGCCCTCGCCGACCTACGCGCTCGCTCTCTCCGAGCGGACGGGTCGTGAGCCCGACGACCGACACTCGCAGGAGCAGTACGGCTACTACTACCGGACCGACCGCCTCGCGCCGGTGGGAGAGGGGACCCTCTACGACGACTCCGCTCAGGACTTCTTCCAGCGCGAGCCCTTCCTCCAGCGCTTCGCGTTGACCGAAGGAGGGCGGACCTTCGTCATGATCAACGTCCACACCCGGCCGCGCTCGGCGGTGAGCGAGATCGCAGCGATGGAGCAGGTCTTCACCTGGGCCAAACACCACTTCGTCGAAGAATCGATCTTTATCGCCGTCGGCGACTTCAACGCTGGCTGCAGCTACGCGTCCGACGACGAGCTCGATGCGCTGCCTATCCACGGTGACGCCTATGACTGGGTGGTTCCCCACTCGGCGGACACGAACCTTGCCGACAGCGTCTGCCCCTACGACCGCATCGTCATCGCCGCGCCCGAGGGCACCGATCTGGTCGACGAATGGGGCGTCGACCGCGCCTTCGACGATCGCAACATCTCGGACCACTGGCCCGTGTGGGCCAACCTCCGCTTCACACGTTGAAGCGACGAAGGAGCTCTTCTGTAGGCTCGTTCGGCGCACCCGTCCTCGCTCCTATTCCGCGACGGGCCGAGCAATTGAAGGTCCGACGGACCTCGGGCAAGACGCACCGGCTCGAAGCCCTCGAGACGTACGCGACGGTGCCTGCGACGGCGCTCGCCTGGACGCCAAGCGCGCTGCTCGTCGGCGGTACGACGGGCTGCGCTATCGACCGTGGAACTGCGCCGCGCCCTGACATGCGTGACATGTTGCCCTTCGTTGTTGGTGCGCACGCCAACAGGAGCTGACGCGCCAAATCCCACGGCTCGATGGTCGAATGGTGGACTGTTCTTCACCCTTGAAGGACCCTGGGGCTATGCGGCGGTCGACCCCAGCATCCGACCATACAAGGTGGCTCATCGCCGCGTGTCTCCTCTGCGTCTGTGCGCCGCTGGCCGCCCAAGGCGTGGAGCGGCGTTCGCTGTCCGAGGGCGTCATCATCGAAGCGGGCGATTCCTGCATGACAACGGAGCCCGTCATTCAGCGCCTTCGCTATTGGCTCAGCCGCGATGAGCTCGACGCATCGATCCGCGTCGTTGTTCGTCCAGGAGCTCGCGCAGCCTCGTTTTCCTTTCAGAGAGGCGATGAAGCACCCGCGGAGCGTCATTTCGATGTCCTACCGCAGGAGTGCGCTGCTCGCCTCGATGCCGTCACGCTGGCCATCGCCCTCGCCATCGATCCCTCCGTTCTCTCGGCGCTCCCACCTGAACCTGCGACGTCCAGCGACGCGAGCACGAACGCCATCGACGACGAGCCCGGACCAACGGCATCCGAAACGGAAGGTGAACCGGTGAACCAAACGGTGGACCAAGCCTCCGTCTCCGCACTCGATACTCCGCCGGAACCTGTGGTTGGAGATTCCACCCCAGACGGCTCCAGCGAGGCCGTAGGGCGCTATGCGCTCGTCCTTGGCGGCGGCGCGGGCTTCGGTGTTGTCCCTGGCGTCTCCGCCATCGGCTCCCTCTCCTTTGAGATCATGCTCGGGCAAGTTGTCACGCTTCGGGTCGGCGGCTTCGTCACCGCCCGGACTCAAAGCGAGATTGGGCGCGGCGAGGTCGGCTTCCGAATAGTCGCCGGCAGACTCGACGGCTGCGGAGGCTGGACCTTTGGCATCGCTCGAGGCGATATCTGCTTAGGTCTCGGCGCAGGGGCGTTCATCGCAGAAGGCTCGGGTTTTACGGCAGATCTTCGCGCGAGCGGAGCGTGGCTCGCAGGTATTGGCCGGGTCTCCATCACCTTGCCGGCGGACTCGCGCGTCGGCGTGCGCCTCGTCGGCGACGGCATCGTGCCCTTCATCCGACCCCGCGTGCACGTGAGCGATGACGCCGGAAATATCGGCCCAGTTCGAGCCCTGAGCGCAGTCTCGGCCATGCTCTCCGCAGAGTTTCTGGTCCGGTGGCCATGAAAGTTGCCCGCGGACTGAAGGATCTCCGTCGCCGCAGCCATGAGGTCTTGAACGTTGAAGGTGTGTTGGTGAGAGACGAGGCAATTGGCGCGGAGGCGCTCTTTGTAGAGCACGCGGGCTTTATAGCCTCGTTCCTCACTCGACTTGGGATCGCGGGGGCGGACGTGGAGGACGCTGTGCAGGAGGTATTCATCGTGGCGCACAAGAAGGGCGGCTACGTGCCAGGCCCAGCCACGCCTCGCGGCTGGCTGGCAGCCATCGCCGTTCGCATCGGCGCGTCGTCGCGGCGATCACGAGCACGCCGGCGCGAGGACTTTGGTGCGCTCGCGCTGGAGCACACTCGGGCGCAGGGGCTCTCACCCGAGAAGTCGACGGTGATCGCGGAGAAACTGATGCACGTCCAGGCCGCCCTCGACGCCCTTGATGCAGAGCACCGTATCCCCCTTATTCTCTTCGAGATCGAAGGCGAACCGTGCGAGAGCATCGCCGCCGCTCTCGGGGTGCCTACCGGCACCGTCTATTCACGTCTGCATACTGCCCGCCGCAAGTTCGCCGCCGCCTTCGCTGCAGCCGAGGACCCACCTCTTCAGCACGACGCGACGAGGTCCGCATGAGTGACCACCCCAAACGATTCCTCGACGACGCCGACGCCTCCGAGTCGATGCGTGAAGCTCTCAGGCTCAGCGCCGAGCTGCCAGCGAGCGACTACGACTTGTCGAAGGGACTCGCGCGACTCCAAGCCGCCATCATGCTGCCCATCGCCGCGGGACCGAGCGTCCCAGATGTAAGCGCACCCGCCCAGCTCGCGCAGGTAGCAGGTCACAGCGCAAAGTGGTGGGGACTCACCGCCGCCGGGACCGCCGGCGTCATCCTCGCCCTCAGCGTGTTCGGTCCAGGCTTCGACAGTTCGGAAGAACCAGACCAGGCCGATGGCTACGTGGAGACCGCACCTGAGGTGGCGACAACGCTCGAGGCCCCACGCGCAGCCGTTCCAGCGACGCCCGAACCAGAGCTGCCTTTGGGTGATCCGGACCCCTTCACGGGGGAGCCAGAGCCCGAAGACGAGTCACAGCTCGCGCCGACCGGTGTACCGAACGCTCAGCCCCCAGCACGCCACCGAGCCCCCGCTCCGACCTCGGGCGATGACGTTCTTCGACGTGAGATCGCACAGCTCGCGGAGGCGCGACGACTCCTATCGGACAACCCCGCAGGTGCCCTTACGTTGGTCCGTTCCAGTCAGCGTGAGTTCGGCGCAGGAATGTTCCGGGAAGAACGTGCCGCCCTCGAGGTCTTCGCCTTGATGAGCCTTGGACGAGTCCCTGAAGCCCGACGACGTGGGCGCCGCTTCGTGCGTCGATATGGCCATGGCCCTTTTACGGAGCGAGTCCGACAGGTCCTTGATCAAGAATATTTGGCCCCGGACTGAAGGATGACGCCGCGATCGGCATGGAGGGGTAATGACTTCCCATGACCGAACGACGAAGCTCTCCCTCTCAGTATTCTTCGCCATTGGACTCGGCGTCACCGGTTGCTTCGGAGCCTCCTCCGAAGCCATCGGCATCGATCCCATCTCCGGTGAGCCCATCGGGCACGGAGCACGATGCACCGCGGTGAGCGAGTGCGGAGGCGAGACACCCCTGTGCTCCGGCGGGTTCTGCGTGGAGTGTGTATCCCCCACAGATTGTCCCGGCTCGGACATCTGTACCGGTCGCGGGTTCTGCGGCGAGTGCACGCAGAACTCCGAGTGCTCGGGAGGTGAAGACCCGTTCTGCGATGCGACCCGAGGGCGATGCGTCGAGTGCACCTCCGCTGGCGACTGCTCAGCCGACGAGCCCATCTGCGACCCGGATGGCGAATGCCGCATGGCCTGCGACGCCTCGAGCTGCGACCAAGACGAGCTCTGTCACCCGACCATCTCCACCTGCGTCGAATGTTCCAGTGCCGTGGACTGCGGAGGCGACAAGCCTCTGTGCGACACGAACACCTTCGAGTGCGAAGAGTGCCTGAGCAACTCGGACTGCGGCGCCGCCGACCCATACTGCGTCGACGGCGAGTGCAGTGAGTGCATCCAGAATAGCGACTGCGCGGGCGGGTTGTGCGATGACGACCTCGAGTGCCGATCGGCGTGCATGTCCGACGCCATGTGTATGGAAGGCGACCGTCCGCACTGCGACGTAGCGTCCGGCGACTGCGAGGAATGCAACACCGACGCGCAATGCGAAGAGGCCGACAAGCCAGTGTGCATGCTGAACGAATGCGAAGAGTGCCGGACGACGACGGACTGTCAGGTCGCCGGCGAGGTCTGCATCGAAAATCAGTGCGAGAGCAACTAGCTAGTATTGCGCCAACGACGACATCTAAAATGTAATCCGCCATGGGCGGGGGAAAGAAACTTGGAGGAGAACTATATGGTTAAGCTTGGACAGGTCTTTGGTTTTTGTGCCGGCGCGCTCGTCGCGCTCGCTGGATGCAGCGGTGATGACGAAATCGTCTTGGATGGCGGTCTCGCACCGGACGCGCCCATGATGGACAGCGCTGGACTTGACGCGCCGGGCATGGACGCGCCGGGCATGGACGCGCCGGGCATGGACGCGTCGACTCCCGACGTGGGCATGGTGAGCTGCATGGCGCCGAGTGTCGCGTGTGGCGCTGACTGTGTGGACCTCGCCACGAGCACCACACACTGTGGCGGTTGTGACCAAGGCTGCGGCGCTGGTGGAACCTGCGAGAGCAGCGTTTGTGCCTGTGCACCAGGTCTCGTCACGTGTGACGGTGGATGCGTCGACGTGAGCACGGACCCACTGAACTGTGGGGCCTGTGGGGACGGATGCGATCCCGGCGCGGTCTGCACATCAGGCGCCTGCGGCTGCCCTGGCGGAACAACGGACTGCGGCGGTGGTTGCACAACGGGCCTCGACACCGACCCCCTCAACTGTGGCACCTGCGGAAACTCTTGCGGCCCGGGCGGAAGCTGTACCGCGGGCGTATGCTCCTGTGCCCCAGGCCTCGTCCTTTGTGGCGGCGATGGCTGCATCGACGTCAGCACGGACGTCGACCATTGCGGCGCATGCGGCGATAACTGCGACCCGGGTAGCTCCTGCACCTCCGGCGTCTGCAGCTGTCCCGAGGGGACGGTCCGAGACGGCGGCAACTGCCGCGACGTGACGGCGGACCCGGACCACTGCGGCGCCGTGGATAACCAATGTGACGACACCGAGTACTGCCTCGATTCGATGTGCGTCTGCCGACCTGGGCTGACGCCCGCGCCCGGCGGATGCGTCGACCTCAGCAGCGACCCCGCGAACTGTGGCGTCGTCGGCTCGAGGTGTATGGGCCGGGAGGTTTGCCTCGACGGCGCGTGCGACGCGGGCGGATGTCCAGGCCGACTCGATGAGTGTGGCGGCGCCTGCGTCGACACCGAAACGAGCACGCTCCACTGCGGCGGGTGCGGAGACTCCTGCGACGCAGACGAGATCTGTGAAGGCGGGAACTGCAACGAGTACCGTCCAGCGACCGGGTGCATGATGTGTCCCTGCGCGGGAACCTGCCGAGGCGACTTCGGAACATGTTGCGATACCTTCGGGGCGAGCAACCCGATCTGCGTCGACGGCGACTGCCCCTAGTTAGCGGCGGAATACACGGACAGAGAGCGTCGCGCTGCGGCGCTCTTTGTCGTTAAGCCCACTGCGCTTGCCGCCGCATTTGCTTCTGCCGCCAGGCCGCCCAAACTCCGGCCCATGCCCGCTGGAGAACGCTCATGTTGAAGGGGTATGTATTGCGGTACCTTGCCGCCGTAGCCACCGGCGCCACAGACAGCTCATCGAAGCTCTCAGGGCTCGGTTTCTTGGCCCGTTCGAGCGTCCGAAAGAAGCTCGCCGCGGCGGCGTTTGAGACCGAATACGCTGGCGACGACGCGCATGTCCACCGCCTCGCGTATTTGAAGTGCATCGGCTCCCTCGTCGAAAACGCGAACGAAGTGGACGCCGTCGCGACCCAGTTTTACGCGGAGCGAAAAGAATCCGTCGAGAGCTCCGCAAGACTTCGCTTCGCGGCTTCGTTGCTCGCGACCCTTGTCCTCGTTGGCGGCGCATGGGCTGGCGTCTCATTTTGGCGTTCGTCGAAGCAGCAGCCGGCGCCACTCTTCGTCGGCGCGGAAGAAGACGCCCCGGAAATTTCCGCCGAGGAAACGGATGAAGAGCCGCCTCACGCGCTCCACGATCTCTTCGCGAACCTCCTCCCCGCATACTCCATCGCCCTCGACCGCCGCTCCGCGGGACGTGGGGATGAGGTCACGGCGAGCCGCGCCCTCGTCATCCGCGCCGTCGAAGCGAACGCGCCTCCCATGCTGGAAGCGACGCGCAACCTCCTCGACAGCGCCGAGGAGTACTCGAACCGCGAGAGCGACGACTCCCACGACTGGACGCGCCACCTCGTCGTTTTCCATGACGCGCTCGCCGCTACCGAAGCGCCATTCTATCTCGACGCTCGCCTGCGCATGAACAGAAGAACAGGCCGCCAGCGCCTGATGCTCTCGACCTACGACCTTCATCAACGAAGAACCTTCGCCGCCGGGGAGTACAGCGTTGACGCCCTCGAGCTCGCTCGCCTCGACCACGTCAACCACGAGTCCTCACAGCTGGGCTACACCCGCCCAGAGATCCGCTACGCGCTTGTACGTGCGGACCGTGTCGAGGGCTTCTTGATCGACGTGGTCATGCCCTCCATTCACTCTGGCAGCGAGTCCGTGATCGTGCGCGGCTACGAAGACGAAGCGGACGCCAGCTGGGTCTCGGCGTTTGAACAGTGGGCGCACGAAGACCTTCGCGGGGACGCCGCGCGCGTATTTCGCGACGACGAGGCGGCGCGGGCTGCGATCCTCGAGGTCGCCGAAGCCATCGTCGCGCGAGGCTTGGCCGTCGAAGCGCTCAACCGTTCGCTTCGAAGTGTCCGCGTGGAGCTCCGCGAGCCCGACGCCTATCGCTACGACGCCGGCGATCTCTCCCACCTGCAGCGACATCTCGACCCCCACGCGCTCCGCGAATTGCAGCTGGCTGAAGCCCGACTTCGCCGAGCCGATGCCCGCGATGTCTGGGCGCGCTTCAAAGAGGCCATCGTCGTGAGCGTCATGCGGCATGAAGTTCAGCATCGCCTCGACTACGAGGATGACCGGCTCGTCGCCGTGCCCGCGATGCTCGCGGCCTACACGGGCGAGACGGAGTCCGAGGACCGCGTCAACCACCGCGCGGAGCGCTCAAACGCGGAGCTCAGCGCGTACCTTTCGCAGATCGCGCAGACACCGGAGCTCTCGCTCAGCTCGCTCATCCACATCGCGTCCTTCGCGATGAAGCGGCAGCAGTGGGGACGTGTCGAGTCCTACACATCCCTCGTAGTCTTTGAATCCCTCGCCGCCGCAGCGGGCGTGGAGCACGAGCCGCTGGTCTCCGGACGCCGCGTCAACCGCGCGGAGATCGCGCGCATCTACGGAGCCTTGCGTGCCAAGAGCGAATCAGAACTTGCGCAGCTGGCGTCGAGTGCATGGGCGGCGCTTTATGGAGCTGAGCTCCGGAGCATCGAGTAGGCGAGTTCAGGAACGAGGCGAGGTTCAGCGAAGGGCCTCGATCATCGCGCGCAGCGCCTCCACATCGGTTTGCTTCGCCTCCTCTCGAACGAAGGCATCATCTGACGACTGGCCCGCGACGACGAGCTGCGCGAGCATGTCGAAGTCCGCTTCATTGCCAACGGAATCAGCGTCGAGTCGGAGGTGCGAGAGTTCGACGACGGCGCCCGCTTCGAGAAGAGCACGGACGCACTCGCAGTGGAGCGATGTCGTGACCCAGGCGGAGGTCGCTGCGGCGATGACGTCTTCTTCATACGCCAGCCCGCCGGCGGCCAAGCGAGCGCGGACGTTGTCGATGCGCCCGAAGGCGCAAGCTTCGGTGATGGTTTTGGGCAAGGCCCAGCTCTGAATGATGGACTCCGTGTCCGCGCTCTCAAGTTGGCGGGAGTGATGAAACACGTTGAGCATGTCGAGCTTCAGCTCTCCTTCGACGAGGCGCTGAGTTTCCCAGTCCACGCGAGGGCTCTCCATGAGCCCGTGCTCTTTTGCCGCCGCGCTCAAACGCGCGGCGACCTGCTCCCACTGTGTATTGGGTATCACTCAGAACTTGTAGCAGCGATCGGTCATGCGATCGATCGTGCGATCACTCAAACATGAACACGCCGAGGAGGTCTTCGGTGCTCGATATGTAGGTGCGCCCGCCACCTCGCTCGCGCCAGCTGTAGGCGCGGAACTGGTAGACCATCCCTGGCTCAAGAGACTGCT
>JBLHKB010000273.1:0-8954 GCA_047619315.1 Polyangiales bacterium
ACATCGTCGTCGGCGATTCGGTCGACGAGTCGTGAGCTCTGGGCCGAAGCTTCTGGGCTGGTGACCTGGCTCTCGATGGCTGTCCGCAACTCCTGGAGGGACTGCTCTTGAGGAACCGACGGCATGCCGCCGCACGCCCCGACGCAGAGGAGAAGGATCGATAATGCCCAGGACTTCATGTACTTCGAGGGTATCACTGTGCACGATAGAGCGTTAGTTGGATTCGGTCAGTACCGGGGCTGAAGCCGCGAGAGAGGTTTCCGTCGTAGATTCGGGAGGTGAAGGACACACTTTCCGCCGGTGTCATGGTCCCCGAACGTAGAAGTCGGGCGCATTCGGGCGCGATCGCTTCGGATGGGTCCTTTTCGCTGAGGCAGGAGAGGCCTTCGTACACGAGGCGGCATCCGGTTGCCTCGCCCAAGACGGATGGCTCATCTGGGCGTTGAATCACCAAGGTGTAGGGCAGCGAGAAGCGACCGTCGGCGAGGAGAAGCCCGCCACGTCGAAAGCGAGCATCCATATCCGTGGCTGCGTATTCGACGACCTCACATCCTTGGGGAATGGAGCGCTGCGCGTCGCGTACGAACGCCAACTCGGCCAGGTCATTGTACGCCAAATCGGTGATAAACCCGTGGTGCATCAGAGGTGAGGTGAGCATGACGACGGCAAGAACGAAGGCTCCCTTCCTCGAGCGCCGGAGGATGAGTTCGAATCCCATCGCGGCCAAGAAGACGACGGGGACCACGAGGTGCAGATGGTAGCGCGCCTGCACCGCCGCCGAGGCCGGCACGACGTACGCGTGTGTCACGAAGAAGACGCCGAGCCACAAGAACAGAAATAGGAAGCGTCGTTGCTCGAGCATGGAGCGTTCGCCTTTGGGCTGTCGCACAAAGATGACCAGCCCAGCCACGATCATGAAGAGCAGCGGCCAGGGTGTGATGCTCAAGTTGATGAGCGTGTTCTTTTCGAGATCAAAGGCTAACGCGACGGCATCGACGAGGACGTGTATCGAAGCTCCCTCTCGGAGATTCTCGCCGTACTGCTCAACCAGATGAATCGCTGTGATGGGAATCGCACAAAGCGCTGGAACGGCGGCGGCAATAAAGCGCCGGCGTTTTGACGAGGTCTTTTCAACGAATGCGACGTAGACGGCCAAGAGAACGACAAAGAGCATGTTGAGTGGGCGCGCGTAGAGTGTCGCGATGCTCATGGGAATGAGCGCAGCGGCGCTGACAAGAGCAACGCGCTTCGAGCCCTTCATGACGCCGTGAGCGGCGGCAAAGAGTGAAGACGAGAAAACGATCGAAGGGATGAACGCGACTTCGCTGGCGCTGAAACGCAGGTGGACGGGAAGTACGGCGACGAGCGCGGCAGCAAAGAGGGCGCGCCGTTCATCGCCGAGCAAGAGGCGCGCATGGAGGAAGACCGCGAGGGGCGTGACCGCAGCGAAGACGAAGCCGATGACGAGGAGGATGTCGATCTCGGACCATTCTCCGCCGAGCTCGACGTTGAGCCAACGGAGAGAGTCGGACTCCTCGATGGCACGCTGAATCGGCGTGGTCCTCGAGTAGAACCACGCGCCGAGGAGGCTTCGTGGGGAGATCCAAACGCGAAGAGCGACGCCGACACAGGCGATGAGCGCTAGGAGCCATCGCCTCTCCACGATTCGAAACGCGACGAAGAGGAGCAGGACGAGAAAGACCGCCGCGAGAAGGAGGCCGTCGATGGACGAGTCCCTTGAAAAAGTCGGCGCGGGATCTGAGCTGGCTTCGACGCGCCAAAATGCGCCGTCGTCGTTTCGCTGTACGGCTCCGATGAGCGTTTCGGTGGCTTGGCGGGCGCCCTCGAGTTCCGGTCGACGAAAGCCAAACGACGCGCTCGTCGTTTGCGCGCCAGCTTCGCTCACGTGAACAAGCACGAGGTGGGCGCTTTCCTCCGCACGCGTCAGGGAGACGTCGATGGACGTCGCTTCGATGGAGATGCCTTCAATGGACCAGCCATCGATCTCGCTTCCAAGGGTGTAGGGCGACAAGAGCGCTAAGACGTCTGCCTCGCGCCCGGACTCAATGACGTGAATGTCGTCTGCGAGGGCCGTCGAGACGACGAACGCAGCCAGGGCGCACGCGAGGACGTAGGCCGCCGGGCTCTGCTTTGGAAGCACGGTGGCATCCTAGGCGCCTTCGACGAACTCTTGCGACAAATGTGGATGATGGGTCCTCCGCATGAATCCCGTAGGTCTGCTATTCTTTGCGTGTGAACAAACATTGCCGCGCGATTCTCGTAACCTTGGCCGCGCTTACGCTTGTTGCCTGCGGCGACGAGGAGCGCTTTCTTCAGGTTAATGTTCGAACAGACTTCGTGCCCCTGGCGGAGTTTTCCCGCGTCAGCATCCAGCTCGGGGACTCCGCGTTTCGTGACTACCAGGTGGGCCCCAACGACGACTTTCTCCGTGGAGTCGCCGTGGCTTCGTTCACGGAAGGGCTCGACGGGCAAAACTTGATCCTTCGCGCACAGCTTTTTTCCGCGAGCGGCGCTCGGCTCATCGAGCGGCGTGTCGAAGTGATCGTCGTTTCCCGCTCCGCCGCGACGGTGGTCCTCACGCGGAGCTGCCAAGGCGTGATCTGCCCAAGCGGCGACGCGGAGGCGACGGAGTGCGACAACGGCACCTGTGTACGTCCCGAGTGCTCTCCTGAGACTCCCGAAGCGTGCGAAGACAGCGTTTGCTCGACGGCTGCCGACTGTCCGACGCTCGTCGAGGCATGCGGGGCGGTGGCATGCACCGCGGGCGAGTGCCTCTTTACGCCAACGAGCGGTGGGTGCGGCGCCTCCCAAGCGTGTGTCCCCGGAAGCGGCTGCGTCGATGTGCTCGGCAACCCCGACGCTGGACAGGACGCCGCCGTCGACGGCGGCGACGCAGGCGATGACGCCGGTCAGGACGCTGGACAGGACGCCGGAAACGACGCCGGATTCGATGGAGGAAACTGTCCTGACGGGGAGGCATGTTCGCTCGGCGATGCTTGCGAGCTTGGGGTGACGGACTGCTCCTCGGGTTCGCCCGTGTGTGTGTCCGCTGGGCCCGCGGAGGCGGGGGTGGTGTGCCGAGTAAGCGCCGGTGAATGCGACGCCGAAGAGCTCTGCGACGGATCCGCACCGACCTGCCCGCCCGACGAAAGCCTGAGCGTTGGAACCCCCTGTTCGTCCGGCTTTTGCAACGGCTCCATCTGCGGCAGCTGCCAGCCAGGCGCGGCCTGTGATCCCGCCGATAGCTGCGCCACGGGCAGCATCGTCTGCGACGGGGACACGCCTCGCTGTGACGCCACGGGCTTCCGGCCTTCCAGTTTCGAATGCCGCCCTTCGGCTGGGCCCTGTGACCGTGCCGAAACCTGTACAGGCTCAAGCAATGCCTGCCCCGGCGATGGCTTCTTGGCTGGGACGACGGAGTGCCGAGCGGGGAGTGGTGCCTGCGATGTCGCGGAGTTCTGCTCAGGATCCTCATCGGCTTGTCCGGCGAATGCGTTCCGTCCAGGCAGCTTCGAGTGCCGCGCGTCCGGCGGCGTGTGTGACAGCGCGGAGAACTGCAGCGGCAGTGGCGCCAGCTGTCCAGCCAATGGCTTTCGCCCATCAAGCGTAGAGTGTCGTGCGTCCAACGGAACATGCGATGTCGCCGAGACATGCACCGGGAGCAGCGCGAGCTGTCCCGGCAACAGCTTCCGTCCCGGTAGCTTTGAATGCCGCCCCGCAGATGACGTGTGCGATGTGGCTGAGACGTGCACGGGGAGCAGCTCGGGCTGCCCAAACAACGGCTATCGCTCGTCTGCGACCCAATGCCGCGGGAGCAGCGGTCCTTGCGACGTGGCGGAGACCTGCAGCGGGAGCAGCAGCGCCTGCCCTTCGAACGGGTTCCGCTCATCGAGTATCGAATGCAGGGCGTCCGCCGGATCCTGCGATGTCGCGGAAACGTGCACGGGAAGCAGCGCCGCATGTCCTTCGAACGGGTTCCAATCGTCCAGCCTCGAATGCCGCGGCGCAGCAGGATCCTGTGACGTGGCGGAGACCTGTACTGGAAGCAGCGCAACCTGTCCTGGTAATGTTTTTCGTTCCTCGAGCGTTCAGTGCCGAGCCTCCGCCGGCTTTTGTGATGTCGCGGAAACTTGCACGGGGAGCGGCGCCAATTGCCCCGCCAACTCGTTCCAACCCTCGAGCGTTCAGTGCCGAGCCTCCGCCGGCTCCTGTGATGTCGCGGAAACGTGCACGGGAAGCAGCGCGGGATGCCCAAGCGACGGCTTCCAACCGTCTAGCTTCGTGTGTCGTCTGGCAAGCGGCGCTTGCGACGTCGCCGAGACATGTTCAGGGAGTGCCAGCTGCCCCGCGGATGGTGGTGCGGCCAATGGCACCCGCTGCGGCGCCGATTCATGCGGCTCCTTCGGGGCGTGTACGACCACGCGTTGTACGACGGCGAGCCAAAATCGAACGTGCCGTCCGCGGGAGTGCCAGTCCGGGAGCTGCGGCCTCGGGAGCGCGTTCCTCGACAACCAGTCCTGCCCCGTGACGGACGGCATGGTCTGTTCGATCTGCGGACCAAACACGTCGTGCTACCCGATGTCGTCCCAGGCCCTCTGCTCCGGTGAGTGCGTCAGCGGCTGCTGCGACGATGATATTCGGTAGAGCCTCGGGGCTCCGAAGCGAGGCTAGCGGTACGGGCCGGCCTCTCCGCTGAGGAGCCCGATGACGCGAACGAGGTGGCCCACTCGAAGGAGCGCCGACGCGGCGTCGAGGTCTTTGGCGTCGCCGAAGAGTCCTGGGCCAGTCTCCGCTGGGAACCCAAGGGGCGAACCGAACTCCAATAGCAGTCGTTCCGTATCCAGTCGGAAGTAGGCTCCGCCACTGAGCGCGGCGGTCAGGCGTTGGGCGACCTCTCCTTTGAAAGAGGAGGAGAGGTCTTCGGCGAAACCCACCTTGAGCTCAAACGGCGACACATCGAGAGGTGTACTGGGGGTCACACGAAGTTGCGTCGCGTCGGGCCGCCCGTCTTTGCCGAACACCGTCGCGACCTCGACGTGGACGCTTCCTTGGTCCCCGCTCACGCAGAGTGAACCGATCGAGAGAGCTGCGCCAAGTCGGGCGCGAAGGAACTCCCACTCGTCCAAGGTGTCCGCCGTGCCCGTCGGGGGTGCCACTTTTGCGGCAAGTTCCTCGAGGGTCGCGAGAGCCTTGTTGGCGTCCGCCAGAATCTCTCCGAGGGCCTCCTCCGAGTGACCGTTGTCCGCCAGGCTGAGCACGCAAGTCTCGTCGTCCATCGTGTAGAGCCTGGCGTCACCCGTTGTGAGCGCTGATTCTTGTGAACAGAAGGCGTCCTCCAAAGACGTCCGGGACTGCTCATCGTCACGTGCGCGGACAAAGTACTCCGCATCGAACGCCTTGTGCCCCATCGTGATGCCGCCTCCCACCACTCGGCGGAGCGTCCCAGCGCGCTCTACTTCGAGTCCAAGTCCGAGGGACGGGAAGTGAAAGCTCGCGAGCAAGAACACGCCTTCGTTGCCTTGGTGCTCACGACGCACGATGGCCCGAGTCTGCCCAAGGGTCTTGTGCAGCTCATCGCCCTTCATCTCGAAACCGTGAGTCTGGCCAACGCTCTGCCAGAGTTCGCCGGTGCGGTTGCTGCCAACGACGGGTGGCGCCTGATACGGCCGTGGTTTTGCCTCGGGGTCCAAGGGCAAGATCTCAAAAGGGATCCGCATGACGAGGTTTCTTCCCCGTCGCACCTCCACCTCGAGCACGAACTCCCACTTCACCGAAAAAAGACCAGCGCTTCGTGGCCGGGTTTCACCAAAGCCGGTCGTCACCGTCGTGGGCACCCTCATCCGAAAGGGAATCATCGTCGCTTCCCCCTGGGCTGTATCCTCTATGCGGCTCGTGAAACTTCGGCCCGCCGCGGCTGAGCGAAATCCGAAGTTGAGCGTTTCCGTGGAGGCGAGACGAAGCGTCGCCGCGCCGTAGTTGTTGTACGCCACGTTCGAAAGCGCGAAGGCGCCGGAGATGATGTCGCCGGGCCGCGCCCATTGGCTCGTGAGGCTCAGCTCGGCATGCGCTTCCGTACCGGAGGGGCCTGCGGGTCGCGTCGAGTAGCGGTGGGGCGAGTCCGCGGGCGAGGGGCGTGGCGGCGCAGCCACGTGAAGCGTGAACTGCGTCCGGCGGTCGGGCCACCACGGGATGTCGACGTGAACGCTGGCCGCGTAGCGGATCCTCGCGAGCGTGCTGAGAAATGAGGGCGGGTTTCCTTCCGGGATCGCGAAGCGGAACGGAAGTCGCGTCTCTCCCTCCGGCAATGTTTGGCCGCCAAGTTCGGCGGAGAGACGAAGAAACTCTTTCTGTTGTTTGTGGACGGTCTCGTGGCCAGTGAACCTGACGGTGATGGCGTCGACGGTGACCTCCTTCGAGCAACGCAGGACAATTGTCGCTGAGACTTCGCGGCCCGGGATGAGCTCCCGTGGCAGCAGAAGTTCAACGTCTGGCCGCGCCTTGAGGAGCGAGGCCATCTAGTGGAAGACGCCGCTCGCGCCTTCACGGTGTGCCTCGACGCGGGCGGTGCAGAGTTGAATCGCTTCGAGAGTTGTCGCGAGGGTGCGCGGGCCCCCGGGAATGTCTTCGATCTTGGGTCCAAAGAACGCGGAGACGCGTGCGGCGTCTTCGCTGGTACAGAATCCTCCGCTGACACCGACGAGACGCGACGTACCCGATTCGAGGCGCTCCGCGAGGGCTGCGTAGTTGGCGGTCATCCACTCCCAGGCTTCTTCGCGCCGGTCGTGGCTTTGGAACTGGATATAGAGCGGTAGCATGAGCTCATTGACGCGGAGGTCTGAGTCGAGGGCGAGGCCTCGAGCGCGAGCGGCCAGTTCGCTGTCGTCACTCGCGCTGAGCGCGGCGATGATGCGGCTGCGTAAGATCGAATCGCGTGACGTGCGGAAGCGCGCGATCAACGCGTCGAAGAACGCTGTGTCTTTCTCTTGCACGGCGACGGCGAGGGCGTAGCCGACGAGCTCTGCCGCAATTGCGTCGGCGTGGATCTCTCCATCACCACCGCGGCCCATGCCTAAGTAACGTTCAGCGCGCCGAACGGCCTCTCCGCGAAGGCGGGCGTCTCGAACACGCAAAAGCATGAAGCTGTAGACGTCGGCGCGGAGGAGCGCGCGTTCACCGTTCTCATCGGCCCTCGGAGTCCAGCCGAGGGAGCGAGCCCTTCGCGCATAGAGGCGACCGGCGCGTCGCCAGACCGCGGTTGCTTTGGCTTCGGGCACAAGTCGCTCCGCCGTGAAGCGGAAGAACTTCATCGGTGAAGTCGCCAGTGCGCGAAGTTCGCTGCTGGCCATGGCCTCATAGGCACTCAGAGCGTCCGCGTAGCGAATGGATGCGTTCTCGACGCCGCCATCGATGGCGTCCGCGTAAGCCATGAGTTCGCGGTCCGTGAGTGATTGAAATCCGCGCCGGCGAAGGTTCTCAAGGTCTGGAGGCGCCATCGAAAAGCGGAAGTACCCGGCGCCATCGGCGTTGGGCATCATCCAGTCGGGGCACGCTTCGAGGGGCACACCGCCGGTGGTCTCGCTGAGCATATTGCAGGAGGTGTGATCCTCGCCGTCCGCGCCGTAGCGGACGCAGACAGGAATGCTCCAGGTGCGGTCGGAATCGCCGGTGGACCCTACCGGGAGGAATCGTTCTTGGCGGAGGGTCGCCGAGGGGGCATCTCCTTCGCAGCTCGCTGAGGCATGAACGAAGGGCAGCCCTGTTTGAAACAAGTATGTCGAGAACGCAGTCGTCACGTCGCGTCCGGACGCGGTGTCAAAAGCGGAGAGCAGCTCGCGGTACGTCGCGACGCCATCGGCGTGGTCCGCGAGGTATTGACGGACGCCGGTTCGGAAGATCTCTGGCGTGAGCCAGCGTTCAAACATCGCCAAGACGCCGCCGCCTTTGCGGTAGGTGATCGAGTCGAAGGCGTTCCGAATGTCGTGATTGGATTCAATGGGCTGACGCACTTGGCGCGCGCTCACGAGGCTATCCGAGTGCATCGCGCTGTGGACGCGCTGCAAGAAGTTCAGGTCTTGCTCCTGATTCGGAAAGACCTCGTCGGCGATTTTGTAGCCCATCCACGTCGCGAAGGCCTCGTTGAGCCAGATATCGTCCCACCAGGCGAGAGTAACGAGGTTGCCAAACCACTGGTGTGCGAGCTCGTGCGCCATGACGTAGGCGTAAGCGCGCTGCTGAGACTCGGGCGATTCGTCGGAGAGAAGGAGCAAGGGATCACGAAACGTGATGAGCCCTGCGTTCTCCATCGCGCCGGCGGCGAAGTCCGGGACGGCGACGATGTCGAGCTTCGCGTAGGGATAAGGAATCCCAAAGTAGCGCTCCAGGGCGTGCACGAGGGCGCCCGTGTGCTCCATGGCGTAGGCGAGCTGCGCTGCCTTGCCGCGCGTGGCGACTCCACGGAATGGGAGGGGGCGCGAGCGCACGTCGTTGGCGGCGATGGGTGCATGCTCCACCACGTCGAGTGGTCCGACGGCCATGGCGACGAGGTAGGTCGGTAGGGGGCGAGTTGGAGCAAAACGAACACGCACCATGTTGCCAGGGAGGTCTTGGCGATCGACCTCGGGTGTATTGAAGAGCGCACGGTCATCCGCGCGAACCGTCAACGTGAACTCGAAGGGCGTCTTGAAACGGGGTTCGTCGAAGGAAGGAAACGCGAGGCGCGCCGAAGTCGCCTCAAACTGTGTAAACGCATAGTGGGCTTCGTCGTCGCCGGTGCCCTCGTCGACGCGGTACAGCCCGCGAAGAGAGCGATTGAAGGGTGCGTCATATTGAATGGCGAGGGTCGCGGGGCCTGCCGGGCAGGGCGACGCCAAGCGAAGTTCGGCGAGGCCTTCTTCGTCTTCTTGTCGGTAGGTGACGGCGATGGCTTCGCCGCC
>JBLHKB010000274.1:0-8941 GCA_047619315.1 Polyangiales bacterium
GAGGGCGACTTGGCGGTTGTCAGCGAAGGTGGCCGAGCGGACGTCAATGGCGGACGGAAGCACGGGATAGGCGTCACTCGACGTCGCGATGGAGGGCACGCCCCATGCTCGAATGGCATCGCCTGATGGTCAACTCATAAATGAATGGCCATTCATTTGTTTCCCAAACAAAAGAATCCGCCGTGAAAAATCACGGCGGACTCGGTCAGATGTGCAGAACTGTGCTTAGGCCACGAAAGCGCGGAGGGAATCCGCCTGGGACGCCATGCGCAGCTTGCGAAGCGCGAGCGCCTGAAGCTGGCGAATGCGCTCGCGGCTCAAACCAAACTCACGTCCGATTTCCGCAAGCGTGTGCGCTTCGTGGTCACCGATGCCGAAGCGCATGCGCAGAATCCGCTGCTCGCGCTCGCTCAATGTTTCGAGAGCACCAAGCACCGTCATCGAGAGGTCTTCGCTGACCAAGGAATCCATCGGTGATTTGACGCCTTCGTCGGCGATGAGGTCGCGGAGCTCGCTGGAGCCATCGCTTCCGACCGGTGTCTCTAGAGACACGGTGTCTCGGGCTATCGCAAGGAGCGAGCGCACCTTCTCGACGGGAAGCTTCATCGACGCCGCGACCTCCGCAGGACTCGCATCGCGACCCAGCTTCGCCGTGAGTTTGCGGCTTGCGCCCATCATCTTGGTCAGCAGCTCGTGTGCATGAACCGGCACACGAATCGTTCGACCCTGGTCCGTCGCTGCACGTGCCATCGACTGGCGAATCCACCACGACGCGTACGTCGAGAGCTTGTAGCCGCGCGTGTAATCGAATTTATCGATGGCACGCATCAGGCCCATGTTGCCTTCTTGGATGAGGTCCAGAAGAGGCAGGCCACGCTTGAGGTACTTCTTCGCCGTTGACACCACGAGGCGTAGATTCGCTTCGACCATCTCGGCCTTGGCCCGTTCGACATCAGCATCGGCGCGCTCGATCAGAGCGTGAACTTCCTGGACGCGATTCGCGCGTCGTCCCGCTTCCCTTTCGACGAGCGACTTGTCGTTCTTCTTTCGTGTCGAGAGCATCTCGACCCAACGAACCAGATCTTCGCGCAGCGCAATGAAGTTTGCTTGAAGTACAGCGTCTTGGGGGCGAATGTCGCCTTCGCTCACCTTGGTCTTCAGCTCTTCAAGGCGGTCACCCTTGAACTGGGCTGCGATGACGCTTTCCCACATGAGATTGCGTCCCATCTCGATCTGGCGTGCGAGCTCGACTTCGCCTTCGCGGGTCAAGAGGCTCACGGTCCCGATCCAGTCGAGGTACGACTGGATGGTTTCCGTGGCACCACGGTTTTTGGAGGGGGCGACAGCCGCAGACCGACCTCGCTTCGGCACGTTCGCGAGAAGCTGGATGCCCTCCCTCTCGGAACATCGCAAAAGACGTTTCAGTGACTTTGCTTGGCACTCGCATCGCGCAACAGCAGCGCTAACCTCGTCAAACGTGAGGAAGCCCTGGGCGGCTCCGCGCTCGAGGAGAGAATCAAGAATATCGTTGCTCGATGTTGCCAAAGTTTCCGCCTTTCGCGCTTGCTGGGATCAACCCGACCACTGATCGACCCCTCGAAGCGCCTGGGCCTTGGGCCCAAAGTACATCTGGGACTAATGCAAGGACGTGACCAGCTCTTGCGCGGCAGGAAAATTCCTTGATCTGTCCGCAAAATCGGCACAAACGCATTGCCTACATTCCCCTACCCCGGAACGCTCAATCTGGACAATTTTTCTCTAAGTAGTTGAATACATTGATGAAACAACATACACACAACTGGGACTGAATTTCTGTTCAGTATGATCCGTGTGTCGTAGCCACGCAGCCAGTGCGCGCCATGGCGCGGAGCAGACCAATCATTGCCTCGCTTTCCTCTTGAGCCCTAGGAAGTAGGTCTTTGATCGTCGATTTGCCCGTGTGGGCATACGTTCCGGTAATGAAGGTCTCTGCTTTTGGGATCATAGCAGCCAATTTTTCGGCATGCTCAACAGGAATCACATCGTCTTCACGGCCATGAGCCACAACGGCCCGAACCTCGATCTTTTTGGCCCAAATCGTCGGGTTCAAATGATCGAAAGCACCGTTCGATTTGTCGAGCACCTCCCAGACCCGCTCATCGCCACCTTCCTCAAGACCCGTCGCCTGGAGAAAAAGACGTTTCGATGCGGGGTCTGGCAGTGAGTCCGCGAGGCGAAGCGCGCTTGGACGGAGGGCCCCAGGCGCTTTCATCTCTGCGTTGCCCCAGGTGATCCGAACCTGCTCTAAGATGGCCCGCTGAACCGCTTCTCGGTTCACGTTATCGATGAACGGCAGCATGTTGTTGAAAACGACGGGCCGATTCAGTGGGTCGTAAGGACGGCCCTCCACGCCGTCCAGCGTGTTGCCCGTCAGGCTGAAGCGAACGGCATCGGTCCATTCGGCGTAGCCGCCAAAGAGCATCAGCGCGCCCACATCACGTGAGGCCGCGACGCGCAGCGCTGGCAGTGAACCAAAGGAGATCGAGAACACGCCAGGCGAGATGCCGCGTGGTGTTTCGGGATGCGCGCAGAGCGTGTCGTATGCACGGAGCGCGTCTGTTCCGAGCGTCTCCGCCACGATCATTTGTTCGAAGTCCGGCAAGAAAGGACAAAGCACGAGCATACGTGCCGACGCCAGCACTCGGCAGAAACGATCGAGACGTGGGTCGGCGGGGCCCAAGTAGTGCAGCCCAGGAACCACGAGAATCGCACCCTCAAGAGGTGCATTGCCGCGGTAGGTCCAAGCTCGAATGCGTCGACCGCCCTCCGGAGGAAGGGTGATTTCCCGCCGCCGAATTCCAGGAGGAACATCTTCGTCTGGTGTCCAAGGCCCCAACCAGCGTCCCAAAGCCGCCATGCGCCGGCCTTGGGCCAGTGCGTGCCTGTCGAAGATCATGAGGTGAGCTTAGCAGGTTGATGAAAAACTCTGCATGCCGAGTTAGGGTCGCAGAATGTCTATTGGCGGCGACTATTCCTCGTACGATGCTCTGGGTCTTGCGGAACTTGTTAAAAGTGGTGAGGCAAGCGCACCGGAGCTTCTCGAGTGCGCGATCCAACGCGCCGAGCAAGTGAACCCAAGAATCAACGCCATCGTGCGCCCGTTGTACGAACGGGCCCGTGAGCGGGCGAAACAACCGTTGAGCGGGCCTTTTGCCGGCGTTCCGTTTCTGCTCAAGGACTTGATCCAGACCATCGCCGGCGTGGAGACCGGCTCAGGAACGGACTTCTACAATGGATACGTGCCGAAGGAAGACTCCGAGCTTTTTCGCCGCTACGAAGAGGCCGGTTTGAACACATTCGGGAAAACCAATGTCCCTGAATTCGGACTTCTACCCGTCACTGAACCCAAGTGCGGCAAGCCTACGCGCAACCCTTGGGACCTTGGTCGAACCTGTGGAGGCAGCTCCGGTGGCGCAGCATCGGCGGTGGCCTCGGGCATTGTGCCCATGGCACACGGCGGCGACGGTGGTGGTTCGATTCGAATTCCTGCGGCGTGCGCAGGGCTCTTTGGCCTCAAGCCGACGCGAGGTCGAACTCCCCTTGGACCATACTCCGAGCATTGGTGTGGTTTCGCTATCGAGCATGTCCTCACGCGTAGTGTCCGAGATAGTGCCGCAGCGCTCGACGCCGTCGACGGAGTCGAAGCGCACGTTCCCTACCACCCGCCCATGAAACATGGCCTCTACTTGGACGCCGCGAGCGAAGATCCGGCACCTCTTCGTATCGCCTTTAGCAACGAGCCCTCGATGCCCTCGGATGTGCATCCGGACTGCGAGGCGGCGGTTCATGACGCGGTCAAACTGCTCGAAGACCTTGGTCATCGCGTTGACGAAGTTCGCCCTGAATACGATGCACGGCAGTTGGCACGCTGGTTCGTGATTATCGTGGGCGCGAACACCGCCGCCTCGCTTCGAGAGGCGGAAGCGCTGATGGGTAAGAAGATCACTCATCGCGACTTCGAGACGACGACAATGTTGAGCGCTATGTTGGGTGATGCGTTTAGCGCCTCTGAGGTCATGGAAGCCATCCGCGGTCTTCAAGCGGAGACGCGCCGCCATACCGCGCGCATGGAACGCTACGACGTTGTGCTCACGCCGACGCTTGGACAGCCTCCGATCAGGATTGGCGAGCTCGAACCACCGCTCTTTGAGCGAAAAGCCCAAGAGCTGATCGTCCGCACGGGCGCCAAGCGTTTGCTTCGTGCCGACGCCCTCATGGAGCAGACCATCGACCGCGTCTTCCAGTTCACTGCGTTCACACCTCACGCGAACTACACGGGTCAGCCTTCGATGAGCGTACCGCTCTTCTGGAATTCCGAGGGCCTTCCCGTGGGCACTCAGTTTACGGCTCGATTTGGCGACGAAGCGACGCTCTTTCGTTTGGCCGGTCAGCTGGAACGCGCTCGCCCGTGGAAGGACAAGCGGCCCAGCCTCTAGGTCGAAACGACATGACTCAAGAGTTCACCATTGAACTCGCCAAGAGGGTGAAGAGCGGTCGCGTCAACGTCGATGCGGGTGAAATATGCGAAGGGCCAACGCGTAGGTAGGGCACAACCCTTTTCTACAGGTGGTCTGGCATGTTCACGCTCCTCGCCCATTACCGGAGACCGTCCACGAGGGCGCCTTTTCGTCACCGCTCACGACTTGTCCTCCTCACTTGCGTCGCCCTCTTGGGCGCATGTGAACTTCGCGCAGACCAGACAGAAGGCTCGGGGACTCCACACGAGGAGACCCGCGCGATCGAAGCCGCAACACGCGTTGCCGTCCATGGTGAAGGCTTGCTCGTGCTGGCTCAAGGGAGCGACACGGCGCTGCGCATCCGAGCGGACGACAACATCGTCCCGCTCTTGCGGTCCGAGGTTGTGGGCGGAGTGCTTACGCTCGGACCAGAAGACGGCGTGAACGTCGACCCAGCAACGCCTATTGTCTACGAGCTCACGATTCCTCGCATCGACGCCGTCGAGACATCTGGTGCGACACGTGCGGAGATCGGCCACGTCGAGTCTCCGCGTTTCTCACTCCGAACCAGCGGCGCCTCCCACGCTGAGGCGGAGTCCATCGACGCGGATCGCGTCGTCGTCGAGAGCAGCGGCACGTCGTCCATCGAGGCCACACTTGAATCATCCGTAGCGAACATTGCCCTCAGCGGCTCGTCACGGATCGTCCTCCGCGGGGGAGCCGACGAGCAAGAGGTGGAAGCGAGCGGAGCGTCCGACTACCGAGCAAGCGCGCTCCGGTCCCATCGGGCGGAGGTCCGAGCTTCGGGCTCTTCGTCGGCAGCGCTCTTTGCCGACGAGAGCATTCGTGTGGACGGAAGCGGAGCCTCGAGCGTTCGCTACCAAGGCGGCGGACGCCTGAGTCGCTCCCTGAGTGGCGTCGCGTCCGTGGAAGCGGACTGAGGCGCACAGAGCGCGGCTCGCCGCCGACAAAGGTTGGGTTTCGGACGAAACCCGTCTCCGATGAAGCTACTCGCCGAGGTCCATGATAGGGCGAACTTCAACGCGACCGTGCTGGGCCGCCGGGCACTTCGCCGCGAGAGCGAGCGCCTCGTCGAGGTTCGCGCACTCGATGAGGTAGTAGCCGCCGAGCTGCTCTTTGGTTTCGGCGAAGGGGCCATCGGTGAAGCTCGCGTTCCCGTTCTTCATTTCGACGGTGGTCGCCGTTGAGGTGGGTTGAAGCGCGTTGCCGCCAAGCATGGCTCCTGCCTTCTGGAGGACCGCGTTGTATTCGATCCACGGCGCCATATAAGCCTCGAGCTCCTTCGGGTCTTGGGGTGGTTCGGGAGATCCGGCTTCGGCGCCGTAGAGAAGAAAGAGGTACTGCATCAAAAGGTCCTTGGTTGGTGTTTGACGACTGGACGAACGAGCTTCGACGAATTCGACACGTCGATGCATTTTTTCGCTCAATATTCTCGACGCATCGCGTCGAGGGCGGCAACGAGTCCAACGCGCAGATTCTCGCTCGCTTCGCCACAGAGTGTATAGCCGCCCAGAGGTCGCCCCTCGTCGTCGTCGAGCCAAAGTTCGACTCCGCGTTGTTCACCGTCCCCGAGCATCAAGGCCACACCGCGCTTGTGGCGCCGCGTTCCGCTCCAAACGAGGGGGCCGAAGGGCGCGGCACGGCGTAGCTTTTCGAGCCTCGCCACCACGGATCGAGGAAGCGCCGTCCCTAGAGATTCCGCGCCCAGAGGAGCGATGGGCGGCGAGGCAAAGTGAGCGTGAAAGTGAACCAGTAGAGCATTTTGGTCCTCTGTGCTTCCTTCACCGCCGGTGACTTCGGCGCGGCACACTCCGTAGCGAGCAGGTCCCTCGTCACCAAGGCGAATACGAAGCTCTCCGTCCGTGGATGTAAGCACGACACGCACGCTTCGCTCCCCAACCTCGTGCGTGCGAACCTTGATCGCTGAGGTCGAGCTTTTTCGAAGAGCGGTAGTGAGAGGCCTCAAGTGCCGAGCGAGCATTCGCCGTTCGGGATCGAGCCGAACCAGGTCCCTCGGACGAATGGGCGCCAGCTCGCCGAGGCCGTGCATCTCTGCATAGGTCTCGAAGACGCCACTGCACGCATCATGCATGACGCACTCATCGCAGGCCGGCGCTTTGGTCTTGTCACGTCTTTTGACGAAGTACTTGTTCCACGGCTGACTGAGCTGGTCGTCGCCGTCGATGGCGATGGTGTCCGTGCGCTCCCCGTCGTGGTGAATGCGATGCAAGAGTGTCGGCGCGACGCAGTAGGGGAGGTTGCCGACGTTGACGTCGAAGCCCGGCGAGCGCTCATCGAAGGCGCGGACCATGGCGGTCATCGGCGCGGTGTAGTCCGACAGCTTGGGCATCATATCGCGGACTTCGTCCTTTGTGCGCTGTCCGGCGTCGAGGGGTCGCATCATATCGAGATGGAGCTGCTTGACGCCGTACGGAAGGAGCAGCTCCGCGAAGTGCGACACAGACTCCAGGTTCGAGGTGACGACGCACATGTTGACGGTGATGTGCTGTCCCCGCGCCTGCAGATTTTCGAGTGTACGCAGGATGCGCTTGAAAGAACCGCGCTTCTTCGTTGTGTTCTCGTGCGCTTCACAGGTTGCGCCTTGAATGGAGATTCGCCAGGCGAAGTTTCCGCCGGTGGCGAGGACCTCATCGATGACTTCCGCGCGCGCAGTTTTGACGCCATTCGTAAAGATGACGATCTCTTCAAACCCAAGCGCTACGGCTTCCCGCACCACGGTCATGAACTCGGGTTGAAGGGTGGGTTCACCACCGAGGAGAGTCAGCTTGCGGTGCCCGTCCGCGTAGGACTCACGCAGTCGTTCAACGACAGGCGCCGCAGGCATGGGCTTCGCTTCGCCCATCGCCGTGCGCTGGCCGCTCACGCAGAACACGCAGCGGTTGTTGCACATGTGGCCGAGCTGAATCTCGACCTGCTTCGAAGGCTCCACGAAGGGAGTCTAGCAGGCTTGCTACGGTTTCGTGCTAGCTTGAGGGCAGTGAGTTATCGAGATGAGAGCGACGCCCTTCGCGCGCGCATCACAACCCTCGAGGCAAAGCTCAAAGAGAAGAAGAGCGTCAGCGCAGAACTCCAGACGGCGGCTCTGGCTGGTCGCTCGTTGTTGGCGAAGCGTGTCTTTCGTCATTCCCTCACGCTTAACGGGCGGGTGTCGAAAGAAGGTCTCGACGCCATCCGGCAAATGCTCTGGGCGAGGCTTGGCGCTTCCGACGCAGGAGCTGGTTCGGCGGATGAGCCACCCATCGACGCCTTGCTTACCCATGAACGGGGCAAACGCATCTTTCGCGTCGTAGAGTCCGCGGGCAAAACTCATCTCTCCGTTGACCATCATCGTCGAGGCAGCGCTCAGTCTCTCGGAGCCGCCGTTGGCGTCGCGGTGGCGACGGCGCTGTCCATGCTCGTCGTGGGCGTTCACGATGACTGGATCCAGATGATACTGGCCGGCTACGCGATCGCCGCCTTGGTATTGGGGCCGGCCGCGTTCTTCCATGGAAAGGATCAAGAGTCCAAAAGCGTGGCCTTACTCAAGAGCGTGGCGGAGCTTACCGAGGACCACCTCGTCGTCGGGTCGGACCGTGTGCACGTCGAGGGCGCGGAGGAAGGCGGCGACGAAGCGTGGTTTGGAGAAGGCGGCGAAGATGATAGCGCCTCATCTCTCCGGCCGCGACGCGCGACGGCTCCGGAGCGAAGCTAAACCTCGAAGGTCGCCTCCACACCAAAGTGGTCCGAGAGATGTCGACTCCGGCCGTCTTCATCGTCGCTTTCAAACGGCCTCACCGCGGCGTACTTGCACTTGAGGGGAAAGAGCCGGTCGCCGACGGCCTCTTTGTCGGACTCGGGCACCGCATCAAACGTAAACACGTAGTCGATACGCTCCACCTGTGACTCGACATCACGGGTCATCGTGTAGTTCAGCGACGCATCACGCGTGACCCCCGGCGCGGCAGGATGCGTTTGGCGAAACGCATCGCGTGGGTAGTCGAGGAGCTCAAGCATCGAACGGTATGCCGCGGTGGGTGCAAGGTCTGCGGACCCAAGAACTAGGGCTTCTCCAGCGACGTTGAAGTCGCCGCTAAGAATCGCCGCGGCATGGTTTGGCTTAGGAGTTCCGATGCATGACTGGATAAAGCGCTGAAGCTGTAGCAACTGGAGCTGGCGCACAGGCCAATGCACAAGGCTCGACTGCAGGTGCGTGCCGAAGAAGTAGAGTTCATGTGGCTGCGTGCCAAAACGCGAGGAAGCATCGAGACGCGCGCAGAGGACGCCTTTGTCTGACCACGCATCGGAGCCGGCGTTCGCCGCGAACTCTTCGAAACGATGCCAAACGATGGGCAGCTTGCTCGCCAGAAAGAGCCCGCTGTCTTCGTGAAAGAGGTCGTTGTCAGAGGAATTGGCGACAAGCTCGT
>JBLHKB010000275.1:0-8924 GCA_047619315.1 Polyangiales bacterium
GAACGAGCTCGCCGCTGTCGATGACCATCGCGCGCCGAAACCCGTTGGCGCGAGTGCGCGCGCCGACGGCCTCATTGAAGCTCAGCGTTCCGTGCGGCGCGATGATGGTTTGATGCAGGAGCTCCGTGGCCCTCCGTACGTTGTGTCCACGCCCACGGTTGCGGCCGCGCGTTCGAAAACGCGTTGTGTACTCCGCCATCTGCGTATCGAGGGAGAAGCCCAAGGGTAGAGCTTCGATCACGTCGACGCGGACATCGCCGTCGCTGACCTCGACCTCTCCTTCGACGGTGGGTGCCGCGCTGGCGATGAAGGATGTGCCAATGGTGAAAACAAGACTGAGCGCGACGAGCCGGGTGGATGCGAAAGACATGCTCCGGGTAGAGCAAGCCCCCTGCCAACGCAGAGGATCACACGAAAACCTTTTGATTTCGGAAGGTTACAGACCGGAGCGGCAGCGACCTAGTTACGCAAAGCTTGCTCACCAAGGCAAAACAACGAAGCGCTCTATTCCGCCCGGTCCTCGGGAGACGTAGCCGTCTTCACACTCACGCGAGCAAAGAGCGCCGTCGCCACGAGCCCAAGGAGCGCGAAGCCGCTCAGCACCAGAAAGAGATCTTGGTGTCCCTCGGCGCCGGCTTTGCCGTCGAGGATCCAGCCCATGAGA
The DNA here is from genome assembly GCA_047619315.1 of Polyangiales bacterium. Taxonomy (GTDB): domain Bacteria; phylum Myxococcota_A; class Polyangia; order Polyangiales; family Houyiibacteriaceae; genus JBCCRV01. The sequence goes on from JBLHKB010000275.1 coordinate 665, forward strand.
GGCCCAAAGAACACATCGGGGGTGTAGCCGACGAGGCTGACAATACCGACAGCTGTCCCCGTGAGCGCAAAGGGAACGCCGGCCTCGGGCAGGAGCGCAAAGTAGACACCGCGAAGTGCGTAGACCGCCACACAGGTGCCGACGATGGAGGTAAAAAGAAGCGCGTGAGCGGGCCCCATGACGCCACCCGCGACGCCAAGGTTCCCCGCGAGCAAGAGAGCAAAACAGCAGCCCACCGTCTTCGCTCCGCCGATCCGGTCCGCAAGAAACCCCGCGCCGACGGCCGCGACGGGTCGGATCCAGAACGACAAGGTGCCCACCCATGCCGCTTCAACATCGGTCGCCCCGAGCGCGTCGACGGTCAGGAGTGAGAGATCGTCCGTTCCTTTGTAACCGACATAGGCGCAGATAATGATCAGCGACTGAAGCCAGATTCCCGGTAGCGATGCGATCGAGCGCAGCTTCGCCACGTCAAAGCGCGACTCACTCTCGCGTCGCTCGCTCTCGGGAAGCAACCACCAGATGCCCCCCGCCGCGGCGAGTGTCAGACACACAAACCCAGCGATGACGAAACGTAACGCCTCGGCCGTCTCAGCCGCGTTGGAGTGTTCACCCGACGCGACGGAAAACAGCGCCGTGCCCAACGTGGCAAGGAGCGCCGAAACAAGACCGCGTCCGCCGTCGAGTAGACCAAACGCGCGTCCCTGGGTTGCCTGTCCGCCCCACTCGCGCGTCGCCCGCATCAAGCCCGCCCAGAAAAGCAAAATCGTGGTCATGCCCCAAAGTGCGTAGACACCAATGAGTCCACTGAAGCTTGGAATAGTCCACAAGTACATGCCTCCGAGAGCCGTGGCGACGAGCGCCAGAGCCATCATCCGCCGCGTTGAGAAACGGTCCGCGAGTGGGCCCCCCAGCACGTACGACACCATCGCGACCACGCCGTACACGCTCATGGCGCTGCCAAGCTGTGTGTTGTTGATGGCAAACACATCCAGGATCGTTGGCCGGAAGATGCGCGGCAGTATGAAGGGCAGCGAGAAGATCGCTTCCCCGGCCACGACCAAAGCCATCAACGTGAGCGCACGACGCATGGGGCACCATAGCCTCTATCATCGCCGGTGAACGCATGGATCGAAGCCCTTGCCGTTCATCTCTGCGTTATGAGAGATTGCCTCACTGGCGAGGAAGATCATGGGACACAGCATTCAAATTTCTCCGTCGGGACGCGCGGCGTGCCGAACCTGCAAAGACAAAATTCCAAAAGGTGAGCTGCGTTTTGGCGAAGAAGTGCCGAGCCAGTTTGGCTCGTCCGGCGTCCAGAAGGTCTGGCATCACATCAAGTGCGCCGCCGGGACCAAGGGCGACCTCGTAGGCCCGGCGCTGGAAGCATTTAAGGACGACGTTCCGAACCGTGATGAGCTGCTAGAGCTCATTCGGGGCAGCGCCGGAAAAGGGTCGAAGAAAGCTGGGGCATTGCCCAACGCAGATCTCGCACCGACGGGCCGCGCCAAGTGCATTCTCTGCGACGACGCCATCGAAAAAGGCAGCGTCCGGATCGCCGTCGAGCGCGAAATCGACACCGGGAATTTCACGACCAAGGGCGCCGGCTACCTTCACCCGGTCTGCGTCGAGTCATGGGCCGAGGAAAACGAAGAATCCTTCGAGGACCTTCTCTTGGACATTGAGAATCAAACCGAACTGCCGGGTCTGCCTCCGCCCCTTGGCGACGCAGATCCCAATAGCTTCACGTCGTAAGGCACTAGCTAGTGCCGACGCGCGATGTAGAGCGTCGCGGTGGTGGACCGCGGGACCGACTCTGTCCGCAGGGTTTGAATCACCTCCGCGCCCAAGGATAGCTCTTCGTTTAGGCGAACGATGAGCTGCCCGCCGAGCTGATGCTCTCGGTCCGCGAACTCCGCCTCGCGGTCTGTCCCGACCTGCCAGCGGCCTCGGTACGTCGCCATGGCAAGCATCCCTGACGTGAGCCACGCGCCCACGTCGGCGGACCAGAGCGCCTCATGGGCATCTTCGCCGGAGCGGAGTCGAAAGCCGCCCATCCCTTGGACGAACCCGCGCCCGGAAGACCCCAGAGACGCGCCGGCGAAAAACTGACTTGTCAGGTTGAAGCTGCCGCCCGCGAACGGGATCGTCACGTCTTCCTGAAGAGCCAGCGCGACCCGCCCACGGGTCAGCTGATAGCGAAGTCCCACGCTTGGCGAGAGCGCAAAGAATGAGCCCTGTGGGTCACCCGTCGGCGAAGGCGCTGTGCGGTCGAGGTACTTGATGGGAACGCCGACGATGACCGCGAGGCGCTCGTAGATACCGAACTCTCCATAGAAGTTGAGAAGGTACTCGCGCCGGTCCGTCGCGTGCGTGAAGCTCAGCCCTGCCTGGGTGTAGCTCTCGCCGGCAGCGGGAACCCATGGGCCCGCGCTGGCGAGCGAGACGTCGACGACAAAGAGTCCGACCAGGACCACGAGGGCGCTGCATACTCGGTTTGTGCTGCGTAACATCCTCGACGTCACTACTCGAGTGGCGCGAAGCCGTTACGGCTTTTGACACACGCGTGAATACAACGAGGCACGATGACGTCACTCGACTAGACGAAAAGTTAAATCTACTTTAATTGAGTCGAACTCTTGACCCGCGCAAATCAGCATGCACTATGAAGGTCTCGGAGGGGTTGACTCCCTCGAAGCACGCCACGTCATGCAACACCTCAATGAACATCAAGAAGTAAAGCGATGGCTGGGCAAACGCTCGGTCTCTGTTGCTGCGGCCTCTCTTGCTGCAGTGCCTTCTTTAGCTTCATCCATCGCCATGCCAGCGCTCATGAAGAAGGCCAAGCTGCCCTAGGCGGTTTCGATTCACGTCCTTATGGGACGTAGCGAACCGCCCAGGCAGCATGCCTCGGGCGGTTTTTTTGTTCTGGGACGCCCTTCGTCCTCATGAAGTCTCACCGGTCGCACGGGAAAGACACAACATGGAACGACACAAACGCGAGCTACACCACCTGGGGTTGTAGCTCAATCGGCAGAGCACCCGGTTTTTACCCGGACGGTTGGGGGTTCGACGCCCTCCAGCCCCACCAGGGATCTGTAGCTCAATCGGCAGAGCACCCGGTTCTTACCCGGGAGGTTGAGGGTTCGATGCCCTCCGGATCCACCACACTGTTCTAACGAATAAGTGAACAGGATACGTGCGCGTCAAACGCACTTATCAAATGTACTTCTTTGTCTTGAGATGTCCCGAGGCAGGTCGTGCGCTCTTTGACAATCGATAGGACTTACGTGGGCTTTCCCAAAAGCCCGCAGAATTTCGTGGCGAATCTCATCGCCACACATAGGTCGTGTGCCGGGCACAAGCAGGCTTCCAACACCAGCTCCGCGGGGTTCGACTCCTCGACGACCTGCCGCATCTCTGGGTGCATTTTATCTTATTCCCTATGCGGGGAAGACCGGCGTCTAGCGAGGGTTCATTGCCCTCTGCCTTCAGGTTCGACCCCTGGCCCCGCTACCAAACCCCGCCGACGGTTGGACCGGCGCGCTCTTCATATGGGCGGCGAAGATGGTTCAATTCCATCCGGCGGGACCACGGCTTCTCGGCGGAGAAGACACTGCGAGTGTAGCCCAATAGGAAGAGGCGGCCGTTTTAAACTCGGTCTAGTGAGGGTTCGACTCCCTCCACTCGCACCATTTCTTCATTTCAAACTCGGCGATGTCTCAAGCTCCTCTTCGGCGATTTTTCGTGCCGAGGAGGAGCGTGCGCTCTCGTTCGTTACGCGGGCCCCACGCCGGAATACGCAATGCCGGTAAGGCGTGCGAGGTCGTGGTTCCATGTGGCCAAGTCCGCTTGCTCGAACTCGCTTAGAGCGTGATGTCCGCAAGCACGCGCCATGACGCTCATCAACTCGACGGAAGCGTTGAAGAACCGTTCCAGTCGTAGGGACGCCGCATCCACATCGAGCCGTGCCCGCAGCTCTGGCTTTTGCGTGGCGATGCCCGAGGGGCAGTTGTTGGTGTTGCACATACGCGCCGCCACACAGCCGACGGCCTGCATCGCGCTGTTGGCCAACGCGACTCCATCTGCGCCCAGGGCCATGGCTTTCACGAAATCGATCGGCACACGCAAGCCACCTGTCACGATCAGCGTGACGTCGCCGCTCTTGCCTTGCGCGTCGAGGTAGCGGCGAGCGCGTGCCAGCGCTGGGATCGTTGGGACGCTGATGTGGTCTCTGAAGATCGCCGGCGCCGCACCGGTTCCGCCACCACGGCCATCGAGGATGATGTAGTCAGCTCCCGCATCGAGCGCGAACTGCATGTCGCTTTCGATGTGGTTGGCGCTGAGTTTGAAGCCGATGGGAATGCCGCCGCTGACCTCGCGTACACGATCTCCGAAGCGGCGAAAGTCGTCCACGGTTGTCAGGTCTGCGAAAGTGGGCGGGGAGACCGCTGGCTGCCCTTCGGGGATACCGCGCACGATCGAGATCTTGCCTCGGTTCTTGGCGGCGGGGAGGTGACCACCGGTGCCCGTCTTGGCGCCCTGGCCGCCCTTAAAGTGAAACGCCTGCACCTGCGTGAGCAGCTCCTCGCGATAGCCGAACATGGCGCTGGCGAGCTCATAGAAGTACTTGCCGTTGGCCTGCTGCTCCTCCGGGAGCATCCCTCCCTCGCCGGAACAGATCCCCGTGCCCGCGAGCTCGGCGCCCCTCGCCAAGGCCACCTTCGCTTCCTCGGACAACGAACCGAAGCTCATGTCGGAGACAAAGAGCGGAATCGCCAGCCGCAGCGGCTTGTCTGCCTTCGGGCCGATCACCAACTCCGTCGCGACGGGTTGATCTTCCATCAGCGGCTTCGTCGCGAGCTGAGCGGCCATGATTTGGAAGTCGTCCCACTTCGGCAACTCCGCCCGCGGCACGCCCATGGAGGTCATCGGTCCGTGGTGACCGAGCTTCGACAGCCCCTCCCGCGCCAGCTGGTGGATGAAGGCCACTGTGGGCTCTTCCGGCGTGGGCGCTGCGAGGGGAAGCGACGTTTTGCCCTCAGCGGAATCCGGCTGGGGTCCTGGTCCTTCCGTGCCGACCTGATCGGCGGAGAACTTTTTGTGTGTCCCGTCGCAGAAGGGTGCAGAGCTCGTGTGCTTGCACGCGCAGAGATATGCCGTGCCGTCTTCGTCGGCGGTGAACGCCAGCGGCGTGAACGTCGTCCCCGCATGAGCCCCGTCGCAAAAAGGCTGGGTCTTACTGCGTCCGCAACGGCAGAAATAGTACTCCTCACCAGACTTGACTTCGACGGCGGAGGGCTTGTTGTTGGAGATAATGGGGAGGGTCATCGTTGAGTCAGCTTTCTTGTCGATTCTGGAAAATGCGCTGGAGGCGCTCCTCAGTTTGAAATCTACGACGGGTGCAAAAACGGCACTAGATGGCAAATTAGCAACCTTACGTTGCAATTATGCTACTCACGAACCGTCCCATGCCTGGCCCCGATATCGACGAAATCGCAACATTTATCCGTGTGGTACGCCAGGGGAGCTTGGCCGGCGCCGCACGCGAGCTCGAGTTGCCCAAGTCCACCGTCAGCCGGCGGGTCTCGAGGCTGGAGGAGCGCCTCCACGTTGAGCTGCTCTATCGTATGGGTCGCAAAGTTCTGATCACCCCCGAGGGCAAGCGCCTCTACGATCGGGTAGCGACCTCGGTGGATACGATTGAGCTCGCGATGCGAGGCACTCTCTCCGACGCTGAATTACCGCGCGGCAATATCCGGCTCACCGCGCCGCCGGACTTCGGGCGGCTCATCCTCCTCGACGCACTCGTCTCCTTCGCCGAGGCGTTCCCCGAGATCACAGTCGACCTCGAGCTCACGGATCGCTTTGCCGACGTCGCCGCCGAAGGATTCGATCTGGCCGTGCGAGCTGGGCAGCCGCCCACCACCACGGCGTCCGACAGCTTGATCACTCGCCCCTTGCTGGCGACTTCCCAGGTATTGGCGGCGAGCCCCGAGCTTGCTGAGCGCGTGAGCTGCTTTGGCGATCTAGCGACTGTTCCCTTTGTTCTGTTCCGTACCCCGAGCACACGGCATCCGCTCCGCGTGGAGAATGAGGCGGGCCGCGTCTATGAAATGTGCGTCGAGGGTCGCTTCGTTGTGCACGACTTCACGTCGATGGCGGAGCTCGTCGCGCGCGGGGTAGGCGTTGGGCTCATGCCGTCCCTTCATATTGACCGCGCTCCGCAGCGGGGATCACTCGTGCGTATCCTCCCGGGTCTCTCGGCGTCGGCGACGGATATTGCGCTCGTCTACCCAAGCCGGCGTTTGCCTGTTCGAGTAAGGCTCCTCATCGATTATCTGGAGCGATGCGTAACGACGAACTCAACTTGACGAGTTCATGCGGGCGGCCCAGCTCGTCGATGCGACGCTTTGTCCGACGCACGTTTTTCAAACGTTGCACAATAGAGTCGTGATCAACACTATGGATTCGGCGTCATGATCTTAGCGACGGATGTCCACTACACCGGCGAGGAAGCCGTCGCTGCGGCGGTGCTCTTCGAAGAGTGGAAAGACAGCGAGCGCCTGCATGAGTGGGCGGAATCCCGCACGGGCGCTGTGGAGCAATATTCCGCGGGCGAGTTCTTTCGCCGTGAGCTCCCGTGCATCTTGCCACTTATTAGACGCGCCTATCAGAGCCTTCACCTCAAGGCGATCATTGTGGACGGCTACGTGGACCTTGGCGGAGGCAAGCCAGGTCTAGGTCGCTACCTAAAGCGAGCCCTCGGTGGGCGGGTCGAGGTGATCGGAGTCGCGAAAAACGAGTTCGTCGGTGCCCCCGCGGCGGAGGTACTTCGGGGCAAGTCGATGAAGCCACTCTTCGTGACTACGACGGGAAACATGGAGTCAGCCGCTCGCCGCATCCGCTCCATGGCCGGAGAGCATCGAATTCCAGAGATGCTTCGCCGAGTGGACGAGCTCTCACGAGGCGCGAGGCCCAAACGATGACGTCACTTTCAGATCGATGTGTAGGTGACACTCCGCGAATGAGGCACTAAGGACTCTCAATGCGCGACTTGGCGATCCTTTACGAGCACCCTCTCTGGCAAGAACCTCTCTTCGCCGTACTCGACGCCCGCGGCATCGACTATGTAAAAATAGACATCAAACAAGCGGCTTTCGAAAGCGACGAAGCGCCGGTGGCGAAAGTGGTGTTCAACCAAGCGAGCCCAAGCGCGTATGTGCGTGGGAACGAGCGCGCGGTCCCGCTCGCGCTGTCGATGATGCGGCACCTTGAGCGTCTGGGTTGTGACGTCATCAATGGAGCGGACGCTTTCTCGATGGAGCTTTCAAAGGCGGCGCAGATCGCGCTTTGTCGACAACTCGGAATCGACCATCCTCAATCGATCATATTCAACGATGTCGAAGCGGCCATCAAAAAGAATGACCAGTGGCCTCGTCTTATCAAGCCCGACCTCGGCGGTAGCGGCGCGCGTATCCAGGTCGTCGAAAACCCGGGCGAGCTCCGCGATGCGTTCTTGAGTCCAGGCATCTGGGCGCCGGACAACCTCTTCCTCTTGCAGGAGTACCTACCGCACGATGCGGAACATGGGATCATCCGCCTCGAGATCCTCGACGGCGAACTTCTCTATCCAATGCGCGTTGTCACCCACGGTAAGTTCAACCTGTGCCCTTCACCCGTCTGCAACCCGGCCGACGGCGGAGAGGGCGTGTGCGAGGTGCCCGCTGTGACTACACCCCCTGTGGAGTTCTACCCATATCCAGAGGTCCCAGCGTCGGCCGTTGAGGTCGCGAAGAAGATCCTCAAAGCCGCCAACATTGACGTGGGCGGCGTCGAGTACCTGGAGACACCAGACGGTCGCCTCGTCTTCTACGACGTCAACGCGAACTCCAACCTTCGGCCGAGTGTCGCGGCTCACTTCAACGTCGAGCCCTTCGAGCGCGTCGTCGACTTTCTCGAGCGACGCATCGCAGCTTCCTAGCCTCGCGAGTGAACCCCGTTCATGTGCCGGCCAAGGGAGCGAGCTGCTCTAAGTGCTACTCTAGGTGCCGATCTTGCTCCGAAAACGCCGAGATTCGGGGCTAGCTCCCTTCAGGCGTTCGTTGTAGGGTTTCGGCGTGCGCCTAGCTTTATTTTGCACCCTCTTACTTTCTTCTTGCTCACTGGTCGTTCCCGCCGATGGGCAGCAGTGCGAGACGATCGATGACTGCGTGATGCGAGGTTTCGTCGACGCGACGTGCGAGGAGCAGGTCTGCGT
>JBLHKB010000276.1:0-8914 GCA_047619315.1 Polyangiales bacterium
TGGAGTCACGCAGCTGCTCTCGAAGTCGTTTGAAAGACCTTCGGTTGAGCCGTGCACATCGCCGGGCGCGAGCGTGGGAGCGTCGGCGCCGCACGCAGCGCCCTGATGTGCAACGACGCCACTGGCGACGATGGTGTACGGCCCGGATTCGCCGTCAAAGCCGTCCACGACCAAAAAGTACGTGCCGGGCTCCAGCAATTGACTGATTCGAGAGCGATTCTGCTCGTGGTTGAAGTCGTCGTTGCAGGCGAGTTCCCGGACCCCTGGGCCACAGCCCAACGTCATGGAAAGCACAGAGTCGAAATGTGCGGCGACGCGAATAGTCACTTGCGTGCGTGTCTGGATCTGCAGAACGTGCACATTCTCCGGCGCGCCCTCATCGCCACAGCTTGCGGTCAGCGTCGACGCGCCTCCGTCGGTGTTGCCTGCGAAGGGAACACCTAGCACCAGCGCGAGCGGCGCTTCGCACGTCCCGGCGCCCATGAACACCCCTGAGGCTGGCTGAACGCTGGTAGTGCGGCCGTCCGTCTGTTCCAGCGGCGGCGTTTGTTCTCCCGTCCCCATCAGAGCCAACGCACCGACGCTCACGCCAAGAAGCGCGAGGCCCGACAGCCCCAGCGTTAGAGGGCGAATCCCGCGCTTCGGCGGGTGTGCGGTTGCTGGCTTGGGTACGCCCAGCGCGCTCCCAGCGGCGGCGGCATGCGCGCTCCCGGGAGCGCCCCGCATAGGCTCTGCCTCAGCGACAGCGAAGGGTAGGAGCGCGTCACGAAACGCGACGGCGCTGGGCCAACGCTCGTTGGGGCCGGAGGCGAGACCTCGGTCGATGATGGCGGCGAGCTCAGCGGGAGCGCCGGGCGCAACTTGCGCCATCGGTGTCGCGCGTTCCGTGGCCACTTTAACCACCAGCTGTTCGTAGCTGTCCACGTCGAACACCGCGCGCCCGGAAAGAAGCTCGTAGAGCACCGCCGCGACGGCGTAGACGTCCACGCGCTCGTCGACTTCACTCACTCCCGAGAAGCTCTCCGGCGCCATGTAGAGCGGCGTCCCGAGCACGAGGCCCGTACGCGTCATGCGCTCTTGGCCATCGTCGCGGACGAGCGAAATACCAAAGTCGAGGAGCTTCACTCCCTGCGGCGTGAGGAAGATGTTCGCTGGCTTGAGATCACGATGCACCACGCCCGCGGCGTGGGCGACGATCAGCGCGTCCAGGACATCGCACATAATCTTGAGCGCTTCCTGCGGCGGCAGGGGCGAGCGCATGCGCCGCGCTTCGAGCTCCTCCCCTTCAAGGAGCTCCATGACCAGAAACATCTCACCCTCCGAGGTCGTCCCGAAGTCGAAGACTTGGACGATGGAGGGGTGCTCAACGGCCACCGTGGCCTGTGCCTCGCGAACAAAGCGCTGACGCTGCTCTTCGTCGGGGCGCCCGTGGAGCACCTTGAGCGCGACGACGCGGTTCAAGGCCGTGTGGCGCGCGCGATAGACCGTCCCGAAACCCCCGACGCCGATCACCTCCCCAAGCTCATAGCGGTCGAGGACCTGGCCTATGCGTGCTGCGGGGTTGGTCGGGTTCACACGAGTGGGTCTAGCGGATCGCGCCCAAAACACCCCAGGTATTTCGGCGCCTCACGCCAGACACGTCGTGCTCCGGTTAGGTCGCGGGAAGCTCTTGCAACGTCATCCGCTTGTAGACGGGGTCGCCGGGTTGATGTGGACGCCGTTCCCCCGATACTGAGACGTCCGGTCCAAGGGTCGCGTCTAGACGACCTGCGGCATCCTGAGATGCGGTGTCGTCGGAACACGCGGCCAACGGCAAGACGAGGAGCCACGACGTACGCGCCGGCCACATCGCTCGTCTGCCGGCTGTGAGAGTCAACGACGGCCAAACTCTTCGGCCCCGCGGGATGGAGTGATGATGGCAGCGACGGCTAGCGCGATGGAGCCCTCAGCGTTCCCCTCGCCGTCCATGCTGACGAGCCTAACACTTCGCCACGCATGTCACGACACCGACCCAAAGCAGACTTCTCCATACATCCCCGTTGCGTTCGCGAAATCAGGGGTGTGTAAACAGCCGCTCTCACATGGCGAGTCTAACGTACTTGTCAGCCAGACCCCTCGCCGAATCACGGCGCGCTCTGGACGAGGCGTCGACACGTCCAGCCCTACGCAAAAGTGTAGAACGCGAGGAAACCGAGGACCGCGATCTGGTCCAGGGCGCCAACGGCGAAGGACGCGGTCCTGAAGGGTTGCTTCTGCTTCACGTACGCGAAGCTGTGCACGACGCGGGCGAAGACGAAGACGCCGAAGAGGATGGCCGCCGGGAGGAAGGGAACGGGAGTGAGCGTGAGCACAAAGCCTGTGATGAGGAAAAGGGGGATGTTCTCGAGTGCGTTGCGATGAGCGCGTCGATACCGTTCCACCTTCTCGACGCCCGCGTTGCCGACGACCTTCGCCTTCTTGTTGAGCACGAGGTCCTCGGGGTTGATGACCTCGTCAGCTCCGGCCCTGGAGAGCGCGGTGTTGTTGGCCAGGATGAGCATATTCATCACGAGAACGACGGCGCTGACGACGTAGGCTTGAAACGCGGGATTGGCGATGAGTGTGTCCATAGTGTTCTCCTCTTGGGTTCTCGGAGTAGGCGAACGAGGACGGTCGAAATCGACAGGCACGACGTTCTTTTTCAAATGGTCGTTTTCGACGCGAACGACAGCGAAGGACTCCGACCCTTTGCAAGCTCGCTACGCCGCGAGGCGTCGACGCCACACGACGAGGACGAGGAATAGTCCGAGCCACGGAGGCGCATCGCCGCCCTTTTGTACCGCGCAGCCGCATCCGCTCGACGGATCCTCGACGCCACCATGCGCGGGAATTTCGAACCCTGCGTCGGCGGGTATCATCGCGTCACTCCCGCCAATGCCCCCGTCTCCTCCGATGCCCGCGTCTGCTCCGACCATGCCTGCGTCGGGTCCGTCGCTCGCGCGGGTCTCATCATCATCGACGGCGCTGGCGCAGCCGTCGTCGAGGGGATAGTCGATGGCGCCATCGCCGTCGTTGTCGATGCCGTCGGCGCAGGCGGGACGAGACCGCTCAGACACATCGTCTCCATCCGTGCACCCGGGATCGTCAAGGTCCGTCAGCCCATCTCCGTCGTCGTCGACTCCGTTGTTGCAATCCGGTGGACCGAGTTCCGTGTCGTCGATGAGCGAACTGCACCCGGGATCGGCACCGAAGTCGATGTCGCCGTCGCCGTCGTTGTCGATGCCATCGGCGCATTCGGGGACGCTCGCTTCATCCGGGTCATCGGCGGACATGCACTCTGGGTCATCCGGGAAGTCGGTGAAGCCGTCGCCGTCGTTGTCTATGCCGTCACTGCAGGCGGCGCCGCCGGCGACGGACGTGACGACCACCTCTGCGCTTGGGAGGCTCTCGAGATCACTCGCGGCGGTGGCCGTGGCGCTGATGGCCTGCCCCGCGTAGAGCGGAGCGACGCCGACACACCACATGCCTCCGGCGCCGACGGTGCCGCGCGCCACTTCGACGCCGCCCGAGTAAACGATGACGACGGCCCCGGCGGGCTCGCTGCTGCTACCGCAGACCATGCTCTCTCCGTTGGAGAGTGGGCCGTCGACCATGGGTGTTTCTGAGCGGCCGATGCCCACGAGGACCTCTGCTAGCGTTGCGCGTGCGTCGTTGATGTCTTCGCCGCCGGGCTCAGAGGCCCAGGTCTCGATGTCCGTTGTGTAGACCCCCTCGGCGGTTCCCATGGGGACCGTGAGGTCAAACTCGATGATGAGCGTGTCGCCGGCTGCGATGGAGTTCACCCCATCGGTGAACGTCAGGACGTCGCCGGCGACAACAGGGTCAGCCACAGCGACACCTGCTATTTGGGCGCTCCCGGGCTCATACACGAAGGGGGAGGGGACGCTTAAGATCGCACCGCAGCCGCCGCAGTCGAGGTCAGCGTCGCCCGTTCCGCTGTTGGATACACGCGCCGTGTAGTGGACGGTCTCAGCGGGCGCCGGGACGAACGCGGGGTCCGCATCGATGGCGAAGTTCAGGATCGCGAGTTCGCCGATGTTGGTGTACGCCACGGTCTGAAAGCCCGGCGTCGGCAACTCCGCCGATGTGTACACGGCTCGCCCCGTCGTCTCGCCATTTCGGGCCTCGAACTCGAGAACGTAAACGCGCTCTTCGCCGGGCTCAAGGCGAGCGATGGTCCATGCGACGTAGTCGTTGTCTCCGCACTCGTCGCCGCTGCCCATGCTCGTCGCCGCTGGTACTGCCGTCTGGAACGCAACGCTGCCGTCATAGCAGTGTTTGACGTCGACAGCCGTCTGGGGCTCCGTCGAGAGGTTCTTGACGGTGATCGTGTAGGTGAGGGTTTCGCCGGAGAGGGCGACGAGCTTGTCGACGTCGAGGTCAAAAAGAAGGTTGAGCGAAACGCAGGCGGGCGCGGGGAGGAAGTAACGCCAGGCGTTGTCCTTTCCATCGCCGCCCATCTCCGCAGACGCGTCACCGCCGAAGACCTCGGCGCAGACGACGTCGGTGCCACTCTCTGGGTCCAGGGGGGTGTCGAGAACCCGCAGGCTGAACTCGCTGAGGTATTGTTCACCCACCACAAGCTCGCCGACGGCGAAGCGGAGGGCGCGGGTGTGCGGGTTTCCAGGCGCAGCGGCGTCGAAGGACGGGAGCCCGTTCGCGGAGTCGATGCGTAGGCCCAATGGGCGGCCGGCGCCATCGACGGCGGGGACACCCACACGGGTCGGGATACCTGGGTCGGGCACAGGCGGAACGACTCCGCGCGCGCCGATCTCCGCACCGAAGGAGCGAATGCGCATCCACGGTCCGATGGTGTCTGAGCCGATGACGTTGTCCTGGATCAGAAGCATCCCATCGAGAGTCGCCTCGAACGTATAAAAGGACTCGGGTCCTGCGACGGGAGAGCCATAGAAGTCGGGCGTGTTTCCGCGACCGTCCGTGCCAAGGGCAGAACCCCCTGAACCAAAACCGTAACTCTGAATCACATCCCATTGGTTGTGCGCAAAGGAGTCCGGCGCGCCAAGGCGCCCGTCGAGCTGCCCGAAGGCCGTCGGCCGCGGGTTCATGAGGAGGCCATTGTCCAATCGGATGAACACCTCCGTCGGCCCTGCACCGTTTGGCACCCGCTGGGTTCGCGCGTCCACGGAGTAAAAGATCCCCGTGTCGGCGTAGAGCTGCGACATGGAACCACCGAGGCGGTTTTCGCTCATCTCTGGATCGGCCTGTGTGCGCATCGAGAGCGTCGTGTTCCCGCGAGGCCCTGTGCCGTCCGCCGCCAAGCCACCGCGATGCGGTGCGACGGTGCGGCCCGACGAGTCGACGATGCGTGCGCCGACCACTTCGGTGTTTCGGGGAATGTAGACGGTCACGTACCCACCAAGGCCGCGTACGCCACCGTTCGGGACGGGCGTAAAGGCCGCCGTGAATGTGAGGATGTCGCCAGGTCGGACCGCTGTGTCCGTGCCCATGCCCACCATGCCAGGGCGCCCCTGGGGATCGATGAGTCGCGCCGTGCCGCGGCTGATTCGGACCGCCGTCGCGATCTGGGCGACGCTGTCAGCGTGGGCCAAGCCGGCGAAGGTGAGCGCCGTGAGGGAGGACAAGAGGATCGAGAGAGATAGCTTGGAGCGGTTCATGATGCTGGACCTCAGAGGAGAATCGGGCCGTCCACCACTGCGGGGACGACGATGTAGACGTTCTTGATATCCAGCACGGTGACGGCGTCACCGAGGACGTTGAGGTCCACGGTGAAGAGCTGCGGAACGGTGAGCGAAGGCACGAAATCGTTTTGTGCGGTGACACGGAAAGTGACGGAGGAACCGAACGCGACGTTGCGGAAGACGTCGCCGTCGATGGTCGAGCCGTCCGGGGCCGGCGGCTCGGGCAAGACCGACACGATGAAGTCAGCGGTCGTCGTTCCGAGCGGAAGAACCTCACCGCGCTCGCCGGCGAGGTTGCCCTCGGGCGCGGCGGAAATATCGATATTGCCCACCTGGATGAGCTGAGCGATGGCATCAACGAGAACCTCGGCGAGGCCTGAGCCATCGGCGCGGACATCGAACACAAGAGGGCAGACCATCTCGCCTCCGACGGAGACCGCCGGCCGAGACGCCCCATCGATTCCCGTCGCGCAGCCGCCGCCGATGATCGGCACCGTCGCGCGCGTCGCCAGGGCCAGGTCTTCAAGTTCGGCGCGGGGGTCTCCCTCGGCGCCGGCGTTTTCCACAGAGCGCACACCGATCACGCGCACCGCGTTGGCGTTGAGGGCGGCGACGGTGGCGTCGCGCCCGTGGGTCGTAATTCCGGCGGCGGCGTAGTCCGCTGGCACATGACTCGCGGCGTCGGTGATCTGAATAACGATGGGCAGCGCGCCCGTGCGGAAGCCTGCGCCGCCGACGTCACCCGGAGCGAAGGGATCCAAGTCGAGTTCGGGGATTCCGAACCCCGTCGCCCACTGGTAGAGCGCTTCCATACCCGCTTCCGGCGTGTCGAAACCGCCGGCGGCAGGAGGTAGAGCATCAACGGCGGTGCGGAGAAGAGCGCTGTCCGTAGTGACGGCCTGAAGCAGCTCGTAGGGGACATCTGTGGGCGTGCCGAAGGGCTCGATGGGGAAGTCCTCGAAGCGGCCAACGCCGAAGGCTGCGTCCCCGATGATGGCGGACACCCCTGGGACGATGAGCGTATCGATGCTCGCTTGAATCGCCGCGATCTCTTCGCCGAAGCTCCCCGTCGTGTCGACGGAAAAGAAGACGTCTACTTTCTGAAGCGCGAGCGTGTTGAAGTCGAAGAGCCCATCCTGTTCTTCGCCGTCAAACGGCAGCACAAAGTAGAAATCACCGTCGGGGATAACGCTTCCAGGGTCGCTGGGGTCCGTGCCGGCGACGCGCTCCACGAGGTCGTCGATACCGTCGTCGTCCGTGTCTGGATCGATGCGATCACTCTCACAAACAGAAGCTGGTTCGCAGGGATCGACGACGCCGTTGCCATTGAGGTCTTCATCTTCGTCCGGGAGCCCATCGTTGTCGGAGTCCGTATCGACGAAATCCGGCGTTCCGTCTTCGTCGGTGTCGACGTTGCCTTCCGTGGCGTCCGGGACGCCGTCGTTGTCCGAGTCGTTGTCGACGCGGTCCGGCAAGCCATCGCCATCGGTGTCTCGGTCGACGCCGCCGCCTTCGATGACGTCGGGGATGCCGTCGCCGTCATCGTCGTCGTCTTCGCTGTTAGGGATGCCGTCGCCATCGTTGTCCGCGCTTGGGTCCGCGGAAAAGACAGCCCAGTCAGGGATGCCGTCGTTGTCGCTGTCGAGGTCTCGGAAATCGGGCATTCCATCGCCGTCGGTGTCGACGGGCGGCGTGCTCGGATCCGAGTCGCCGGCCTCGTCGCGGTCGAGGAATCCGTCGCCATCGGTGTCGAGGTCGAGCCAGTCTTCCCACTCGTCCCCGTCGGTGTTGACGCCGGACTCGAAGCCTTCGTCGGCGTTCGTGATGGAGTCGCCATCGGCATCATCATTGGGCCCTTGTGAGCTCCCACAGCCAATAATTACGGAAAATAAGATCAGCCAACGACGCATGCACACTCCCTTAAGCTCGCACGAGGTTCTCGCTCATAATGCCAGAAGTGCGTCGATCCTTCGGATTATTCCGCCGGACTCGTAAACAGACCAACAATCTGTCGGTAAAGCGTCTCCGAGTGCGGCATTGGGCAACAGAAACTCACGTGATCTCGACCCACACAGCCCGAGCAAGACGTTATGGACTTTGGCCACAGTACCTTGCGCGTGATATTTTCAATCATGGCTCCTCGGCTTCTTGTTTTGGTTTTGCTGGTGGCGTGCGACTGCGGCGACAACGGTGAAGCTCCGTTTGATGCTGGCGGTCTGGATGGCGCGACGCCGGCGGATGCCGCGGGCAGTGACGCTTCGGCGGTGGTGCCTGTCCCGGGCGAAGGCGAGTGCGCGTGGGAAGCAGGTGAGCGGCCCAGTGCCGACTTACCGCCGGTCCATGAGCGCGAGTACGTCATCGAACTGGAGCGCTGGAATATCTCGAGCGAGCGCGGTGACCCCATCGAGACGCGAACGCGGATGAACGAGGCCATCGTCTGGGCGACGGAGAATGACTTCGACAAGATCATCCTGCCCGCCGGTCGCTACCTTGTCGGTGAGCTCACGAACGACATCTACGCCGCGGGAATCGACCTGCGGGGCGACATGACGTTTGAGCTCGCGGATGGCGCGGTGCTGGAGATGATGCCGAACGACCGGCACAATTACTGTGTCATCAACGTGGACGGGAACAGCGACGTGACGATTCGTGGCGGCGAGATCCTCGGCGACCGCAGTGAGCACGACTATTCCAGTGGATCCGCGCACGACGAAGGCCATGGCATCTGTGCTTGGACGTCGGTGGAGCGAGTGCTCATCGAGGACATCGAGCTGCACGAGCTCACGGGTGATGGCGTTCTCATTGTGGGGCGACGCGGAAACGAAGAAGAGGGGACGATGGATGAGCCGTCGCGACACGTCACGATTCGCAACGCGCATATTCACCACAACCGGCGACAGGGGGTTTCCGTGGTCGGCGGTCACAACATTGTCATCGAAAACAACCACATCCATCACATCGAGGGCACCTCGCCGCAGTTCGGAGTCGACGTGGAGGGCGCTGGGCGATCAGACGAAGATATCCTAATATTCCAGAACAACTTCCACCACAACGCCGGCGGTGACGTGGTGACTTCGTCGGGTCGTAACCTCTGGATCGAAGAGAACACCATGACGCAGTGTCAGGCCGACGAGGACGGTGTGTACGACCCCGCCCTGCCCTGCGACCTGGAGCGACAGGTCGATGGTCCCATCATCATTTGGAAAGAGACGGAC
>JBLHKB010000277.1:0-8897 GCA_047619315.1 Polyangiales bacterium
GATGACCGTAACGCCGCTGGCGGTTGTGTCCTGGGGCCGCGCTGTTCGGACGTCGACGTTCCAGCCGCTGTAGATTGACTCGATGCGTCGGGCGATAAGGGCTTCGAGTGTTCCCGCCGCGGCTGCCACGCCAAAGAGCGGCAAGCTCGCGTAAAAGCCTGGGAGGAAGCGTAGCCAGACGACCTGTCGTATGGGACCAAGTTCAAGGCGCGCGGTGTTGCCGAGACCCTCGTACTCGTCGAGGCCGAGGATGTTGATGGGCGTAAACATGGCGTCAAGAACGCCTCGCCCGGTGCCAAAGAGCTCACTGATGAGTGAGTCGCCGGTGTTCTCCGAGAAGAGCGCCAGCTGGAGCTCTTCGTTGGAGCGCCACGACAAGATGAGGTCTTCGGTAAAAGAGCGCCCGCTCCCATCGCTTGGCGTGAAGCTACCATCGATGCGAATCAAAGTCAGACCATCCCCTCCGAATTCGCCGCCCAAGAACCCAGCTCCGCGAAGGCTGACGATGGACTCAAGGCTGGCGATCTCTGGTGAAAGACCTGTGAAAATCGTCGGCTCAACCTCGAGCAGAATATCCCGGTCAACGCTCTCACTCCGAGGCGTCCCCGTCACTTCACTTCGAAGGTAGATCTCTCCCTGAAAGGTGCCAGGCCGGACGCTGCCGAGGTCGGTGCTCAGGAGCACGACGCCGCGCCGTCGATCGCCACGCTCCGCCTGCCGTACTGGAAGTTCGCCGCTCACTGGCGCTCGGACGCCGCCCTCGAGCTCGAACTCACCAGAAAAGACCGCCGTCACAGTGCCTTCGTCGAGCTCTAGAAAGCCATCGCCTTCAAGAAAGATCTCGTCGTTCCAATGCACGATCTCGTCGACGTTCAAGTCGAGCCGAATCGGCAGGACCGTGACGATGTCCAAAAGGAAGGGGAAGGGTTCACTCTCAACATCTTCATTTCGGATCACGACATCCACGTTGTGAACGCCTTCGCCAAAGGAGCCGATCACACGCGAGGTCAACAAGAAGATAGCTTCGCCGCCTTCCACGCTCTCGGCATTCAGCGTCGTCCCATCGATGACGAGCACAGCGGCTTCGCCCAAGGCGTCAAGGTTCGCGACGCTGACGCGCAGGGTCGTGCCCGTGACCATCGGGACGGACGAGTCGATGTCCAAGATGATGGGCAGCACGGGCTGGAAGATGGGGGTGTTCTCGGCGCACGACGCAAGTGCCAGCGAGAGCACTAGAAGCGTCAGTGTCGTTTGGAAGGTCGTTCGAAACGGCATGTTCATTCCGGAATGCAGAGGAACTCGAGGGAGCCGCCAAGGGTGGGCTCGAGCGAGCAGTCATAGCCCGAGGGGCGACATTGAGTGTCGGATTCGGTGCAGTTGGGCGCACAGACGTTTTCGCCGGTGTTGTCCTCGAAGCAGAAGCTGCCCGTCGCACAGTCCGAGTTGCTGGTGCAGCCCGCGCGAGCGCAGAGGCCGCCGGGCCAGTCGAGGCAGCTGCTCTGCCCGCCGCAGTCCGAGAAGTCCGAACATGTGTCACCATCGCTGCCGCCACCGCGCTTGGCGCAGAAGCGGCCCTGGGGGAACCACTTGCAGGCCTCAAGAGCACGGCAATCACCGTTGCGCGCGCATGGGGACCCGCATTCGCTTTCCGTTCCTGGACCCGGTGTTGGACAGCCGTAGTTTGCGGGGCAGGAGAATGTGAACTGACACACGCGGCTTGTGCACGTTCCGTCATCGCTGCAGACCTGATCGAGTGGACATTCGAGACTCGTCGCGCATCCACTGGTCATGGCCTCGTCGACGGTGAGCATGTAGTTCGATGTGTCCATCTGGAAGCCATCGATGGCCACCATGTACGTGCCGGCCTCGGTGACTCGCTGCGATATCGTCTCCATGGAGCCCCGCGCGATGGAGGTCGCAATGGTTGTGCCGCCTGGAGAGAGGAGTCGAACGTCAAGGTCTTCACCTGCCGTGACAATGTTGAGCGTGATGTCGAGCTGCGCCGGTGACGTCACGGAGAAGCTGAAGTAGTCGATGTCCCCGGGACAAACCGAGCCGGCAACGCTGCTCGAAAGTGCCAGCGTGCTCGCGTCCTCGCGTGTGTTGTTGTCTTCAAAAGCGTCTGGAATGCAGCACGCGCTTCCCGACGCGGAGTTGACTTCGAGGCTATATTCGTTGGCGTCGCCATCGTAGCCGAACACCCGCGCGAACGCCGTCGTCGACGCTCCGAAACAATACTCGATCAACTCTTCGTTCTCGGTGCTCGCGCTGCTTGCGAGCGCCGTTCCAGAGGAGTCTAGTAGTTCGAGGTCGAGGTCGCCGTCGTCGTGGTTGAAGCCGAAGAGACGAACCGTGATTCTGTCGTTGGTGTCGACGGGGATCCGGAAGAAGTCGGGGTCGTTCACGCACGCCTCACCGTCGGTGATCAGCCCGCTATAGAGCGTGGCCTGAGCGGACGTGTCGTCGTCCTCACGTCCGTCGTCACCCATGCACATATAGCCGCCTACGCCCACGCAGATGTCTTCCACGGGTCCGCATCCAGCAAGTACCGCGCCGTCCGTAGTGGGTGTTGCGCCACAGGAGCCATTCACACATTCGTTCTCGCTGCAGTCGGCGACACAGAGGCCGCCGTCGGCGGTCTGAGCACAGCGCCCTTCGCTGCAGTCTGCGTTTGTGGAGCAAGATTCACATTCTCCAAGGTCGCCGCCACCGGAGCCGATCACGGCTTCGAACTCGATAACCTGGGAATCCGTACGATGGTCACACGCGCTGCCCGTGGGGTCGTCGTTGTCCGTCGCGCTGACGACGAAGTAGAAGGTCTGGCTGTCGCCCTCATCGCCTTGGACCGAGGGAACGCGAGCGCTCCACTCTCCAGAGCGTGGCCGCATGACCAGCTGTTCGAACTCGGTGATGTCTGGACGCACCAGGTCGTCTGGGCGGCTCGTCGTATAGAAGAGGAGCGGCGCGTCGCGCAGGTCCATGTCGTCCGTGACGTTGGCGCGAACTTCCCAGCCACTGGAGCTGGTGATGCGTCCGCCGTCTGCTGGCGACACCACGGTGACGTTTGGCGCGTCTCCTGGGCAGTCGTCCCGGACCTCTCCGCGAAGCACAACAATGTAGTCGAGTGGAGTCTCGTGCGTGCCGTCGTTTGCGACGAGTGGAATCGTCCAGCGCTCTGCGGTCCCCGCCTGGCTGTCCGATGGACACCACTCGAACTCCGCACGTTTGGCGTCGGTCTGAGTGACCTCTGCGCCTTCTGGAAGCGCAGTCCGTGCTTCGATGTCCACGTTGGATGTGTCGTCGTCGCGAACTTCGATGTCGAAGCGCACACAGGGGTCTTGCGCGAGGTCATAGGCGTTGCCCGGACCCGGACGGATAAACGTTGGCGCGGCGTCCGTCGACGAGGTCACGTTGATCACAACAGGGGTGGAGTCGACGACATCTCCGCCGTCGAGGAGCTGGATGATCACCTCGTGGGCTCCGACGTGGCTGGCGAGGGGAGTCCAGCGAAACTCGCCGCCGGCGCTCGCGGAGCCGCTGATGCTGGCGGTTCGGTTGAACGCCGGTACATCCTCGGGACCTTCGAAGCCAAAGATGAGGTTACCTCCGCCGCTGACGGAAATCGGCATTCTCAGCGTCTCCCCCACCATGACGTTTTGCGATGGGAGAGGATCGATGGTGAGATCTCCACCTGGCCCGCAGGCAAGGCAAAGAGCGAGGGCACTCAAGGAAAAGGCTCGAAGTCTGTTCACAGAGAAAATGTACCGTGGCCAGCGCCTTCCGGCCACCCGGCGAACGAAGGGGCGCTGGTCTGACCGTCCCCAAAAACGCGGTTTCGCCTAATGAATCATCGGGTTGGCGAATTCGACGGTCATATCGATGCTCAGGCTGGTGGCGCCAGGCGCGATTTGTGCCGGAATTGCGCCGAAAGGTGCACTTTGAACGATCGCCTGGAGTGCCGCTTGGTCCATGTCCGAGAAGCCACTTGAACGCATTCGGCGAGGCCGACTCGCCAGCTCGCCACGGCGATTGACGACGAGTCGATACACGACGAGCCCTTGGTCCATCGCGATCATTCGTGCTCGCGGGAACACGAGAGCGTTCTCGACCTGGCGGCGAGCGCGCAAGTACCAGCCCTGGTAGCGCCGGCTCGATGTGTCCAAGCCGTCAGCTCCTCGGCCGGGTTGGTGCGGGCGAGCGGCTCCGCCTTCGACGTCATCTTGGCCTTCGCCCGCCGCTCCTAAGCCAGCTTGGCCACCTCGTCCGAGGCCTTCGCCGCGACGCCGGCTCGCTTCCACAGTGCTCTGCACCAAGAGCCTGGCGAGCTGCTCGGCGTCTTGGTTGTCGCTGGGGCGTGCGGATGTCTGGGCAAGGGTAGCCGCGGGACCTTCATCGACATGCGGGCGCCCCGTGGCCACATCGGCGCGCGGAGACTCTCGGCTGCCACGGCCCCCCGCGACGCCGCGACCAGGGGAGGGGGCTGCTCCGGCCTGGGCCGAGCGAGTGCTGCCGGCGGCGACCCGGTCGCTCCTACCTTCGTCCGCTTCGTCGCCTGCTTCTTGGCCCGCCGACGCCTGTGAGTTCGGCGCGCTGCCTTCTTGGGACGCTTGGGTGGCGAAGAGCGCTCCCTCTTGTACGGCGGCTCGGGACGGAACCCTGCGCTGACGTGTTCGTCCGGTGCCGGTCGCGAGGAAGGGCTGGTCGTTGGGGTTTGGCGTCGAGCGCCGGTTTTCATAGGAGGCGCGACTTGAGCTCGTGCGAATGCGCTGAATCTGACTGCGATCACTCGCGGTGAGTGGGGAGTCTTGAAGATGAGCGTCGTGTGTTCGACTCACCAAAAACGTGATGTCGACGCTGCCGCGGCCGTCGCCTCCTGCCGCGTTACTCGCGTTGTGCACGTTTGCGCGACTCGCCACTCCGCCGAGCTCCACGGGTACAGAATTACGTTCTGTTGGGCGCGCGAGCTCCGCCTCACCGGGCCAGGCTTCTGCCAAGGGAAGTGAATCCCAAGCCGTAGGAGATGCAAAGGAATCACGCGCGTACTGAGGCACGCCAACGAGGAACGCCGCGAGCAACGCATGGAACATGAGCGAAAGCCCAGCGCCCACGAAGAAGCTCCGGGCCGACCCACTCATCCGGGCTGCGATGGGCTGCGCCACGCCCGAGCATAGCAGAGAGCATGCTCAGGCCGCGAAGGTCACCAGACCTCGGCTCTAGCGCTTCTTCTTCGTCTTGCGACGCTTCGCGGATGCGGAGGGTTTGTCGTCTGTCTTCATGGAATCATCCGCGTCTTCCACATCTGCGTCGGGTTCAGACTTCTTCTCGCCGGCCTGCCGAAGAGAGAGACGCATCCGGTCCGGGATGTGCCACTTGGGATTCTTGAATATGTGAATGAGCAGTCCGATGGCCATGATGAACATGGCAATCGACGCATACTGGGCTGGAGTCAGCCCGCTAAAGCGTACGTCGGCTCCGGCCTGGTCTTGGATACGCAGGAAATCCAGCATGAAACGACCAGGGGTGTAGAGGAGTGGCATCAAGCCCACCCAAAGCCCCATAGGGCGTTTCTCTCTGGGGTAGACGCGAAGGATCACCAGGAAAATGACCATTATAACTGTGGCGTAGATGACCTCGTAGAAGCCGAGGTCATGCCGCGCGACGCCACTGTTGTTGTAGTTGTCGACCGCGAGGAAGAAGTCGGTCTCAGCACCGGGGTGGTCATGGACCACGAAGCAGCCTGAGCGACCGAACATCCAGCCCAAGGGGAATGCGAATCCGACCGCGTCTGCGAGGGCCCAAGCGGGCATTTTCCGTCGTTTCCGCCAGACCCAGACGCCTATGATGGCGCCAACGAAGCCGCCGTAGCTAGAAAGACCCATCCACTTCAAGTTGTTCGTGGGGTCCTGGAAGAACGCGAGAAGGTCATCGGTCTCGTAGAAGACCGCGTTCAGCAGAATGGCGAAGATAAAACCGATGAACACGACGTGCGTCGCAAAGTCCGACAAAATGTGGGGATCGATGTCGAGACGCTTCGCGTACCACTCCGCGAGTTTGGTGCCGAGGACGACTCCAGTCGCGACGAGGATGCCGAAGGGCTGGATCGGAACTGGGTCGAAACCCTTCCAGAGCGCGATGAGAGACATGCCAGCGGCGAAGAGCGCCGTCGACATCGCCTGCTGTCGCCACTTGGGATTGGCCGCCGCGAGGGCGCACCCCGCGAAGACTGCACCCGCGAGGTACAGAAGCGGAATCTCGATGGCTTCGAATTTGAACCAGGGAATAAAGAGGAAAGTCCGCATCGCGCGCGCACCCTAGCAGCTTGGCGGCAACTCGCACTGCCGCAAAATTGTGGAAAAAGTAGTCAAAAAAACGGCTTCCTTGAGGTGCCCCGTTTTCGCGAGCGCGACGGAGCTTTCGCTCCCGCGTTTTCGTCAACACGCCAACCGCCCCGGATACGTTCTATTTCATCCAGCCCTCGCTTTGTCGTTTGCAGCCAAGGCGGAATCGCTGATGATCACGGCATGAACGTGGACGTATTCGATGACATGGGAGACGCCTCCAGGGCGTTCTTCTTCAAGGATGAGGCGAGCGGCTTGCGCGCGATCCTTTGCATCGACGACCTCCGCCTTGGTCCCGCCGCCGGTGGCGTCCGAACCTGGACGTACGAGAGTACCGAAGCCGCGCTCGCCGATGCCCGACGTCTCTCTCGCGCGATGAGCATCAAGTGCGCCCTCGCGGGCTTGAACGCGGGGGGCGGCAAGACCGTGGTCTTGGCGGGTCACCTCGAGGAACGAGAACGTGCGTTTGAGATCCTAGGTGAACGTGTCGAAGAGCTCCAAGGCCTCTACCGCTGCGCCGGCGACCTCGGCACGAGCGACACGGACCTTCAGGCCATGGCTCGGAGAACGAAGTACGTGCACACCAACAGCACCGATCTTTCGGCGTCCGTTGCCCGTGGAGCCCTCCGCTGTCTGGAGGCTCTTGTCGAAACAAGAGGGCGCCGAATGAAAGGCCTTCGTGTCGCTGTACAAGGGTGCGGCAGCATTGGAACCGCCGTCGCCCAAGCGCTCGCTCATGATGGAGCGGAACTTTTTGTCGCGGACCTCGACCCCGAACGCGCCCAGCGATGCGCAGCGGCGACTGGCGCCCGTGTTCTACCGGCCGACGCGATTCTACTGGCGGACGTGGACGTCCTCGTTCCCTGCGCGACGGGTCATGTCATCACCGAGGCCCTCGCTCGCCAAACACCAGCGTTCGGAATTTGTGGAGCTGCGAACAATGTGCTCGCGACACTCCACGTTGCGCCGATTCTGGCAGAACGCGGCATTCACCACGTTCCGGATGTGCTCGCCTCCGCCGGCGCCGTGATCGACGGGATCGGCGAGACGGTCATGAGCCTCGACATGCCTGCCCGGGAAGCGCTAATCGATGGACTTAAGACCACGACGACGCTCCTCCTAAAGCGCGCGGTGCGGGAAGGGCGGACTCCCGAATTCTTGGCATGGGAGATGGCCAGGGAGCGGATTCGGGCGGTGTAGCTCGGACCCGCCGTCTCCCTTCGTTGACGCGTCCCGTAGGGCTGCTATCGCCAACGCCATGACCGAAATCGTTCGTGTAGGGGCTCGCGAAATTCTGGACTCACGTGGCAATCCCACGGTGGAAGTCGATGTCGAACTTGCTTGCGGGGCCCTCGGCCGAGCGGCTGTTCCTTCTGGCGCCTCCACCGGCGAACATGAAGCGCATGAGCTTCGGGACGGCGACAAAGCACGCTACCTCGGCAAGGGTGTAAAAAAGGCCGTCGCAAACGTGCGCGACGCCCTCGCCCCGGAGGTGCTCGGTCGCGACGCGCTCGACCAGACGGCTCTCGACTTCGCGATGGTTCAGCTCGACGGCACTCCGACAAAATCGGTCCTCGGCGCGAACGCGATTCTTGGCGTCTCGATGGCAGCGGCCCGGGCCGCTTCCCACGCAGTGGGCTTGCCCCTCTGGCGTTACATTGGCGGAGCCCAAGCGCGCATTTTGCCGACGCCTCTGATGAACATCATCAACGGCGGCTCGCATGCCGACAACGGCCTCGAGATTCAGGAGTTCATGGTTGTGCCCATCGGCCTGCCTACGTTCAGCGAGGCGCTCCGCGCAGGCGCTGAGACATTTCACCATCTCAAGCGCCTCCTCGCCGAGGAAGGTCACGCGACGAGCGTGGGAGACGAGGGCGGATTTGCTCCGCGTCTCGGAAAAAACGAGGACGCGCTGGCGTTCATCACCAAGGCCATTGAGGCTGCGGGCTACAGGCCGGGCGAAGATATCTCTATCGCCCTCGACTGCGCGGCGAGCGAGTTCTACACGGACGGCGTCTACACCTTAGACGGCAAGCCCCACGACGCTGGAGAGCTGGTCGCGGCTTACGAGTCGTACTGCGAGAAGTACCCGATCATCTCCATCGAAGATGGCTGCGATGAAAACGACTGGGCCGGCTGGAAGGTGATGACGGACTCCTTGGCTGATGACTGCCAGCTCGTCGGCGATGACCTCTTCGTGACGAACGTGGAGCGCCTCAAGAGGGGTATCACCGAAGACGTCGCCAACGCGATTCTCATCAAGGTCAACCAAATCGGTAGCATCACCGAGACCCTGGACGCCATTCGCCTCGGCGAACTCAACGGCTACGCCTCGGTGATCTCCCATCGAAGCGGAGAGACATCGGACACGTTCATCGCGGACCTCGCCGTCGGCACGAGCGCGGGGCAGATCAAGACAGGCTCGGCTTCACGTTCGGAGCGTGTCGCGAAGTACAACCAGCTTCTTCGCATTGAAGAGCAGCTTGGACTTGGCGCTATCTACGCCGGCTCTTCCTCCTTCGCCTGACCAGCCCAGCACGTCGCTGTCCTCCCCAAGGC
>JBLHKB010000278.1:0-8888 GCA_047619315.1 Polyangiales bacterium
AGCCGGAGCTCAAGAAGAGGCGGGGGTCATTGTCCAGCATGTCCAAGCCAGCGCCCAGCGTCCGCTCCCCTACGGAGATGGGGTCATCACCCTGGTACGCGTTGACATGCGTCGCTACCGGCTGCGCTTTTTGACGGAGGCGCGTCACGGAGCTCGCCGCACCGCGGAAGAGTGGATGCGTGACGAGAACCTGCAAGGAGTGACGAACGCAGGCATGTTTCTGCCGAACGGGCGAAGCGTTGGGCACATGATCCAAGATGGCGAGGTCGTAAGCAGACGCGTGGTGACCCGCTACCGCGGGCTGCTGGGCTTTGCCCCACGCTCTGAAGGCGCTCCCTTTATGGGCATCGGCGGCGGACCTCGAGGACGAGGAGGCTGCCCACACACCATCGAATCTTTTGCTCGCGACTACACCAACGTGTTGCAGGCATACCCTTTGCTCGATTGCCGCGGTCGCGCGGTCCCGTGGCGCAACAATATGCGTTATAGCGCCGCCGGCCTCGGCATAGACTCCGCAGGCCGCGCCGTCTTTATGCACACTCGGACGCCGTATCGCATGGAGGTGCTCAGCCGAATGCTCGCAGCGCCGGAGCTAGGCCTGCGTGGAATGATCTACCTTGAAGGCGGGCCCGAAGCGACGCTCCTCGTTCGTGCGGAGGGCGAGAACGTTCGCGCCGTCGGCAGCTATGAGGACGGCTTCAACGAGAACGACGACAACCAAGGCATGTGGGATCTCCCCAATGTCATCGCCTTTCAGCGGCGCTGATCCTGATGCTGGTTCTGATCTCCCGCTACGCTCCGTCCATCAAGAATTCATAGAGCGCTCGCCCAAGTCGCGCATAGCCCCGGCGCGTGAAATGCACGTGGTCGCTTTCGGCGAGACCCACCTCGACCCAGCGTGACATCGAACCCTCGCCGCCCATCCAGGCGTACACATCAAAGAACGCGCAGCCTTCTTCTGCGGCGACGCGCCGCTGTTCAGCGATGACCTCAAGAGTGCGAGGACGAGGGCGCCACTGGCCACGTCGATAGCGAGGCCACTCGCCAGGCCCCAGAAGCAGACACGAGGCGTCTGGCGAACGAGCCCTCCATCCGCGGACCACGCGCTGCAGCGAATCACGCTCCGAAGGGCGCTCACGTCGCGCGCTCTCGTTCGTGCCATAGGCCAAAATCACGAGATCGAAGGGCCGGGTGCGCAGACTCTGCGCCAGGGAACGCTCGCGCCAAGGCAGCTGGTCACCCGCCCGCGTACCGGGGACGCCAAAAGCATCGACGGTCACGCCCGCCGCCCGAGTCATGTCGAGTCCAAACACACGGACTCTTCCCGTCGCGACGAGAGTCAGCTCCCGCACGTCGCCGAGAGACTCGCTCAGGGTGACGCTGGTGGTCTCTCGCGGGCCATCGGTGTCGACGATGCGGCTCTCGCTACCCCACGAAACATGAACGAGACCCCCACCAGGCTGTTGAAGGTAAGAGATCTTCAATTCTTGCGTGTTGTGCGAAGGCAGCCGCACTCGGCTGTTCGCGCCGCGTTCTGTGTTGAGGGCGAAGCCGGCCAACCCGTAGTCGTCGCGCCGCCGCTCCCTTCCACGAACACGGAGCCCATCCCAGCCTGTTCCGAAGAGCTCGATGCCCGCTCGCTCGTAGAAAACGAAAGGTGTGCTCGGAAGCACCCAGCCTACACCTCCATCGCCGAAGCGGCGCTGAAGCGATGAGCGAAGCACCCGCGTGTATTCATCGGATGCGGTGTGCGAGGCGCCGTAGACGCCCACACGAACAGGTCGATCTCCTGCGTGGCGAAGAGCTCGCTGAAACCCGGCGAGGGCGTTCGCGTTCTGCGCCTCGAGAGTCGAGCCAGAAAACCACCCGGCCACCACAACGATGCTCAAGAATGCGAGAGTTTTGCGCACATGACGCGAAACACATGCGAGCTCCCTCCGCATTCCCACGACAAAAACTCCAAGCGCGCGGCCCATCGGAAACGCAAGAAGCCCACTCCCAGAAGGAGCGGGCTCACAAGCGTCCTAGCGCGATTAGAGGAGCGAAAGCGCCAACTGGGGAGCCTGATTGGCCTGGGCCAAGATGGAAACGCCGGCCTGCTGGAGGATGTTGTTTCGAGTGAGCGCTGCGGTCTCGCTCGCCACATCGACGTCGCGGATTCGACTGTTCGAGGCGGAGAGGTTCTCTCGAGCGCTGGCAAGGTTGGAGACGGTGACCTGGAGACGATTTTCCGTCGAACCGATGTTGGCACGCTGGCCGGACACGATTTCGATGGCGGCGTCGAGTGAGTCGATAGCCGTCTGTGCAGTGCCGGCTGTCGTAACATCGGAGGCGCCGATGCCGAGACCCGCGGTGTCCATCGCGGCGATGGTGACATTGATCCGGTCATTGGCGGTGTTGTTGATGCCGACCTGAAGATCGACATTGGCGGTGCCGTCGAGGAGCGCCGTACCATTGAACTCAGTCACAGCACTGATTCGGTCGATTTCCGTCGCGAGAGCTTGGAACTCCTCGTCGACGTAGCCTCGCTGTGTAGCATCGAGCGTTCCCGAAGCGGACTGCGTGGCGAGTTCTCGCATACGGCCCAAGATTCCGCCGACCTCGGAGAGCGAACCTTCCGCAGTCTGCAGGAGAGAGATACCGTCGTTTGAGTTGCGCTCAGCCTGCCCCATGGAGCGAATCTGCGCCTTCATGTCTTCAGAAATCGCGAGTCCAGCAGCGTCATCGCCTGCTCGGTTGATTCGAAGACCGCTAGAGAGTCGTTCAAAGCTTGTGTTGAGTGCGGCACCGCTCTTCGAAAGGTTACGCTGGGCGTTCATGGAGCCGACGTTGGTGTTGATGGAGATCATGATATTTTCTCTTCCTTGAGATGGGAGTCGCGCCATCCGTGGCGTGACTTGTTTGGTTCGTTTGTGAAAAAATGTTGAACACCGCTAAAGGTCCGCATCCCACCATCCGAAAGTCTTGGTGGCACCCGGAAGTGCCCTAGACAGAGAGTCGCAAAGCGACACGGTTGGAGAAGGCTCGTGAAGGAGCCATCTAGGATGAAGTCACGCGGCGTCGCGCGTCGTTGGAGCTCTCGAGCTACGCTCGGGGGTGGGGAGAGCGTTTCTCCCAGTGGCATCCTGCCTCAAGGAATAGGAATCGGACGTCTCGTCAGAACCTTGAGGTCCAGCGTCAAAAAAATGTCGCTTTTTTGCGCCTAGTCTCCACTAACCCCAGGATCCTGAGGGGATCAGAGCCGGCACGCCCGGTGCATTGATGTCCAACGTCTCAACAATAGGAACTGTATGAACGCCCCCGTAGACTCAATCGTCCAAGCTCTGACCCAACTTGCTCAAGCAGAGGACAGCAACGCGGCATTTCGCGAACTCGATTCCCTCTGCGCGGCAGCCGGCGAGTCGATTTCGCCATATCGTGAGCTCGTCCGTGCTCTTCTCTCTCGTGCGGGTGAAGTTGAGCGCCTTCGAAATGCGGCGGACCGCGATGCGTTGACCGGCGTGGGGAACCGCCGAGGGCTTGAGGCCGCGGCCGTCAGAGAACTGGCGAGAGCACGCCGCAGTGGTGAACCTCTCGCCGTCCTGGTGCTCGACCTCGATGGACTCAAAGCGATCAACGACGAACATGGCCACGAAGCCGGCGACCGCGCGATCGTCGAGCTGGCGCAAGCCGGCAGCGAAGAGCTACGGGACACCGACTACCTCGCTCGCCAAGGGGGCGATGAGTTCGTCATCCTTCTACCGGGCACAGATGTGACAGGAGCCCGACGAGTCGCATCACGAATCCGCCGCTCCATCGCCGAACGCGCCTTCCCCTATGGCGTCCTTGGAACCAGCGTCGGGTGCGCAGCATGGCGTCCAGGCGCGTCTTTCCCAGAGATGCTGCGCGAGGCCGACGCTGCGCTCTACCGCGACAAGCGCTCCCGAAAAGAGACGGACGCCTGGGACAACACCGACGCCGCAGAGGTCGCTCGCCGGAAGCAGCACGCCGCCTAACTCTATTCGCCGATCAACACTCCGTTCGCGGAGCACCCAAGCAGAACTTTATCTCCGTGGCCGCTCAATTCTAACGAATCGCTGTCGATAGGAACCCCCATGGCGCACGTGAAAAGAACAGCGGTCACGGTTGCCATCGCGGGTGGGAAGGGCGGCGTCGGTAAAAGTGTCGTCGCCGCGAACCTCGCGATCGCTCTCGCTCGAACAGGACAACGCGTCGTGGTCGTCGATGCAGACCTCGGCTCTGCGAATCAGCACACGCTCTTCGGCGTCGACCGCCCAGGCTACACTCTGCAGGCCCTCGTCGAAGGCCGCATCTCAAGCCTCGAGCAGGCCGTGGTGCCAACGATTGCCCCTCGCGTCGCCCTCGTTCCAGGCAGCGGCGCCGTCGTCGGGGCAGCCAATATTGGTCACGGGCGTAAGATGAAGCTCATTCGGCACATCGCGGCGATCGACGCCGATGTCGTCATTGTCGACTGCGGTGCTGGGACTGGGTACGACGCCGTCGACTTCTACGACATGGCGGACCTCCGCCTCGTTGTCGTCGCGCCGCAGCTCACCTCCATGCAGAACGCGTACGCATTCTTGAAGAGCGCGCTCTTTCGTAGCCTTCGCAAAAGCGCCATCTGTCATCGCGAACGCGAGCTCCTCGAGAGCGCGACAAGCGGAAGTGAGACGGAGCGCGTCGATGAGGTCATCGCTCGAGTTCGCGAGAGCGACGCCGTGTTCGCGGACGCCCTCGCGAACTGCGTCTCTTCTTTTCAGGCGAGCATCATCGGAAACCTCATCGACCAGGACGGACAACAACGCGCGATCCATTCCGTCGCCGCGATGTTCCACGACTTCTTGGGTCTCTCGGTTCCCGTGCTGGCGAACATCCGGCGCGACAGCCGCGTTCATCAGTCCGTCACTCGCCGCCGTCCCTTCTTGCTCGACCACCCCACGGGGTCCTTCGCCACCCAGTGCCGCGCGATCTCTGAAGTCATCCTGAGCGCCGACGTTCCGCGAATCCGTGCCGCGCGACGACGCACAGCGCCGGAGGACGAGAAACGTCTTCCAGGTCCCCTCGCTAATTACATTCGCGCGCACGAACGCTTCCGCGTTGAGCTCCCCTGCAAGATCGTCGTAGGAGAGACGCCCTCGGAGGCGCAGCTCATCGACGCCAGCCCAAGCGGCATGCGTCTGGACACATCGCTCAATCTCAAGGTCGGTCAGCCTATTCGCGTCGTCCACAACGGCTATCACGCGGACGCCGTCGTGCAGCGTGTGGCCGAAGGAGAGATCGGCGTCGAGTGGACCGGCTCAGGAAGCCCGTTCTTGGATTACCTCGACTCCAAACACACGGCCCTCGCCGCCGCATCCTAGACTTGTTCGCCTCTACTCAGGTCAGATCGAATCCCGAGAACTGCGAAACGGTCACCCTTAGCACGCCGTGATCGTACGCCACCCGCCTACGCAGATTCATCCTTTCCCGAGTGGATCCTCTCGCCAGTCATGGCGTGGGTAGCGACGCGAAAGCTGGCGTCGTAGCGCGGGATAGTGACGTTCCCAGAACCCGCTTAGGTCTGTTGTGATTTGTACGGCCCGCCGGTTCGGTGCGAGAAGATGCAGCACCAGCGGAATCGAGCCTGCCTTCGGGCCACTCGCGAGCCCAAAGAAATCTTGAAGACGAGACGCGATCCACGGGGGCCGGTCGACCTCGTAGTGCACGTCCACGCGGCGCCGACCCGGCAATGAGACGTGCTCCGGCGCATAGTTGGACAACCGCGCGAGCTTCTTCGGATGCAGCATGGCGCGCATGGCATCGACGATGGACGCGCCGCGCAGGTCCGCGAAACTTCGCCGGTCTACACAAAGGCTGGTCAGCGCGTTTGTCCGCCACTCTTCGTCGAGCTCCAGATCGAGGCCCGCCTCCACGGCAAAGCGCGCTCTTCGCTCGAGAAGCTCCACGGCGTCCATGTCGAAGAAGCGGCTGAGCCCGGCTTCGATGGCCGCGCCGGCGAGGCAGCGTGCGACGGCATCGCCATACCCATCTCGACGAACGCTCTCGTCGAGAACAAGCCCGTCGTACACGAGGGCTTCGGCGCTCTCGACCTGCTCCGTGGCGCGGTCGAAGCGCACCTCGCTTGTCGTCTCAATGGCATCGCCAAAGAGGTCAAGCATCATCTCACCGCTCAGCTCACAGGCTGAGCGTACGCGTGTTTTTCCACGCCCACCGCGCTCGCTCCGGTCTTGAACGCGCACCGCGACGACGAACTCGCCCTCGCGCACCACGCTCGACTCGTCGAGCTCCCCGCTGCCGCCGCCGGCGAAGACGACCCGTCTTCCTTCCCGTCGCCCGATTCGATCGGGAAAGGCAAGAGCGATGGCGGAGCGCAGCGCTTCGTCCTCGTCCCAGAGCGAGCTCTGAACATCGCCTGTACGCGCGCTACGTTGAAGCTGGCGAGTGACGCGCCCTACGTTGCGATAGACGCCCACATCGAGGCCGCGTGCTTGCATTTCGCGGTCCCTGAGTCGTTCCGCCTCGGCTGTTTCGAAGGCTTCCAGTTCGACGAGAACGTCCGCGGTGCCCGAGCGGTCCCGCGTCTCTCTGAGGAGATTCCGTTCGCCGAGAAGCGCGGCTACGAGGCAGGCTCGAGAGCCCACGGAACGCTCGATCCCCGACAACACGAGACGACCGAGGCGCGGGTGCACAGGCAGACGCAGCAGGCGTCGCCCATCCTCGCTGATCCCTTCATCGCCGAGGGCTCCGAGCCGCCGAAGTAGCGCCTCCGCTGACTCGAGGGCTCGCGGCGGTGGCGCCTCAAAGTAGTCAAAACTAAAGGGGTCGTGACCCTCCGCACGCAAGAGAAGCACAAGTTCGCTTAGGTCGAGGCGTGCGATCTCTGGTGTCTCGTGCGCATCTCGCCGTTCGAAGTCGTGCTTCGTAAAAAGGCGGATGGCCCGACCTGGACGAACGCGTCCAGCGCGACCCGCTCGCTGAATCGCGGAGGCCTGGCTGATACGCTCGACGCGGAGCGTTGGCAGGCCGGTCCATGGCGAAAAGGAGGCGCGCCGGACGAGGCCGGAGTCGATGACGGTGGTGACGCCGGGGAGGGTGACGGAGCTCTCCGCCACGTTAGTGGAAAGAACAACCTTGCGCGTGGTGGACGCGCCGACGACGCGACTCTGCTCTTTGGCGTTGAGGTCGCCATGCAACGTCGTCAGCTCGATGCCGTGACGTTTGCACGCCGCACTGCAGCGTGCGCCAGCTCGTCGAATCTCCGCGGCGCCGGGAAGAAAGACAAGGACGTCGCCTTCGTCTTCGGAGCGGAGCACCCCGGAGAGCGCCTCCGCGACCCGACCATCGAGGTCGCGCTCATCGCCAGCGTGGGCGTATTCGACGTCGACGGGAAACACGCGGCCGCTCACGTGCTTGTACGGGGCGTTGAGAAACGACGAGAGCGGCTTCGCATCGAGGGTGGCGCTCATCGCCACAATGAAGAGCTCTTCTCCGCGCGCCCGTCGCGCCGCCTGGAGCTTCGCCACCATCGCGAGGGCGAGGTCTCCTTGAAGATGCCGCTCGTGGACCTCGTCAAAGACAACCGCCCCGACGCCACGAAGAGACGAGTCGGAAGCCAGGCGGCGAATCAAAATGCCTTCGGTCATGAAGATCAGGCGCGTCTTCGGGCTCGTCTTCTTGTCGAAACGAACCTGGTATCCGACACGCTCGCCGACCTCCTCGCCGAGCTCGTGCGCCACCCGCTCACAGGCCAGTCGAGCTGCCAGCCGGCGCGGCTCAACGACCAAGATCTGGCCATCGATCTCGTCGAGCATCGCCGGCGGAAGTCGCGTCGTCTTGCCAGCGCCGGGCTCGGCGCTGACGACGAGGCTCCGCGCTTCTCGAAGGGCCGCCATCATCGCTGGCAGCTCCGCATCGATGGGCAGGGCGTCTCTCTTCACGCGTCCGATGGTGACTATGTCAACAGGATGAGCGCGATGACGACGAACGTGACCGTGTAGCGAATTCGCTCAAACCAGACGAGATGATGAGTTTTCGTCCAGTTCCAAAGGTAGGCCAGAAGGCCCATCGCGGCGAAGAAGAGTCCAACGAGCGCGATCGCTGGGAACAGCTCTAGACCACGATGAAAGCTGCCGTTGACGCCGGGGGTGACACCCGTTCCGTAGAGCAACATGAGATGCGCAACGTAGAGCACGAGGGTCTGTGTACCGATGACCTGGACGAAGCGGACCACCGGCATCTTCGTCTTCTTGGCCTGCATGCGTTTCACAAGGAGTGATTCGACGAGGCAAAGCACCGCCAACAAACCGAGGACGCCGCCGACGCGGATGAAGAAGAACCAGGGGCTGGCCTTCCAGAAGTTGTGCTCTGGGAACGGGTCGAAGGACGCGTGAGCCATGCGGTCGCCAAAGATGATCAACCCGGCGGAGATGAGCGCAAGAGGCACAAAGAGCTGCATCAGCCCCGGCTTCTTGAGGCGCCGCGTTTGCACAAAACGAGCGGTCAGAATGCCGGCGAAGAGGAAGCCGCACCACGGAACGAGGGGAAAGATAGATCCCGTCGTGCTGTTGATCCATGCCGCAACGGGCGTCGGGAAGGCGCTCACGTCGGCGCCCCAGATGAAGGGCGCACTGAAAATGGCCAGGCCGGACAGTATGGCGATGACCGAAAGGTAGAGCCGCTTGTTGCGCAGGATCAGCACCAAGGATTCGGCGACGATAAGCACCATGCCGATGTGCTGGAGAGCGTCGACGCTGGTGGCCCGCGCGAGGCGCTCTGGAGGGAGCTCAAGGAGCCAGCTGAGGCTGAGCTGCTGAAGATGCATCGCATACCCAATGCCGATGATCATCAGGTAGCGCTCGAAGCGCTTGTAGACCGTCTTTCCAAGATGC
>JBLHKB010000279.1:0-8873 GCA_047619315.1 Polyangiales bacterium
CGACCCTTCAGGAGGGTTCGAAACGACAGCGTCTAAACGTGCGGCGCGGCGTTCATCACGAAGAGCGTCTCGCTGCTCGATCGCCTTCATCACACGCTTCACGCGGACGCTAAGCAACAGCGCGGCGAAGACGGTCACAACGGTGTAGATGCCCATCTCGGCGAGGGCGACTTCGAGCCCCGAACGGCCATTGGAGACGCGTTCGCCGGAGATAAAATGAACGATGGGTGACGCCGCCATGACTTCTGAGGGGCCTGATGAACGACCGTCCATGGTGATGGACCAGAAAAACGTCACGAGAGTCGCGATCACAAAGAACGCGCCGGCGACTACCCGAGAGGCGATTCCGCTGCCGAGCCGCACCCGAAGCCACGCGCCCACGAAGTAATAGGAGGTAGCAGTAGCGACGGATCCGCAGCCGACAACGAGTAGCCCGGTTCGTTCGTCGCTGTCCGCTCCGGTTCCAACCAACAGCAAAACAAGAGTAAGAACGGCAATAGAGCCGCCGACGAGAACGGTGGCGTATCGGGCCGTTGGAATGGCCCCGGGGCCGAAGACTGAAAGTACTCCCGCGAAGCGCTCTGAACGACGCGAGGACGCCCGGCGAGGTGGCAATGGCGGCTCGTTCATGAGGATAGCTGCAAGAAAAAGCGCCATGAGAAAGCCGAACACCTGAGCCACGTAGCTGAAGCCAAAGTGGTCCCCAGGCTCCACGACGAAAGCAAGGAGCAACGAGGCGATGAGCGTTTGATTCAGCACTGCGATGGCGCCCCAGAGCTTAAGCCGGGTCGAGCGGTCT
Organism: Polyangiales bacterium; assembly: GCA_047619315.1. GTDB lineage: Bacteria > Myxococcota_A > Polyangia > Polyangiales > Houyiibacteriaceae > JBCCRV01. The sequence goes on from JBLHKB010000279.1 coordinate 800, forward strand.
TCCGCCGGAGGGCGAATGGCGGCGATGGCGGTCTCCAAGAAAAACCAGACCGACATGCCAGCGACGTAGATCGGCAGCACGAAGACGAGAAGAAAAACGTCGAGGCGAAAGAAGTCTACAGAGAGCGCTTCCGCGAACCAAAAAGGACCCACGCCCCCGATTCCCCACTCTCGCTGAGCGAGGAATGCCATCGCGGTGATCGTGGACCACAGGAAAATGGAAGCCGGCTGAAAGAGCGCGGTGCTGGCGATGATGGCAACGCGAGTCGTCGCCACGCGCGCGCTCACGGCGACGCCAAAAGCGACAGCCGGCCCAAGAAAGAGAAACAGCCCGAAGAACCCCCAGAAGACCTGGAGCGGCGACACCCCGCCAAACAAGAACGCGATTCCAACGACGGGTGAGAAGGCGACGAGCACCAAAGCGAAAACCGCATAGGTCGCGAGGAACTTTCCCCAGACGATTCGCCTCGGCCTCATGCCCGTAAGAATCAGCGACTCATAGGTCTCAGCTTCGCGTTCCGCCGTGATCACAGTGGATGCCGTCGGCGGCGCGACGAGGCTGACGACCGCCACCGAGATCCCAAAGAATAAGTGAAAGACGATTTGGCCTACGTCCGACGGAGAAGTGTCACCGGACGCGGCGAGGGCGCCTGACATGAGCACGATGATGCCGACGATCCCAGTGGCGACGTAGAGGAAGCGTACGAAGAGCGGCGTTCGAAACGTCGAGAGCAGCTCTTTGACAAGAATCGGGTTGGGGTCCGCGAAGAGGCGTGCGAACAGCGCTTTGATCGCGGTCATTGGAGTTCCCCACGAGTCACCTGGAGGAAAATCTGCTCAAGGTCATCGCGTTCGGGTTCGACGCGGACGACGGAGAGGCCTGCTCCGATGGCGCTGGCAACGAGGGCGGCGACTGTTTCGTCCCCTCCATGATAGGCGATACGCAAGAGCCCATCCGGGCCGCGTTCGACGCCTGTGACGTCCGGGTTGGTGGCAAAGGCCGACTCGCACGCATCCGGGTATTCGAGGAGGCGGATTCGCAGGACACGTTCGGGGCGGAGCTGTTTGCCAATAGCATCCACGGGACCGGCGGCGAGAAGGCGCCCGCTCTCCAAGATTCCAACATAGGACACCATGTCGCTGAGCTCTGTCAGGATGTGGCTCGATAAGATGACCGTCTTGCCGAGGCCCTTGAGCTGCTCGATGAGTTCGCGCATCTCGATCCGCGCTCGTGGGTCGAGGCCATTCGCGGGCTCATCAAGGATGAGGACCTTCGGGTCATGAAGGAGCGTTCGCGCGATGGCGAGACGCTGCTTCATTCCTTTGGAAAGCGCCGAGACCTGGCGTGTTCGAAGCCCTCCGAGTTCGGTCAGCTCCACGACCGCTTCGACGCTGCGCGTTCGCGCGCGTATGTCCAGGTCGTAGGCCGCGGCGAAGAACTCGAGATACTCGATGACCGTCACGCGCTCGTAAACGCCAAAACCGTCTGGCATAAACCCAAGAATCTTGCGGACCGCGTCAGGCTCATCAACGCAGTCGTGACCATCGATGATCACCCTGCCCTCCTGAGGCTCAAGAAGCGTCGCCATCATGCGAAGAGTGGTGGTCTTGCCCGCTCCGTTTGGCCCGATGAAGCCAAAGACCTCACCTTTGGGAATATGAAACCAGACATCGTCGAGCACTTGGGTCGACCCAAAGCGATGAGAAATACCTTCGACTTGAATCACAGCGCTCCCCCAATCGGTGTGCCGAGGCCAAGGCCGATGGGCTCATCACTTGGAGTCACCATTGGTGTAGGTTCGTCCGTGAGAGGGCCTGTCCCGATAAGCCACGCGCCAGCGTGACCGCCGGTGACAGGAAACTCCTGAGCAGGCGCTTGTACGGACACGAGCGTCGCTGAGTGCTCTTCGGCGAAGAGAGCAATGGTGCCGTCGCTGTGTTCGACGCGTGCGAAGAACACGGGCGCCGTCACAGCCATCACACCCACCAATCGAAGTTGACCGCCAACGATCTCTTCTTCGTCTTCGTCGAAACCAAGACTACGCGCGAGGCCGCCTTCACCGCCTGGGCTGGCGAAGTAACTGGGAGTCGCGGGGATCGAAACTGTCTCGCCCGGCCCCACGTCGCCGATTTCAAAAGCGCGCCCGCCGGAGCCGACGATGAGACCCCCAAGAAGGATCTCTTCGCCGCGATTGGTGACGCTCTCCAGTTCACCGTCCTGAAGTGAGAAGTCGACGCCACCAAAGCGCACGATTTCTTCTTCGCGCAAGAGCGTCGTGGACCAAAGACTCGCACGAATGCCTACGAGGGTCTCATCCCCAGACGGGCCGATATCATGCGTCAACATCACACTGGAGTTGCCAGCAAAGGCCGTGATTCCATGCGCTTCGAGGTCAAAGGTTGCGGGCCGCGTCGAGTAGAGCCCGCGATACGTCCGCCGAATGCCTTGAGACTCGCCGGCGAGCGACTCCACCCAGGTGATACTTCGATGTCGCATCGTCACCCCCTTTCCGATGAAGCCAACCAAGAGCATCAGAACGAGGCACCCAAATGAGAGTATTGGCGTCGTGATGAGTGCGAGAGTGGGCTTGCCGCGTTTTTGCACGTAGCTGAAGTTCAACGGTCCAACGGCGAGCACGTAAATCAGCAGCAACACCGCCACGACCCCAAGGGCAGGTCGAAAGCTAGCGTTCGGGTCGAGAGCTGCGCGAAGCTCGCGAAACGAATGGCGCGACTCCCAGTTGTTCGTGGACTCGCTGTCGTAGAGCGGGAGCTGTGGCGTCACCGTGGGCGAGCGCTGAACGATTCTTCGCAAGAGGGCCCCAACACGTGTTGAACCCACCGACGATGGGGCGTTGATGTCCTTGGTGCACAGCCAAACGTAGCCAAAGCCGAGAGCCCGACCGCCCCCAAAGTACTCCGGTTGCCAAAGCGCTTCCGACGACACGAGCACCTCGCCGACCACGCGTACGTCGCCTGCAAGGCGTTGCACGGATGCAGCTCGTACCTCCTCCGGGGAACTCGGCGAGATGAGGATGCGTCCGCCGGAAAAGACATGCTGGCGAAGTGCTTCCAGTTGCGCCTCGTCGAGGCGCTCAAGCTCGCGGACGCTGGCGATGACGAGGCCCACGCCACGCCATCCTTGAAGTTGGCGCGGGACGACGGGATCGCCCGCCGCGTCGAAATCGACGGTGCCCACAACATAGTCGAAGGCTTCCGACCCGTAGGACAGCTCGCGGGAACCAGTCAACCCGTTCGTGCTCGCCTGAACTCGCGGTGGGTCGGCGAGAACGATCACGCTCTCCGCGCTCCCGCCCTGCCAAGCCTCAGCTTCGGCGATGACGCGGTCGTTCTCACGAAGCCGCACTTTCAAGGACCCCGTCGGCAAACCCGTTTCGAACTGAAATGTACGACGGTCTCGAGGAGGCACGTCCGCGCCAATGCGGAAGCGCTGCCCGCCGGAGTTTTCGTTCACGGCGAGCTCCAGCGTCCCGCGGGTCTCGCGCGAGGAGCGGTTGATCACATCGACGAGGACGAACGCGCTTCCTTCCGTGTTGAAGCCATTGCGAACGGTGAGTTCGAGGCCCTGAGCGGACGTCAGCGAAGGTGCAAAAGCCGCGGTACAGAAAAGAACCGCTAGCGCCAAGTGTTTCATCCGAGTGCCCTCATCCCTTCGGAACCACGGGGTACTTCCGCAGCGATGGCGTCAAGAATACTGTCGGGCCGAACGCCTTCGGCTTCGGCTTCGAAGCTCGGGATCAAACGATGACGGAGCGTCGGATGAAGGACGCGCGTGATGTCTTCGTACGAAACGTGCGCTCGCCCAGCACTCAGCGCCGCGACCTTAGCGCTCAAGAGAAGCCCCTGCGCTCCGCGAACGCCAGGACCATAGCGAAGCCACTTCTTTGCGCTCGAGCTTGCGTTTTCATCCGTAGGGTCCGAAGCACCGATAAGCCGTGCGACGTAGCGAACGATAGGCTCCGCGCAGCGCACCTGACGAACCAGCGCTCGAGCGGCCATGATCGTCGGACCATCCATGACCTTCGGCACTTCGTTTTTCTGCGTGCCCGTCGTGCGCTCCAGGATGGAAACGAGAGTGTTCTCGTCGGGAGCAGGGACCAACACTTTGAAGAGAAAGCGATCGAGCTGCGCCTCGGGCAGCGGATACGTGCCCTCCATCTCGATGGGGTTCTCCGTAGCGAGGACAAAGAACGGTTCTTTGAGGGCGTGGCGCTCACCAGCGATGGTCACGCTTCCTTCGCCCATCGCTTCCAGCAAAGCCGACTGCGTCTTCGGCGTGGCCCGGTTCACTTCGTCGGCCAATACGATCTGCCCAAAGATCGGACCGCGCTGAAGCTCGAAGCGCTTTCGCCCGCCGTCTTCAACGATCATTTGGGTGCCCACGATATCGCTGGGCATGAGATCCGGCGTAAACTGGATACGCGAAAAGTCGAGGGAGAGGGCCTGTCCAAGGGAACGGACAAGCAACGTTTTGCCGAGACCCGGCGCTCCTTCAAGCAGCACGTGACCACCCGCAAAGAGGCAAAAGAGAACCTCTTCAACGACCCTCTCTTGGCCGACGATGGCTTTTGATATCGCGTCCTTCAGGGCCGACAAAGTTTGGCCGAAGCCCTCGATGTTCGATTCGCTTGTCGTCATTTTCTTCTTTCTCGCTCACCGTGGAAGTACGTGCGTACGTGGTCTTCGTAGTCTGCAGGGACACGGGAGCGGCCAATGCCGCCACCCTCGGAGGGCCCCACGGAACCGCCGCCGATGCCGCCGCCGCCGCCCTCTCCGGTGGGTGCGCCTGGCGTGCCCCACTCGATCCAAGAGCGTGAAGGTGTGCCCGCGCCAACGCGTGGGCGTACGCGCGCGAGCGGCCCTTCGCTGCCTTCAAGGACAGGTGTGACGCCGCCGGCATTTCCTTGGCCACCGCCTCCGCCTTGCCCACCCGCACCGGAGCCCTGGCCGCCCTGGCCGCCCTGACCGCCCTGGCCGGCGCCCTGGCCGCCCTGGCCGGCGCCTTGGCCGCCCTGACCGCCCTGACCGCTTTGACCGCCGCCTCGCTGAGGCATAGGCATCGCTCCGCTACCGCCCTGTCCGCTCTGGCCCGCTCCCCGTTGAAGATCTTCCAGGTGCTCCAGGGACTCGCGGAGCATGCGTTCATACTCATCGGCGCTCAGAGTATCGCCCCCCGCTCCGCTCTCTTCAGCTGCCTGGCGGTTCTCCGCGGCCTGCTGCTGACGCATCGCTTCGGCCAATTGCCGGCGTTCCTCCGGCGAGAGACGTGACCAAGCTTCCTCCATCGCATCGACGGTGGCTTCGTCGAGATCCGACGCGTCGCCGTCACGCGAGAGCCGCTCTAGCTGACGTCCCAGCTCCCCCTCCATCAACTCGGGCATCGCCTCGGCCAAGCGCCGCGCTAGGGCGGCCTGTTCTTCACGTTGATCGAGGAGGTTCCGTCTTCGCAACAGAGACTCCGCCAGCTCCTCGTCGCCTGCATCGCGTGCCGCCTCGGCGGCGCTCTCAAGTGCCTGGCGCGCGCGCTCCCGGTCCGCGGATTCTCGCCGCGCCGCCGCTCGTGTCACTTCACGGTCCAAGTCCTCAAGGTTGCGTTCGGCGAGGGCTTCAGCCATCTCCGGCTCTTCGTCTGCAAGTTCCCGAACGGCCTCCTCGAGGGCCTCGGACTCCACACTCTGAGACTGCCGCTCGACGCGCTCCAGTTGCTCTCGAATCGAGTCCATCGCATCCAGGGCCTCACGTGGGTCCACACCTTCGGCCAGTGCACGCTGAAGTTCCGCAGCTTCGGCGCGGGCTTCCGCGAGCAGCCGCCGGGACTCCTCGTCCGGGGCCAACTCTTCCAGGCGTTCGATGCGCTCAAGTAATGACGCGTCATCGATGCGAAGCATGTCTGGCCCCGTCATCGCGACCACCACCGGTACCGGGACAAACCAAAGCGCTACAAACGTCGCGAGGCCGAGTGGAAATGTATGCGCAACCGCCGGCACCAACGCGGGGCGCGTCGATACAGTAGACTCGTTCAGCAGCCGCAGAGCTCGGCGAAGAGTGATGGCATCGAGAGCTCCCATGGGTCCGCGCTGGGCCGCTTCCCAGGCGCTCAGGATTGTCTCCTGCCCATTCAAACGCGAGTCGACATACGCCACGACATCTTGTTCCGTAAGACGCGTCTTACGAAAGAAGTAAAGGGCGAGAGCGGCCACCAAAAGCACGACGACGACAGGCCACCGCGGGAGAGACGGGGCCGCCATCGTGAGCCAGAGCCCAGCAGCGCCCACGTAGAGTCCGGCGCGAGTCAGAGCCGCGATGGCGTTCCGAAGAGCAAAGGCTTGGCGAACCGTGCGACCACGACGATGAAGCGCCGCGAGTAAATCGGCGCGTTCAGGAGCGGGTTCGTCGCTCGCGTTGGGGCTTTGGGTTGGCGGGGTCAATCGGAACTCGGGGGCGTGCGACAGCTCAACGCACAAAAGCCACCATACCTTCCCGCCGGAGTCGCGGACCAGTAGATCTCACCACGCCCTCAGGGCGAAAGACGGTCTTACTCGGAGGGAGTCACGCCAAGTGCGCGAATGTACACAACGAGCCCTTGGAGGTTGGCTCCTTGAATTTGATCACCGAAGGCGGGCATAGGCGGGCGACCGAGAGAAATCACTTGGGCGATCTCTGTGTCGCTTCGGCTTTGCTGCCATTCTGCGCTGCGGAAGTTAGGCATGGCAGCGGGTGCTTCAGGACCGTCGCCAGCGCCCTGCGCTCCGTGGCAGCTCGCGCAAGACACGCGGTAGAGAGCGGCGATGGCGCGAGCGCGGGCCACCTCCGGGGACTGCTCTTGCGTCCGCGGCGCACGGTCCGGCGTGACCTGGTTGGCGCGCGGCGTCGAATGCGCATGGTCGCTTGCGCTCCACGGACGCGTAGGTGCCTCCGGACCGCAGGCGGCGAGTGCAAACGCGAAGAGGCCCACACTCGTTCTGATAGCTTGCCTATACACGCTCGGATCCTGGCCGCCGCCGACGGCGGGATCAACCTAAAGTCCTGAAAACATGAATCTACGACGAAGGGACGAGCGTCGTTGCCGCGTGGACAGGCTAGTCGTCCTCAACGTGCGTGACATGCCATTCGACGAGACCCGACCGCGCTTCGATGGCCGCGGTGCCGTCCCAGGAGATGAGCAATGCGTCTACACGAGGCGGCGGGGAAAGGTGGGTCGCGCTCTCGACACGCGAGACGTGCCAGGCGACGAGACCCGGCCGCGCTTCGAGGGCCCTTGTGCCGTCCCACGAGACGAGCAACGTGACCGCTGAAGGAGGCGCGGACAGATTTGTCGCATCCTCAACGCGCAAGACGTGCCACTCGACGAGGCCGGGCCGCGCTTCGATTCGCCTTGAGCCATCCCACGAGAGGAGCAGCGCGTCGGCGGGTGCTCGCACGTGGACAAGTCGGCGGGCCACATCCTCCGCAAGAGCTTCACTCAGCCAGCGAGCTCCGCCGCGAGGAATAACGAAGGACTCACTTGCGCCCGGCTCTTCATCGCTAAGGTCATAGACGTGAATCTCTGCGTCGCCACCAACGGGCACCACGACATGCAGCACCGTGAGCGCGCGCCCGTGCGCTTCTCGCTGCGCCTCGTTGACGGCGTTCATCACCGCCTGGCGGTCCACGCTTGGATCGCGGGACTCGAGCACAAGTTCGACGCGAAGGAGAACTTCCTGCACGTCCTGGGAAACACCCAGACTCGGCGTGAAGAGGCTTGCAGCAAGCCCCGCCATCAAGAGTGCTCTAGCCGCCAATGAGCGACATCCCGACGTTCTCGTGCTCGCGCTCAAGAAGATCATTGAAAGCGTGGCCCAGTTTCTTTGCCCCGAGCGCCTGTTGAAGGGCCCAACCCACGTCCGCATCGTTTCCTCCCGACCGTATTACGTCCCTCAGCGAGACAGCTGTGCGATCCGCAAGGCACGCTCGAATATCTCCACGTGCGTTGATACGTAGACGGTTGCAGTTGTCGCAGAAGTTGTGGCTGAGGGGCGATATGAATCCGACGCGCCCGCCTGACCCCTCCACAT
>JBLHKB010000280.1:0-8867 GCA_047619315.1 Polyangiales bacterium
CGGGCGGCACGCTCTTCGTAGTTCGCGCGCCGCGCTTTGTTGCGCTCTTCGATCATCGGAATACTGATGACGACGAACATGATCGTGATGGCCGCGGCGCCACTCCATCGCCAGGTTTCACTCGGCGCGACCTGCAGCGTGAAGAACGCGAGTCCCCACCAGAAGAGCGATTCGCCGACATAGTTGGGGTGACGCGAGTAGGCCCAGAGGCCGGTGTTCATCACGTCGCCTTTGACCCGGTCTGGCGAGCGGCGAAAATCGAGGAGCTGACGGTCTGAGACTTGCTCGATGAGAACGGCGAGGGCTGTGATCAATACGGCGACGCCATCCCAAATGCCCAGGGGCGCATCGATGGTGAGGGCCGCGTGCACAGGCAAAAGTCCAAGGAAGACCTGCACGGTGGGGAAGAAGTGGATGCCAAAGAAGTTCACCAGTGGCCAGGCGGCGCCGGTCTTGCGTCGAAGATCGACGTAGCGCCAGTCTTCGTGGTCGAGGCCCGTCCAGGTGCGCGCCCAGTTCCAGGTGAGCCGCCCGCCCCACCACCAGACGAGCCCGACAACGAGAACGACGCGAACGAGGGTGCCTTCGCCAAGCGCCGCCCAGTACGCAGCCAGCGCCATCGGGGCGACGGACCAATACGCGTCGTAGGCGCTCGAGTTGCGCAACGCGACGCTGAACAGAAACACCACCACCGTGGCGACGACGTCCATCGCAGCGCCGAACTCCAGGGAGCTCGCCATACCGAAGCTCTCGTGGCCCACATAGAGGACGAGCCATGTGCAAAGCGCGCCAGCGCCCGCCACGACGTACGCCGCGGTGATGCGAGCGAACCCTGCGCTCCGTGAGAGAGTTGGCTTTTCGTCGTTCATCGCGGCGCTATCCATCGAACCAGATCGTTCATTGGGCCATTTCGTTTACCAGGCCACCGTCGAGTTAGGACAAGCCAGGAGCTTCATGGCCCGTGGCTTCCACGTACTCCGTGTAGCCGCCGCCATACATGCGCGCATCGTCGCCGTCGAGCTCAAGCACGCGATTCGAGAGCGCGTGAAGGAAGTTTCGATCATGGGAGACAAAGAGCATGGTGCCTTCGAAATCCGCCAGGGCGTCCGTGAGCATTTGCTTCGTCTCAATGTCCAAGTGATTGGTCGGCTCGTCCAGCACCAAGAAGTTCGGTGGGTCGTAGAGCATGCTCGCCATGACGACGCGTGCCTTCTCGCCACCTGAGAGGATCGAGCAGCGTTTCTCCACGTCTTCGTCGGGAAACCCAAACGCACCCAGCACGTTGTGGAGCGACCCACGCGTCGCCAAGGGATAGGCTTTCTGCAGTGTCTCAAAGATGGTGTCTTTGCCGTCGATGAGCTCCATCGCGTGCTGGGCGAAGTAGCCCACCTTGACGCTCGCGCCGACGGTCACCTCGCCTTGGTCCGCGTCCGTCGTGCCTGTGATGAGCTTCAAGAGCGTCGACTTGCCCGCCCCGTTCTTTCCCATGATGCACCAGCGCTCCTGGCGCCGAATAAGCAGGTCGAGACCTTGGTAGATCTTCAGGTCGCCATACGCCTTGTGAACGCCGTCCAGCCGCGCGACATCTTCGCCCGAGCGCTTTGGCTGTCGGAAGTCGAACTTGACGATGCGCCGCGACTTCGGCGGTTCGATCTGATCGACCTTCTCAAGCATCTTCACGCGTGACTGCACCTGCGCCGCGTGGCTCGCGCGGGCCTTGAAGCGCGCGATGAACGCTTCTTCCTTTTTGAGCATGGCCTGCTGACGCGCGTATTGGGCTTCGGCCTGCGCTGCGAATATTTCACGCTGCTGTTCGTAGAAATCGTAGTTGCCGGTAAAAGTCGTCAGGTCGCCGCTGTCGATCTCCACGATCTTCGTGACCAAGCGATTGAGGAACTCCCGGTCATGGCTTGTGATGACGAGGGCGCCTTCAAAGTTGCGAAGGAACTGCTCGAGCCAAATGATGGATTCGATGTCCAAGTGGTTGGTGGGCTCATCGAGGAGCAGAGCGTCGGGTGCCATCAGGAGAATGCGCGCCAGCGCCACGCGCATCTTCCAGCCGCCGGAGAGTGAGCCGACATCGTCTTTGACCCGCGACGTCGTAAAGCCAAGGCCCGCCAAAATCTCTTGGGCGCGCGCTTCCAAGCCATAGCCATCGAGCTCATCAAAACGAGCCTGCACCTCGCCATAGCGGGCGACATGCTTTTCGAGTTCGTCCATGCGCTCAGGGTCCGCCATGGCGTCCTCGAGTGCTTTGAGCTCCGCGCCGACGTCGGAGACCTCGCCTGCGCCGGCCATGGTCTCCGCGAGAACAGTTCGTCCGCTCATCTCGCCAACGTCCTGATCGAAGTACCCGATGCTCACGTTGCGGTCGATGGCCACGTTTCCGCCGTCGGGCTCTTCGGCCTTCGTGATCATACGGAAGATCGTGGACTTGCCGCTGCCGTTGGGGCCGACCAAGCCGACCTTGTCGCCCTTGAAGGCGCTCATCGAGGCCTCCATGAAGAGGATCTGTTTGCCGTGCTGCTTCGAGACGGAATCAAGGCGAATCATGGTGTGGCCTCTGGGCTCGGTTCTAGAATGTCATTGGGGGGGAGGGGAGAAGCAGGGGGTGCCTGAGGTCTTGGTTGCATGGACCCCAACGCCATCACGCCTGCGTAGTCCGGGTTATCGGCGATGAGCTCGAAGCGTACGCCGAAGTCATCGCGCAGTGTCTGCGCCGCCGCATCGGCCATGTCCGTGTCACCCGTCGCGAGGGCCACGATGAGCATGGCGTCGTGTGTCTCGAGGAGCTCCGGTTCAAGCGCAACAGCCCGCGCAGCCTCCGTCGTCGCTTCCGCCTGACGCCCTTGCAAGAGCAGCACGCGTGCGCGAAGCGCGAGCCAGTATGAATCCGGAAACGCCTCGTTCAGCGCGTCGAGATCTGCGTGCACGGAATCCCACTGCTGACGTTCGAAGTGCGCATCCAGGAGCCGCGCGGCCGCTGCGGGGTCGTTTGGAAACGTCGCCTCAAACTCATCGAGGAGCGTGAGCCGTCGCGGGTCGTCGAGGGCCAAGAGCGTCGTGGCGTCGATGGCGAGCCCAAAGACCACACGGTGATGGCGGACCGCTTCTGGGAGTCCGGCGTAAAGCGCCAGCGCGCCTTGGGGGTTTTGAGCCTGGATAAGCTGACCCAGGTTTCCAATGTCCTCCGCGTGTTCGATGATCGGGTTTCGTTCACCCATCACGCGTTCCATCGCGCCGGGCCCCTCGATGAAGGCACCGCGAAACATGTCGGCGACGCCTTCGCTCTGCCAGCGACCGCCCGTCAGTTGAAAGAAGTCGACGATCTTTGGCTGCCCCTCGCGCATCGCGAGGAGAAAGTCGAAGAAGTTAACGCCCCCCGTCGCCATGATGAGCCGAAAACGAGCCACCGGATGCTCACCGCGCTCCGCGACGCCGCGGTAGTTCATGCGGTCCCCGGCTTCCATCCGCAGACGTAGCTGTTGAAGGAAGTCGTTCTGCGCTGCGCCTTGCTCGACACCTTCGATGAACCCGAGTCGCGCTTCATCGCTCGCGCCTTCGGGCAACGTCCGGCCTGCGAGAACGCCCCAATCGATGACCCCTTCGGGGACCGTGTTCTGCTCAAGTTGGTCCATCAGCTCACGGCCAAAAGTGTCGACCTGCTCCGCCGTCGCCATCTGAAGTACTTCGACTTCCGCCGCGGCTGCGGCTTCGTCCGACTCATCGCGGTAACGCGCCACAGTGAGGGAACCGACGACAACGCCGATGCCCACAAGTACAATGACACCTTTCCTTGGCGTATCCATGCTCATGGGGAGGGCGTACCAGAATCCCGCCGAGCACGCCCGGACTCTGTCAGCGCCGACGACGTCGAAGCAGCACGACTCCCAGAAGAGCCAACATCCATCCAGCACTCGGTGCGTCACTGTGAAGCGTGCAAAGAGCGCCGCCTGTCACGCCGCTGTTCGCGCCTGGTGGAAGCGGAGTTGGAATCGTGCCGCCGTCAGCAGAGCCTGCGTCAGCGCCCGTGGGCCCGCCGTCAGCGCCCATGGGGCCGCCGTCGGGTGCGCCAGCGTCAGGTCCGGGACCTGCATCCGCGCCCATCGGTGCGTCTGGGTCGAGGTAGTCGGGCACGCCATCTCCGTCGCTGTCGCCGCGTCCTTCGTCTCCGTCTGAGCGACCGTCTGCGTCCGAGTCTGTGTCGTGCCAGTTGAGGATCATGTCACCATCCACGTCGTTTCCGTGAGCGGCTCCGTCTTGGACCTCGTCGCGCGTGGGGATCGAGTCGTCGTCGTCATCGGGGTCTTGGTAGTCCGGGCGGCCATCGGAGTCGGTGTCTGGACATACTCCGCTGGTGCGAAGATCTGGGCACTCCACGAGGTTCGCGATGGTATCCATATCGTCGTCGTCACCCACGCAGCGAGCATCGACGCACACCAGACCGCCGGGGCAGTCGTCGTTGGTCAGGCACATCTCACACATCGGCGGGTCTTCACCATCGCAGCGTCCGCCCGCGCACTCCGCGCCGCGAGGCAGCGTCGTAAAGCGACACTCGCCGCCGTTGCAGCTGTCCGTGGTGCAATCCACGCCATCGTTGCAGTGAACGTCCGCGTCGCAGGCGCAGGGATCTGTGTCGGTGATGCAGAGCTCCTCAAAGTCAGTGCCGCCGCTTCCATCGCAGTCCGCGTCGAAACCTACGATTCGCACCATCACGCTCGAGCTGCGCACGGTCTCTAGCCCGGTCCACGTGTCCATCAGGTTCCCGTCGCCTCGGCTTCCGGTCAGAGAGCCCACGCTTGAAAACGCGCCCCAGCCACGCGCGTTCCCGGTCATGACCACGCCGTGTGCCGTCGCGGCATCGGAATAGTCACCCGAGGAGAGACCACCGGTCGGTGAGAACGTCTGCGGCAAGTCGCCGTTGGGCAGAACGACGGGCGCCGCGGGGATCACGTCTTCGTCGTTCCAAAACATGGGCAGCGGAGTGCGCGCGAGGCTTGGCGCGACCTGGAACATGCGAAGGCCAGGATAGGCGACCTCGATGTCTTTCGCGACGTAGTGAAACTCGCCCGCGTTGAGCTCAACGAGACACGGATATTCACCCGCCATGACGTCGCCATCCACGTCACGTCCGTTCCACACGAGCATGTTCGAGCCAACGGTCGCTTCCCCCACCACAACGAGGTCTCCGTCGCCCGCTGGGTCAAAGGTGCCATCGGCGTTGAGGTCACAGATCAGACGGTAGCGCCCGGCCATATTCGTGGTGAAGGTGAAATCCGCTTCGTTGCGCGATGGCTCGACGACGCCACATCCACGCCCTTCGCCCGTCGCCGTGAACATCAGCCCGGACACGCGTGGGTCCGGGATTCCGTAGGCTTCGACCTCGGGATCCGGGAGGTTGAAGTAGATGGGGTATTCCGTGGCCACATCGCGTCCCTCGCGGGTGCTTCGGTTCGGGTTTACACCGGTGATGCCTGCGCGGTTCGCCAAGAGCTCCCAGCGCGCCAAACCGTGAACGCCGCCGAGCTGAAGCTCTACAACGCCGCTGCCAAAGTCGCCGATGGCAACGCGCGCATACACGCTGGCGCGCGCGGCCCTGGGCTCACTCTGCGTGGAGGTGCTGTTGAACACCCAGCGGTACGCAAAGACGCGGCCGTCCACGTGAGCCGGGTTGTCCGTGCTGGTGTCACATACGCCGACGGTGGTGTCGCAGACGGAGATATCCCAGCGTCGCGTCGACGTGACACCTCGCGACATGTTCACAAGTCGGTAGGCGCCAACACCGAAGCCGGTGAGCGCCGTGCAGCGACCATCTGCGGGAACCGCCGCCGCGATGAGCATTTCATCCGGAGTCTGAATGTCGAAGAGAACGGGATCGCCCTCGGAGTTGCGGGCCTCGACACAGATCACCTCGTCCGCTGGACGCAACACGTCCGCGTAGATGGCGTTGTCGGTGTCGACGAGGCCAAGGCGTCCGGCATCGCCAACGCTGGGCATCAGTTCGTCCGTTCCTTCGGCGAGCGCGAGCGGCGCGGAAAGAACAACCGTCAGAAAACAGGCTAAAGAAACGGAAAGCCGAACCATAAGAACTCCTATTAGCGCGAAGCGCCCCCAAGCCTGGGGAGCCTAGATCACAAGTCGCGTCGGCGCCCGCCCCCCTAAACGAAAGAAGCCCGAGCAATAATGCCCGGGCTTGTTTTCGCGATGTGGGAGAACTTAGTTTGTGCAGCCTTCGATGTGGCCATCCGCGTCGCGGCCCTGAATGATGCAGTTCGCCACGGTGCTCTCGAGCATCTCTGCCGTCGGCAGCTCACAGGAGCCATCCTCGTTGGTCTGGCTCATCCACTTGATGAGGTGATCTTGCCACGCCCACATACCTGCGCCGCGCATCGTCCCGGAAGACGATGGGTCGGAGAAGTCGTCGTTCCAGTTGAAGAAGCGACCGTCCCAGGTGTTGGTTCGGCGGAGCTGCGCAAGCCGCGTAGGAGGGTTCTCAAGAATCGCGGCGAAACGAATCGCCGACGCGACACTGCAGATCATCGCAGGCGTTGTCGCCTCTGTGTCTTCGTACGTCGGGCTGAATCCGCCGGCCCACTTCTGCCACCACTCCCAGCCGTTCATGTTCCAGACGCCTTCATTCATAGGGAAGAGGCGCGCTCGTGGAGGCCGATCGGTGGTGTGGATCACGACGTGTCCCTGGTCCACGATGCATGCCTCGATCCACTCAGGGCCGACGCGATCACAGAAGGAGCGCACGTTCTCTCCGATGACAGGGCCCGCATCTTCCATGGGTCCCGAGTCCACCCCAACGTCTGGCGCGCCAGCGTCCAAGCTTGGGCCCGCATCCGCGCTTGGGCCTGAGTCTGGAGTTGGCCCCGCATCCGCGATGGGAAGAAAACCGTCGTCGTCGCCACAGGCGACAAGAAGGAGGACACAGAAGCTAAGTTGGATACGCATCAAAAGAACCTTTCGCGGCCTCCGTATAGCGGGTTTCTGTGAAGCTGCCAGGTTTGGCACTACCCCCAGTCGCGGATCAGGGGTTCCGGAGTTGGGAGCGTGGAGAGCTCAAACCCCAACGATCACGGGTGTATGCGCTTCGTCGAGGCCGCGCCTGTCATGTTTGCGAATCCACTCGCGCTGTCGCATGCTCGACAATATTGTCCGGCGCAGCCCCGAGTTCGCGGCCAAAGACCCCGATGAGCGAATCAGCAAAGCGTCGCTTTCCAGCCTCCACCGAGGGTCCAGGATTCGTTGTCTATGCGGCGCTCCTCGCGTTCGCCGCGTACTTTTCCATGTACGCCTTCCGAAAGCCGTTTGCCGCCGCCGGCTACGAGGGAACGCTCTTCGGTGTCGAAGCAAAGACCGCCTTCGTCGTCGCGCAGATCGCGGGATACACACTCAGTAAGTTCATCGGCGTTCGCGTGCTCTCGGGGCTCGCCGCAAACAAGCTGCGCCGCACGCTCTTGCTCACGGTTTTCTGCGCTTGGTTTGCGCTCCTTGCGTTCGCTGTGCTGCCGCCTGCAGGCGCCGCAGCCGCGCTCTTCTTCAACGGTCTGCCGCTGGGTCTCGTCTGGGGCCTCGTCGTTCGCTACCTCGAAGGACGTCGCCAATCGGAAGCGCTCCTCGCGGGCATGAGCGCTTCTTTCATCGTCGCCAGCGGCGCCGTCAAAGACATTGGACGCGCGCTCTTGGCGGAAGGCGTGAGCGAAGCCTGGATGCCTGCGCTCGTGGGCGCGCTCTTCCTCCCGCTCTACATCGGCTGCGTCTTCCTCATCGACCGCCTCCCGCCGCCGAGCGAACTTGACGTCTCTCTTCGCAACGAACGCCGCGCGATGACGCGTGAAGAACGTGGGGTCTTTATCCGGCGTTACGCCAGCAGCCTGATCCCGCTCTTCGCTATCTACTTTTGTCTCACCGCGTACCGAGATTTTCGCGACAACTACGGCGTCGAGATCTTTGAAGCGTTGGGGTACCAAGAAGCCGCGCTCTTCACCCAGTCCGAACTTCCCGTCGCCATCATGGTCTTGGTGGTCCTCGGGGCGCTCTACCGTGTTCGCGACCGTCGCCTCGGACTCATCGCTGTTTACGCCGTCATGATGCTCGGCATGGTCATCCTCATTGTATCTCCGGCGCTCCGCGGCAGCGGCGCCATCAGCGGGATGACCTGGATGGTGCTGACCGGCGCCGGTTCCTACTTCGCCTACGTTCCTTTCGGTGCCATGCTCTTTGAGCGCCTCGTGGCGATCTCAGGCGGCGCTGGCACCGCCGTTTTCGCCATCTACATCGCCGATGCCCTTGGCTACACGGGCTCCATCGCTCTTCAGCTCGGCCGTGATCTTGTCGCGCCGGAGGTGACGCGCTTGGCGTTCTTTGAGGGCTTCACGCTCGCCCTCGGTGTCCTCGCGCTCGCCCTCTTCGCCTTCTCCCTCACCGCTTTGCTTCGCCGCGTCGACTGAAATTCTGGCGCTTGCCCGTCGTAGCGAGCAGGCTCCGCCCATGATCCGTGCTCTGCTGCTCATGTCGATGACCGTTCTTGCTTCGTGTGGCGCCACCGCGGCGACCACTCCAGCCGGTGAGTCATGGAACCCCATGCCCGACTACTTAGCGCTCGAAGAGGGCGATGAGGCCTGCCAAAGCGACGACCAATGCGGTGGTGGTGAGCGGTGCTTGCCGCCGGAGTCCAGGTGTTCCGAGGACGCCCCAACCAGCACACCACTCTGTCCCATTGGCTCCATGGCGAACCAGTGCATGTACTGCCTGCAGGTGTGCGGCGAAGCGGCGTTGCCGTGCGAGAGTGGTTACCTGTGCCACGGCGGTTTTTGCGTCAGCCCGCTGCGCTGCTCGATGGGGACGGGGTCATGACTATG
>JBLHKB010000281.1:0-8806 GCA_047619315.1 Polyangiales bacterium
GGTCGACGTGGACCTGGGCCGAAGCGGCACGCAGCGTGTCGATGTCGTCACCGCTGAAGATCCGTTCCAGTCCGATGGCGTTGAGGTCCGGGGTGCCTGAGCTCGTACAATGAGCGAGGACGGCGCCGACCTCTTGCTCCTCGTTGGGATAGCCCACGTCGAGCTTGAAGAGGAAACGGTCCAGCTGAGCCTCGGGGAGAGGGTAGGTGCCTTCGTGCTCGACTGGGTTTTGCGTGGCGATGACCATAAAGCGGTCCGAGAGCGGGTGCGTCTTCCCGTCGATGGTGACGCTGCGTTCCTGCATGGCTTCGAGGAGCGCGCTCTGCGTCTTCGGGGGCGTTCGGTTGATCTCGTCGACGAGGAGAAACTCGCAGAAGACCGGCCCTCGGATGAGCGTGAAGGCCTGAGTCTTGAAGTCGAAGATGTTGGCGCCGACGACGTCGCCGGGCATCAAGTCAGGCGTGCACTGTACGCGCCGCATGTCGAGGCCGAGGCAGTGTGCGAAGGCACGCGCCAAGAAGGTCTTGCCCGTGCCCGGGACACCTTCGAGGAGAAGGTGGCCTTTGACGAGGAACGCGATGAATGCGTAGCGAACGTTGGTCTCGGAGCCAAAGACGGCGCCACCGATTCGTGCGGTGAGAGTCTGTAGGGTTTGGGCGACGTGTTCGGGGGTCATGCGGCTTGTTCCGGGTTGTTTTGATTGGGCGAAGCGATGTCTTTCCGCTTCGTGGAGTCTTGCGCTCCGCGTCGGCGAGCGAGGAGCTCATCGCGAAACGAATGCACAGCCGTGGCAATACGCCAAAGTTCTGCGCTGTTCTTCTTCTCGAAGCGAAGCTCGATGGCGCGGGCGTAAAGTCGCAAGGCGGCGGCGGTGCCTCCGCGTCTCACGAGAGCCTCGTCGAGTGACGCCGCGATCGCGTCGAGCGTTGGCTTTGTCGGCAAGCCTAAGTTGGAGTGAGCGTGCTGGAGGACTTCGCAAACGTACTGGAAAACGATGGAGCCGGCCCCTTGTCCGTCGGCGAGAACCGAGGCGCTGACTTCGATGGCCTCCATGGGGCCGTGGCCGATGGGCTCGGCGCTCAGGGCGGGCCCAAAGCGACGTGTTCCCATCGAGAAGAGAATGAGCATCACGAGGACCAAATGAACGACGATGAGCACCGCTGGGAACTCGCCCATGGCTTCGCCCAAAGAGAACTGAGCGCCGTGGCCATGGAAGACCTCGTCGAAGACAAGGGTGTCGCTTGTGGAAGAGAATCCGCGCTGCAGGATGGCGAGGGCAAGGTCTGCGTGCTGGGCGCGATGGAAGTTGTAGTTGTGAAAGATGTCGGGGTCCGAGACGACGATGCCGCCGGACGCAGAGCGGACCACGACGGCTCCCTCGGCGGCATCGAGGAGGACCTCGTCGTAGCTCCCGATGGAGGTAAAGACCTGCAGGTTTGGGAGCTCGACGACGAAGGTGCCGAGGATGCCGGTGAGCTCTCGGACGGAATCTCCCTCGATGAGGGTGAGCTGGGCTCCGGGGAGGGCTGCGTCGCGAATGAGGCCAGGGCCGACGCTGTCTTGGCCGATGGTGGGGACGTTGTCTCGGGTTGGGTAGAGGAGCCACTTGGGCAGGACGACGATGGTGGGGAGGCCTACGGCGGCGCGCTCTGCGAGGACCGGCGCGAGCTCCTGGTCGAAGCCGCCGGCTCGTCCTTGGGCCTTGGGTTCAAGGAACCACAGTGGGTTTGGGGTGCCTGTAAAGTTCGCGCCACGGTTTTGCGCGACGAAGTAATCGAGCTCGATGAGTGTCTCGGCAAAGAGTCGATGGCCAAGGGGCCCTGCGCCGTATGAGTCCATGGCGGTGGGCGTCATCCCCCGGAGCTTCGCGCCGTAGAGCATCGAGACGACGGTGGCCGCGGCGGACAAGATCGCCAGGGCGATGACGATTCGCCGTCGACCCGTGGTGAGAATCGTCCCGCGCTTACTGCCTCTCATGGCGCGTCCGCGTGTGAGGGCGGCGGCGCGAGCTGAGCGCTGATGACCGGGGCACGCAGCACCTGGTCGACGAGGACGCGGACCTCTTCGTAGAGCTCGAGGGTCGCCTCTGCGCCCGCGAAGCGAACATGTTCAGCGCGCCCGACGACGTGGGCCAGGGGGTCGCGGCGTGAGTCTTCAGCGGCGAGGGCACGAAGGACCTCGCGGGCGGTGCGTGCGCGCTCTTCCTCGCGCCACCCCGCCGCCTTGAGCGCTTGAACGAGGAGCGCGACGATGGCTTCGGCGTAGCGGCCAGAGCGAGCCAGCTCGTTGGGGTCGCCGGGGTTCCACGGGAGCGCCTCGATGAGCGCGGCGTGGGCCGCCGCCTTGGTCTTCTGGGGCACTGGATCGAGCCGGTCACCCTTGGGCCAAAAGGTCATCACGAGGACCACGATGAGCGCGAGGAGTCCAAGGCCGGCGATGAGCATCATCAGATAGCCAAGGCCTTGGCCAAAGGCGCTTGGTAGCGAGAGGTCAAGACCGCTGGACTCTTCCGAAGCGTCGACGTTGTCGAAGTCTTGGCCCCGCAGGTAGCGCTGAATGTCGGAGTCGCCGCGCCGCCCGTTGCGTCGGTCTTCGTCGGTGGCCCCGCTGCCGCTGCCCGAAGGAAATGGGACCGGGCCGCCGCCGCCGGGGCGGATGTGCTGAACCTCGTCGCCGTAGCCGCCTCGTTCGCGAACCTCCGCCGCCGCTTCCGAAGGGGAGCGTTGACTCTGTGCCGAGGCGCTCGCCGAGGACAAACTCATGACCAGAGCCCCGAACAGAGCGCTTGCATACGCAAGCGTGCGCCGTTGGCGGAGGAACATGAGGGACTAGCTGAAGACCTGCGCGATGGCGTTTGCGTCGACGCCGTCTTTGAGTCCTCGAATGCGTGCGTAGATCACGGAGGCGAGGGAGCCGATGACGATAATTCGGAATATCGCCATGATGTACTGAGTGATGAGGCTCATGAGAAAGGCAAACATCGTCGGCTCTTGGAACTGCATCGTCGTCGGGTCGATCTGGTTCATGCCAGCGCCGCCAAGCATGCTCAAGATGACGCTCAGGATGAGCATGACCAGACCCACGATGAACATGATCAAGAAGATGGTTCCGCGGTGGCCCTTGGTGAGCTGAACGCTTCGGCTCAGAGCGGTGATGGGGCCGATGCCTTCCAAGACCGCGCTGGGGATGGCCAAGAAGAGCAGGATGACTACGTACACGAACGGGACGAGGAGCATGAGGAGGCCCGTGGGCAAGAGGCAGCATAGAAGCGCCTCGAAGCCTCCGGATGTAGCGCCGATGCTGCCCAAGGTGATGGCCATCAGGCCGGGGAGCATCGCGACGGTCTGAGCGACCATGATCACCACGGCGACGATGGCGACGCTCGGTGCGGAGCGGAGACCATGGGAGAGCACCTCTCCGACGGAGTGCTGTCGCCCAGCGAGGGATTCGACGGCGGCGTACATAAGGGTTCCCATTCCCGTGTAGACCAAGACCGCGTTCACGAAGCCTCCCGCGATGCTGAGAATCACGCTGGTCATGGGAAATGCGTCTATGAGGCCGCCGAAGTCACCGTTCATGGCTGCCTGCTGCAGGGCGACCATGGAACCCATCACGATCTTGGCGAGGATTCCGCTGAGGATGATGCCTGGAGTCGCGAACAGAACGGCGACGGCGAGGAAGGACGCGAAGTTCTTAGCGACGAGCCCTGCGGAGGTCTGCAAGACATCGCCGACGTCGAGCTTTGGATACACGGGGGGGGGCTGATGCATTGGCGTCTGACCCGTGGGGTTTCCGGCCGGCGCCGATGGATAGCCGTAGTCGCTCATAGCCATTCGACCCTATCAGGTTGCCTGAAAATCGGCGACAGCTTCGAGCGTCCGAATGGATGCCCAATCTTGGTAAGTTCGGATAGTCTGTCCGCATGGGGTACCGGGTTGAAGAGACGATCGAAGCGGATTCCAAGTCGTCTGCGGCGGATCTTGTCGCGACGCGCGTGAACGGAGAGTCCATGGAGGTGGTCTCCAGCGACGCCGTGCCTGTGGGGGAATGGGTGGCTTTCGAGCTACGCCTCCGCAAGGGCGACGTTTTTCTGGAAGGTGTGGGCCGCTGCGAAGCCTGCGCATCTTCCGGCCGCGGTCACCGCGTCCGCCTTGGAACACTGCAGTTCGATACGATGAACGAGGTGATGTTCGAGCGAGTTCACCTCGCCGCAGAGTCGCTCATGACCGGCGAGCGAACCGGTGAGGTCGACATCGCTGCGCTGGAGGCGCTCCGAAAGGCCGAGCTCGCACCACGCCCGTCGCCGTCCATGTCGCCGCCCGGGGGTCCCCCGAAGATCCCGTCGCCGATGAGCACACCTTCCTGGCGTCCGCCGCCGCCGATGCGTACGCGCCCGAGCCCGTCGGCACCGCCGCGGCCGAGAACGCCTTCGATTCGTGTGCCGGCTGCGCCACTACCTGCGCCGCTTCCACGCCCTCAGATCTCGATGCGTTCGTCGGCGCCGCCCCCGGCGGAGCCTCTTGGAGCTCTGAAGACGACCAAGACGGACATGCCTCCGCCCCGGGCCGAGTTCTCGCCCAGCGGTTACCCGCCCATCCCGAGGCAGCCGCGCGCCCCTGCGCCCATCGCTCCGCCCGTGAGTGTTGAGCCCGTCGAACCCGTCGTCGAACCCGCCTTTGAACCGCGCACAGTGAGTGGCTTCCCAGCGCCTCCTCCCGAGCCGATGCCACAGAAGGTGCCGGATGCGACGAGGAGCGTTGGTGCTTTCTCATCCTCTTCCAAAACGAGCTCGCGCTTCCCTCCGAAAAGCGAAACAGGGAGCTCGCGCGAGCGCCTTGAACCGCTCCTCCTCGCGATGCGACGAGGCGGCGCAGCGCTGCATCTTGAAGACGCCGAGGAGCTGGCGATGGAGCTTGGGCTTCAAGCCCTCGAGCGCATCTTCGGCGAGAGCTAAGCGCCAATGGCACTTCATAAGTTGTTGGATCGCGGTGTTCGCGCACTGCTGGACGAGCACCGCGGTGAGCTCGAGGCCTTCGTCGTCGCTCGTGGCCTCGAGGTCGAGGCGGCGGTGCACTTGCAACATGCACTTGAGGCGATGCCGGGGTTGCTCTTAGCCCTCGATGGCGCGCTCTACCACGGCGATGCGCCGCCCGCGGCGAGGACTCTCTTCAACACCGTCCTTCGCTATCTGCTCCTTGAGGATGACGCGGTGCCGGCTCGCGAAGGTCGAGCCCTCGTCGGTCATCTCGACGATCTCTACCTCCTGCATCGCGCCGCGCAGACGCTGCGTGCGCACGTCGCGGACCTTGATTTTCGCAGCATCGATGGCGGCGCGGAGCTCTTGGCGCAGGTGCTTCCTCCTCAGATCGTCTCGGATCTAGAGGAGGTCCTCACGCGTGCTCTCGAAGAGGACTGACTAGGGCTGAGTTTCGGGCTCGGGTTGAGGTTCGGGGTCGGGTTCCCGGCCGACCACCAAGGTTTGTCCACGAAGGAGCGAGCCGACGCGAGCGTGGCCGGCAAAACCGATGCGAATCGTGAGTAGCGCGCTGCCCTTCGCGGCGATTCCACGGACTCGCAGGGTGACGCGGCAGTCGTCGGGGTGCTGCGCCCACCGCCACGCTTTAGCGTCGGCCTTTCGCCGCGCGACGGGTTTCGGAACCGTGGGGATCTCGATGCCCGCCGGCAGCGTGCACGTCGCCACGGCGCGTACGCCTTTGAACGCCGCGCTCGCATCGACGGCGCCGTTGATGGTGAGCGTTTCTGGGATGAAGAGCCGAGCTCCGGCGCCGCCGACTTCCACGACGAGGCCTTCGGCGGCGCCTCCAGTGGTGACGAGGTGAAAGACGAGCTCAGCGTCTCCGTCGTCGAAGCTCCATGACTGAGGCTCGAGCATCGCGTCGAGCTCGAGCTGTGGTGGGCTCTTCGTTTTTCGGACGAGCTTCTTCTTCGACACCACCATCGGTTGGGCTTTGTTCGTCGGTTCGGGGACCGCGCGGGAGTACCAACGCGCCGGCTGCTCGGGGTCCCGTTCGAGCCAATAGGCGCGCTCGTTCTCTTGAAAAAGAAAGCGGCCGTCGGGGGCGACGACGATCTCTCCGCCGCCGTTGAGGAGGCACTCGGCTTCGAGAATGCTCACGGCACCTTCGCCAGGGATCCAGCGTCGAAGGTAAGGGCCGTCCGCGAAAACCATGCCTTCGTCGTCGGTGGCGCATGCGCCGAGGCGCTCCGCGGAGGTGTTCCCTTGAAGGGTCCCTTCGGCGTCAAAAAAGAGCAGGGCTCCGTGGCCGCTGTCGGAGCGGAGGGCGACGATGACGCCACCTCGGTAAGGGTGCGCGTCGAGGTCGCTCTCGGTGTTCGTCGGAAAGCGAAGGGCGAAGCGCCAGTCCATGTCGCCTTCGACCCACAGCGCGACGAGCCCGGCGTCCGCATCGGCGAGCACCAAAGAGCTGTCCGAAGAGCTAAGGCGCAAGCGCCCTGGGGTTTCGCTGAGGCGTTTGCGGCGCGTGAAGGTCGCCTCGTCGCCTTTCCACTGAAGTTTGACCGGCACTTTGATCGGGCCGCGCGGACTTCGCAGTCTTAGGCTCTCGCTCCCGCGCCGGCCGATGCGTACCACCACTTCACGGCCTTCGCGGGTGGCCAGAGCCCACTTCTCGTCGTCGAAGGGCGAGAGCGCGTACACGCGGCGACCATCCGGACGCACGGCGCCGTTGGTGTCAAAGGCGAGGAGCTCGCCTTCGCCGGAGACTAGGTGGCCGCCCTTCGTGTGCACAGACAGAATCGCCGCACGGGAATTGTCGGCGTCGAAACCGAGGGCGGCGGCATCAAGGACGGCGCGGACTTCTTCCCCGTCGTCGCAGACGAGGCCACGTGGTCCGTAGATCCACGCTCTCTTTTCGGTGCAGCCAATCCCCATGAACTCGCCGAGCATAGCGAAGACTGGCGGTTTATCGAAGGTGCGATCGCACTAACGCTCCGGCATGGATTCGAGCCAGCGATCCAGCGTCGGACGCTTCGCGGGGTCTGCCTTGAATGGAGTGAGGAGCCACTTGTCCACGGCGGGACTCAAGCTTGGACGGTGGCTTGAGGGCGATGGAGGAGGACCTCCGACTTTGGCTTGAACGAGCTCGTGGATCGGTGTGGTGTACGGAAGATGCGCCGTAAGTGCCTGATAGAGCGTGGAGGCGAGCCCGTAGACATCGGCTTTCGCGTCGATGCCGAAGCCATAGAACTGCTCCGGGGCGCAGTGTGCGGGCGTGCCGACGAAGCGGCCGATTTGACTCAGTTTAGGCTCTCGGGTCTCACAAACAGCCGCGATTCCAAAATCGAGGAGCTTGATGTCTTCGTCTCGTGCGGCGTCTCCGGCCAGCAGGACATTGGCCGGCGTGACATCTCGATGAACGATGTCGTTTTCGTGAGCGACACGCAGAGCGGCGCCGATCCCCCGCGCGACACGGCGCGCGAGGTCCCAGGAGACGGGGCCTTCTTGGAGCGCCTCGACCAACGACTGTCCCTGAAACCGCTCGATGGCGAAGTAGGGCCGACCGTCGTCGCTGACGCCACGGGCGACGCATGCGGGAATGTTCGAGCTCTTCAGATCTCCCGCGAGGCGGGCTTCGCGGCGAAAGCGTTCGACGGCGGTCTTCTGTCCGAGGAACGAGCGGCGCAAGATCTTGATCGCGACGTCGCGGCGCGTGGCGTCATGAACTCCTGCCAAGAGCAGGGTTGTGCTCCCTTCGTTCAGAAGTGAATGCACCTCGAAGGCGTCGGACATGGAGGGCCCCGGCATGGGTCGCACGGCCCACACTGACCCTGTCAGCTCGTCACGGCCGTACACGGTGGCTGGTAGAATACTCACAGGTGTGCGTGCGATGTTCTCACGGCATTGGGTGAGGAACTGCATCGCGAGCGTCCGCTCATCGCCCGCTGGGTTGGAGAGAACTTCGACTTCGACGTGGGTGCCAGCCTCGTCAGCGGCCTCAAAGCGTTGAAATAAGCCCCGATTTGAGAGTTTTCGCTGAACCAACCAGCGGCCCCCGAAGTGCTCGCCGACCTGAGGCATCTCGAACACGCGATTTATCTCTTGGGTGAGGGACGGGACAGCCATGTGTTTGTAGTAAGCAAGACCCGAGCCGCTTAGTTCTCCAACCCTCCTAAACGCGAAAACGCCACACACCTGAAGGTGTGCGGCGTCTTGTATTCGCGAAATACCGAATTTTTAGTTCGGAGCGACGACATCCTGTCGAAGGATGACGACTTCGCTTGGCGAGTTCGCCGTGGCATCGATCTCAGCGGAGATGATGACCTGGAGCTCGGCGTGAATCGACGTTGCGCTGAAGCGACCGACGCGGCCGTCTGGATCGTATTCGAGGGTACCTTGGGCAGCGATGGGGCCCGTAGGTGGCTTGAACCACACTACGTATACG
Organism: Polyangiales bacterium; assembly: GCA_047619315.1. Classification (GTDB taxonomy): domain Bacteria; phylum Myxococcota_A; class Polyangia; order Polyangiales; family Houyiibacteriaceae; genus JBCCRV01. The sequence continues at coordinate 8,424 of JBLHKB010000281.1, forward strand.
GTCGTGCCTTCGCTGATTCGGCCCGGAGGCGCCAGATTCTCAACTTCGATGTTGAGGAGGTTGTTGCTCTCGGTCTTCTCCACGGTGATGAGACCGTCGGCTCCGGCGGCGCGGGCAGTACCGACAACGACGTATTCCGAAGGACCGCCACAGGCGGAGAGGGCAAGAAGGGCAAAAAGCACTGTAAAGATGCGAACCATGATGTCTCCTGAGTTACTACGCCGCGACTCTAGCAAAAACTCTTGCGAGCGCCCCCTCTTTTGCTTGGAGGCGTTTTGCATGGAAAGTGTGGGAAATACAGGTGAGCGCACAGCGGAGACGGGCGCGGGCATTGGGCCGGTGGTAGGCCGGGGGAATGTGCGGAGTCATCGGATATATCCACG
>JBLHKB010000282.1:0-8781 GCA_047619315.1 Polyangiales bacterium
ACACCGGCGGTGACGAAGTGCGTCATGTAGCCGAGGGGGGTGATGCCGAGCTCCTTGCATTTGGCTTCACTCATCACCAGCGCTGCAGCAGCGCCATCGCTCAAGGGCGACGATGACCCCGCGGTGACGGAGCCCTTAGCGGCGAAAACAGGTCGGAGGCTGGCCAGCCCTTCGAGGGTCGTCTCGGGACGAGGAAGCTCGTCCTTCGTGAACTCGAAGAGAATACGTTCGGAGCCTTCGTATCGAACGCCGTGAACGGGGACGATTTCGTCCGCGAAAGCGTTGTTTTCGAGGGCGGCTTTCGCCTTCATCTGGCTGGCGTAGGCGAACGCGTCTTGATCGGCGCGGGAGATCTCGAAGCGGTTGGCAACGTTCTCCGCGGTGATGCCCATCGGAGTGTATGCCGTGGGCATTCGCTCCATGGCTTCTGGTGACATGCTGGGCTTGTTGCCTGTCATGGGAACCATCGACATGGACTCGACGCCGCCGGCGACGATAACGTCGCTCCAACCCGCTGCGATTTGACCTGCTGCGAGAGCGATCGCCTGAAGGCCGCTCGAACAGAAGCGGTTGATGGTCATCGCGGAGCTTTCCTCCGGAAGACCGCCAAGGAGGCCGGCGATGCGCGCGACATTCAAGCCCTGCTCACCCTCCGGCATGGCGCAGCCAAGAACGAAGTCTTCGACCAGTTCAGGACTTACCTGGGGAACTCGAGCCATGAGGCCGCGAAGGACCTCGGCGGTGAGTTCATCAGGGCGTCTTTCCCGAAGGGAACCCTTGTGAGCTCGGCCAACGGCGGAGCGGACTGCATCTACGATTGCTACTTTAGTCATCTTGATTCTCCGTCTCTAGTTTCGGAGTGGCTTGTTTTGCTGAAGCATATGCTGCATGCGGGCTTGGCTCTTTTCCTCGCCACAGAGACTGAGGAAAGCCTCAAGCTCGAGGTCGAGGAGGTCTTGTTCAGTGTTCTGTCGCGCGTGACCGCCGACGCCGCCGCAAAGAACGGTGGCGACCTTACGGGCGATGAGTGCGTCGTGCGGACTTGCGTATCCTCCGGCGACCATGGTGTCGACGACGCTCGAGAGCGTTGCGATACCACTTTCACCGGGCAGCCTGTAGGTACGTGGCGCCATTGGCTTGTAGCCCTGCGCCGCCATTCCGATGACGCGCTGCTTGGCTTCATGGAGGTGCCGCGCCCGGTCAAAGCTGATGCCGTCGCCGCGGCGGAAGTAGCCGAAGTACTGGGCTTCGACGCCGCTTGTTGCGACGCGTGCCATGGCGATGTTCTCGAAGGTTCGCGCCACGTAGGTTTGCGAGTCGAAGGTCGTCCCGTCAGGGATGCTCTCCATCGCGCGCCAAAGCATGTTGACGTTGCCAGCGCCGCCCGGAAGAAGTCCGACGCCCGGCTCTACTAGTCCAGCGTACGTCTCCGCAGCCGCTTGAACACCATCGGAGGCGAGGCAGATTTCAAGGCCGCCGCCAAGAGTCATACCAAAGGGCGCCGCGACAACGGGCACCTTCGAGTACTTCATCTTCTGAGTGGCTGCCTGAAGACTCGAGATCATCGCTCGAAGCTGGTCCCATTGACCGCCCTTGGCCGCCATGAGCACACCGAAGAGGTTTGCGCCTACGCAGAAGTGCTCGCCCTCGTTGTAGATGAGCATCCCACGGAAGTCGCTCTCGGCCTTTTCAAGGGCAAGAGGCAGCATCTCGATGATGCCGTCGTCGATGCTGTTGGCCTTGGTCTTGAATGTGAGACCAAGGATGCCATCACCGAGGTCCCAAGCTTCGGCTGCACCATTCTTGAGGACGGGTGAATCGCCCTTGCGAATATTCGCGAGAGGGGCTTCACGGACGTCGAGTTCTTGGCCGACGTACTCGTTCTTGTTGAGGTCCCAGATCTTTCCTTCGTTGTAGAAGGAGGTGGTTCCTGCGTCGTACATCGCCTGCACGTTCGCGGGGATGTCGATGCCATCCGCCTTCATGCGGTCGAAGGTCTCGCGGAAGCCGAGGGCGTCCCAGGTTTCGAAAGGACCGAGGTCCCAGTTGTAGCCCCACTTCATGGCGTTATCGACGGCGACGATGTCGTCCGCGATTTCCGGGATGCGGCGGGCGGTGTAGGCGAGGGCGCGGGAAAGAACCTTCCACGCGAACTGTCCACCCTTGCCTTCATCGGCACAGAGCTTCTTGACGCGTTCGGCTGGGCTTCCCTTGATAGCCTTCATGGCCTTCTTGAGGTCCTGGTCGCCGCCCTTGGGGCGGTATTCAAGCGTCTCAAGGTCGAGGACTTCGATGCCCGCACGGGACTTCTTGTAAAAGCCGCCCTTGGTCTTGTTCCCGAGCATCTTCTTTTCGACCATCGAGTCGAGGAAGGCCGGTGGCTTGAAGACGTCGCGTTCTTCGTCACCTTCAAGAGCCGCAAAGCAGTTCGAGGTCACGTGGTGGAAGGTGTCGAGGCCGACCATGTCCGCAGTGCGGAAAGAGGCGCTCTTTGGGTGCCCCATCGGGGGGCCGGTGATGGCGTCAACGTCTTCAACGCTCAGGCCCATCTCCAACATTGTGTGCATCGTGAGCATCATGGAGTGGCAGCCGATTCGGTTGCCGATGAAGTTCGGCGTGTCCTTGCCGATGACGACGCCCTTGCCGAGCTGCTCGGTGGAGCACGTGGTGATTCGCTCGAGTGCTTCCGCGCTCGTGTCGGGACCGGTGACGATCTCGAGGAGCTTCATGTAGCGGACGGGGTTGAAGAAATGCATCACGAGGAAGTTCTTTTTGAACCCCTCGCCGCGGCCCTGAACCATGTCGGAGATCCGAAGACCTGACGTGTTCGAGGCGACGATGACGTCATCCTTGCAGACCGTCTCGAGCTTCTCGAAAAGCGACCGCTTGATCTTCAGGTTTTCGATGATGGCTTCGACGACCAGGTCGACGTCGGCCAGTTCATCAATGTTGTCTTCGAGATTTCCAGTGCTGACAAGGGACGCGTTATTCTTATGAAAGAATAGCGCTGGCCTGGCCTTGATGGTCTTTTTGAGACCCCCTTCGGCGAAGGCGTTTCGCTTGCTAGGAATCTTCTTGTCGGCATCGCTTAGCCCAGGGGGCACGATGTCGAGCAGCACGACTTGTACGCCGGCGTTTGCGAAATGCGCGGCGATTCCGCTGCCCATTACGCCTGCGCCGATGACGCCCACTCGGCGAATCGGTTGGGTCATCTTTTTACTCTCCTGCATTGACGGAGCGCACTTGCGCTCGGGTTTTGGGGCGCCGCGACTGCGGCACGAAAAAGGAAGGATCCGCAGAAACGAGCTGCGATAGAACTAGAGGCCCGACGTGTGGTCGGAGGTAGCGAGAGCTTCCGTCGTCCGCTCACGCGGGGTCGGCTTCCGGCTCGGGGGCTTCTTGCGCCGCGGCTTCTTGCGTCGCTTCTTCTTGGGCAGCGGCGTCGGCTGCCGCTTCCTCAGCCCAGATGCTGGAGAAGATCATCCAGAGAGTCGCGAGAAGAAAAACACCAAGACCAAGACCAGGAACCCACATCGGGGTCGCTGTTGCTTCGTCACGAATTTCCGGTAGCCCAGGGGGCTTGGCTTCGGCGCTCGGAGGAGTGGACGATTCGTTGTGGGCCATGGGCGCTAGAACCTAGTCAGCTGGGGCCCTCTGCGCAATCGCTCAAATGAGCGAGGCTTTCGCCGGGACCTAAATGCCGGGGCCTGATGAGGGCGTCAGATACGGAAGGTGAACGGCCTTGAGCCACGAATATCGCCCTCGAACCCAGAAAGTGAGGAGTAGAACCGGGAGGGAAAAAGGGGCGATGAGGAGCGCCCGCGCGCGGACGGCGCGCGATTGGGGCAACCCTCCATGAGTGAGTGAGAGTCCGAGGCTCCGACCCGCCAAAAAGGGCGCATATGGTACCAAAAACAAGGCAGGCGCCGCGTTCGAGAGCGCAGCGGCCCAAGCGCTCTCTCGGGTGTCCCAGACGCCCAGACTCTCTCCCCAGCTAGCGAGGAAGAAGATCGACCAGGCCAAAATCCCGTCGATGAGGGTGACCTTCCATGGGCGCTGCGGCACTGCGCGTTCGTCTCGAGGCGTCCATCCAGCCAATATGAGGAGCCATCCCACCGCAAGACTAAGGCCCGCCCACTCAGCGTCCATGCGCGTTTCCTCGCTCGCTTGGTAGAGCGAATCGCTCAGGGCTGCGTCGTATCCGCCGATCTCAAGGCCTTCACTCGCATCTCGCCAGGCTGAGCGCTGCTCGGCATAGCTGGAAAGGGCGGGCAGGCCGAGGGAGATACCCAGAGCGAGAAAAATGCCGCCAAGCCCCAGGAGGGCTTTCACCTTTTTACCTTGCCAGGGAAGACGCCCAAAGTGGGCTGCGTATACTCGGAGACCATGGGATATTGGATATACTACGTGCTGATGGGTGTTGCCTGGTACGCCCTTGAGCATCCCATCATCATCGTCCCTGTCGTGGCGTTTTTTGTCTTCCGGCGATTTATCCCGGACCCGTGGGTGCTGACGCGCACGTTTGCCCGCTCCCGTCGACTTCGGGACCAAATTCGGGCCAACCCGGCGAATGTCACCGCACGACGTGATCTTGCGATGGTGTACCTCGAACGCCTTCGCCCGAAGAAGGCGATGGAGACTCTCGCGCCGGCCATCGAGCGTGATCCCGAGAACGCTGAGATTCGCTATCTCCTTGGACTCGCTCAACTACGCTCCGGCGAATTTGAGCTGGCCCTCGCATCCCTCGTGTACGCCGCAGGAATCGACCCACGGGTGCGCTTTGGCGACTCCTATCGAGCGGCGGGTGACGCGTTGATGCGCCTCAAACGCCACGAAGACGCCGTCGATGCGTACGAACGTTTCGTTGAACTGAACACCTCGTCCGTGGAGGGCTGGACGAAGCTGAGCCGCGCCAACCGCGAGCACGGCGCCAAAGAGGCATCTGACAAGGCGCTGCGAGAGGCGAAGAAGACGTGGTCGGTTTTGCCAGGCTACAAGCGCCGCCAAGAATGGCGCTGGTACCTACGCTGCCAACTCGGCATCTAGCCGACGGCCTTACTCAAGCGTGGCGAGGAGCCCGTCGTGGATCTTTCCGTTGCTCGCTACGAATCCGCCAGCGTGCAGGTCGCGGCCTCCCTCGAAGTCGGTCCAATGACCACCTGCCTCGCTGACGAGGAGAGCCGCCGGCGCGATGTCCCAGCACTTGATGCCTGGGTCCACGACGCCATCCATGCGTCCTTGCAGAAGCGCACGGTAGTTGGCGAAGTCCGCGAAGGAGCGCGTCGAATAGGCGGTCTCCGCGATCTTCAAGAGCGCTGGTCCTCGGCCCGAGTCCGTGAACTGTCCAGCGCCGCCGACGCCTACTAGGGCGTCTCCCATCGTGTCCACGTTGGACACCCGGCAGGGCCGCCCATTCATCGACGCACCCCCCCCCGCCCGCGCGACAAAAAGGTCGCCGTCTGTGGGCATGAGAGCGACGGCCAGCGCGAGCTCGCCTTCCCATTCCATCGCAAGGAGGACGGACCAGGTGGGTAAGCCGCGGATGAACGCGCGGGTTCCATCGATGGGGTCGATAATGAAACGCATCTTCGTGCCCGATTTCGCGCCGCCTTCTTCACCGAGGATGGCGGCCTCGGGCCAGGTTGCATCGATGTGGGCTCTCAGGCGCCGTTCGACTTCTTGGTCGGCGGCGGTGACTGGACTTTCGTCCTCTTTCTTGAGGACACCAATGCCGCGTTGCAGGCGGAGCGCTTCCTCGCCGGCGTCCGTCACAATGTCGATGAGCGAGGAAAGGGCGCGTGGTCCACCCAAAAGATCGAGGTCAAACTCCGTAGCCATGTGCTTCGATAGCACGAGGCTGCTCAGGGGGCGCCGACGAAAAGCGGGTCTGGTCGAAGCGTGTGGCCTTCATGACGAAGTTGGAAGTGCAGATGCGTTTCGCCGCCGGCGGAAGTGCCGACGCGGCCGATCCACTCCCCACGCTGAACGTGCTGTCCGGCTTCGACGTGAATCGATTCCGCCGAGCCGTAGAGCGTAACCCAGCCGTTCTTGTGAAGGACGACGATGGCTTTTCCAACGCCGCGGAGTCCAACGCCCGCGTAGATCACGCGTCCATCGGCGACCACACGGATGGGTGCGTTGAGGTCCCCAGAGATGTTCACGCCTCGCGCCTGGATGTAGTCGCCGCCGCGTTGCCCGCCTCGCACTGGCCAAAGGGCGGTGGAGAAAAGTCCCCCCTCTACGCTCTCGAGATCCACGGACGTTGCACCGCTGGCGAGGAGACGCCGTGCGTCCGCGAGTCCTTCTCGGTCATCGCCTCGTACCGTCGCCTGAGGAGCGCTTGGCGCCGCGACGCCGCTGGGTCCATCTGAGGGAAGGGCGCCGACCAGGAAGCCTGTCGGCTCATTGTAGCGGCCAGCTCTCTTGAGCCGGGTCCACTCTCGGTACGCGGCGATCCAAGGGCGACCATCGAAGCGGCTGAGTGGATTGACGGCGTGTCCTCGGCGGTGAAGCTCAAAGTGCAGGTGAGGTCCTCTGGAGATTCCGGTGTTGCCCACAAAACCGATGCGCTCACCCTGACGTACTCGCCAGCCAGCCTGCACGGTGGTACGCGCGCAGTGCGCGTAGATGCTGACCTCGCCACTCGGATGGACGATGATGATCGTGTTGCCGAAGCCGCGGACTCCGTTGTCTGAATACGCGACGATGCCGGGGGCGACGGCGCGAATGACCGAACCTTCATCAGCGACGATGTCCACGCCACGATGAGGGAGCTCTGGTCGTCTGCGGCGCACAAGGCCGAAGCCTCGACCAAAGCGACCAAGCTCTACGGGCCAGCGAAGATGCTCTGGCATGGAGTCGCCCGCAGCGTCGACCCAACGTGCCAAGGGCCGAGAACGCATCAGGCGGCTGGCTGCGTTGCGCGTTCCGAGGCCAAGTCGCTCTGCTCGCGCGGCAGAGGCTCCCCGTGGCCGAGGCACATGGCGTGGGCCGTCGGAGAATCGCGAGTAGTCGAAGCGCCGGGGGGCGTCTTCTTCGGCGTCTTCGTCCGCGTCGGCTTGGGCTTCTGAGGCGCTGACTTCGGCCTCTTCCTCCGCGTCCCCTTCGTTACGCTCGTCCTCGGCCATCGCGGGGGTCGTGAAGACGAGGCAGAGGCAGCCGAGCCACAAGAGAGCGTTGAATCGCGAGTCCATCCCTCATCGCGTCGGCAATTGGCGCCTCTTGGTCAAGAAACCCGCAGCTTTGGGTTCGGCCCAGAATCGGGAAAGTGCACGAAAACCGGCCAATACCTAAGAGCTTTGGGCCCAGTCGCCTTGACTGAGCGCCTCGAGTGCGTTGTGTTGCGTCCACTATGCGCTCCATGCTTCTCGTTCTGGTTGTCCTTTCACTTGCTGCCTGTGGTTCTGCCCCAGAAACGCGAACGCTTGTGGACGAAAGCAATGACAACAACATCATCACCGAGGTGTCATCTCGCCATCTCGCAGGCACCCAATCGGCGGGGCCCGATCTTGTTGGTAGCCAATGGGCTTGGCGGGAAGCGCACTGCACGGAGGGTCCACTGGACTTGGCGGCGCGCGGTTTCGCGCGGACCACGCGGGTGAAGTCAACGGAAGAGGGTTTGCTCCTAATCCACGATGACACCTTCGGTGACAGCTGTCGCAAGACCGTCGTGCAGCACGCAAAGGCTGGCTCCGACGCCGACTCTCAGTGGCAGATGGAAGAACAGGCCGTGGTGACGATTGGGCAGTGCGAGAGCCTCCCAGAAGCAGACCGGCCCGGCGATGTTCGACGTCGTGGGACGGACTTGGAAGTCTACGTTCAGCGGAGCGTGTGGTGCGGCGGCCTTGAGCTGCGCATGGTGTACACATCGGTTGCTCCGACGCCCGTCGAAGACCTCGAGATCGCGCTTCACTACGCCGCGCACTTCAACCGTCGTGATGCGCAAAAGCTGACGGAGCTCTTCGCAGCGACGGGATCGCTTGTGGATCCGTTCACGCGGACCCCTCTCGACCAAGCGACGCGCTACGACGGTCAGGCTGCTGTCTACGGATGGTTCCAAGAAGCGTTCACGGCGACCAACTGGTTGGCGATGCGTGTTGTGGCTCTCGAGCCAGGCCCTACGCCTGGAAGCGTTGTTCTCGACTGGCACTACATGGACCCACGCCTCGACGCGCCGTTTGCTGGGCGTAACCGCTTCACGGTGGCTGGTGGCGAGATCTTTGAGACCAGCATTGAGATCACGGCGCAGGAGGTCACCGAACCTGTGCAAGAGGCCGTCGTGCAGCCAGCGCCGGTGCAGCCAGCGCCCGTGGAAGGGCCGACGAACGTCGACCCTGAAGCCGGCGACGAGAAGTAGGGTCAGGGCCAAGTTCCCGCTCCGCTCGGCTCTACGCTTACGCTGGAAGCGCTCACTATCACTAAGTAGTTGTCGCTAGTACTAGTACGTAGCGCCGAGGCCCACGGCGAAGTCCCACTGGCGTGGAAGGTCGTCAGGCACATCGGCGTCGATGTCGCCCGGAGCCTTCAGGTCCCAATGGATCGCGGCGTTGAGCGTGAACACGCGGTAGCGGATTTCCGCGCCAATGGACATGCGGGCGCGGAAGGCGCGCACGTCATTGAAGACAACGTTGTTGCCCAGGTCTTGAGTCGACCTGGCGCATTGGATGTTCGAGCCCGCATTGTCAGGTGGCTGCTGGGGTGAGACGCCACACTCGGCAAAGGCGTTGCGGTTCGGCGTGAGGTCCACCAGCTCGGAGTCCGCGAGGATCCTCATGAGCTGCG
>JBLHKB010000283.1:0-8780 GCA_047619315.1 Polyangiales bacterium
TACGGAATCGGCGCTCTGATCCTCGGAAAGTTCCCGGGAAAAGCAGGCTTCTTCGCGATGATCGGCCTCTTCCTCTTCAAAGCGAAGGCGCTGCTCATCGTCGTTGTGATCGGAGGACTTGCCCTGGCAAAACGTTTCTGGCGTCGGTCCAAGGCCTGCGAGGACGACAGCAGAGCCGACGATCCGCCAAGCGATTTGGACGAGGTCTGAAGGCTCGCTCTCTAACGAGGGCTCTGAGCTCAGTAGTCACTTCGCGCAGCCATTTCGAAGAGGTAGACGCCAGGTTCGGACTGCGGCGTCGATGCGCGACACGATGTGCGACACGATGCGCGACGAGCTAGGGCGCGGTCTCGATCACTGCGCCTTCCGGCGCCACAAAGATCGAATCCTGGTAGCTCTCGCCGAGGACTACACGGCTCGCGACGATGTCCGTCACGCGCTCGCCGGGCAGGCCCTCTTCCGCGTTCCAGCGATACGTGTGGTACTCGCTCGCGAACCGAAGTCCGCCAACCTCGACGCCCTCGGTGTACATCATGATCTTCTCCGGCGAGTGCTCGCCGGGTGCGAACATTCCTGGGAACGACACCACGTATCGAAGCGCCGCCACGCGATGCGTTTCAGGGTGAAGGTAGACGATGTAGTAGTCGTCCGGGCTATCGCCGGTCCCCGACTCGTAGCTCGCCTTCACAAGCTTGTAGGTCGTTCCGTTCAGCTCCGCGTCTTCAAGTTGCGTGAGAATCACGCCGGGGTCCGCTAGCACGAAGGGCATGCCGACGAAGTAGTAGGGCGTCAGGGACCAGAAGCGCGAAGAAGGGGAGAACGCTTCGGCGTTTGGTTTCATCCATGAGGCCTCTCCGTCAAAGCCAAACTCCGCGTCGCCATCGATCTCTTGGTGATGGGCCCGCGCAGACCATAGATCGACACGCTGGAAGGTGTGCTTCCGCGCATCCGGGTTGCCGATGGGCGCGTAGTCGAACTCAAACTCGATGGTGCCCGCGCTCAGCCACGCCTCAAGCCCACCATGGGCTTCGATGGCCTGCCAGATCAACTGGCCCGCCGCGGTCTCACCAAGTCGCGATTTGGCGGCGTCGCGACGCGGCGTGACCCAGCTTTCGGGTACCGGCGAGGCGCCTTCACGTGTCGGCGCGGGCGCGGCTTGGACTGGAGCTTCCGATTCCGGCGGTGCCGCTTCGGAATTTCCGCAGCCCATACAAAGGTAGAAACCAAGCACACTCATGATTCTCATGAGCCGTGCATGCGGCCCCTGAATCCTACGTCAAGTTCAATGACATGCGCGGTCGTCGCGAAGTCGCGCATCACACATCGCACCTAGCCAAACACAGCAGGCGACTTAGGTGTTCGGCATGAGTGCCTCGATGAAGCTGTCCATCCTCGATGTCGTGCCGGTGATCTCCGGCGTGGAGGCTGGCGAGTCGCTGCGTCACGCGCCGGAGCTCGCGCAGCTCGGTGACGCGCTGGGCTACGAGCGGCTCTGGTACGCGGAGCATCACAATATCCGCAGCATCGCCAGCGCGGCGCCGGAGCTGCTCATCGCCAACGCCGCCTCCGCGACCTCACGCATTCGGCTCGGTTCGGGTGGGGTTATGTTGCCCAACCACGCGCCGCTTCGAGTGGTGGAACAATACAAAACGCTAGAGGCCCTTCACCCAGGTCGAATCGATCTCGGCATCGGTCGCGCGGCGGGGACCGACCCACTCACAGCGGAGGCTCTCGGGACGTGGTCGGGGAGTCACTTCTCCAACAAGATGAGCGAACTGCTGGCTTTCGCCCACGGCGGGTTCGCCGCAAGTCATCCCTACGCTCAGATCACCGTGACGCCGGAGGGCGGGGATCTGCCACCGCTGTGGATGTTGGGATCGAGTGGCGGTTCAGCTGAACTCGCAGGCCAGATCGGAGCGGGCTACGGCTTCGCGGGTCACTTCAGTCCAACGCCCGCGGCGCCGGCCGTGGACGCGTACCGAAGGACGTTCAAGCCATCGGACTCATTCCCCGAGCCGCGGGTGATCTTGGCGCTGACGGTGGTGTGTGCCGAGACAGAAGCGGAAGCCGTGGAGCTGTCCTCCAGTTTGCAGATGAACTTCCTCGACCTCCACCAAGGCAAGACCAGGCCACTGCGAACTCCCGCCGAGGCGCGCGACGAGGGCTGGCGGCCCGAGCTCCGAGACCAGCTCGGTCCCATGGGCCAGTTGTTGATCGCCGGGACCTTGGACCAGGTGGCGAACACCCTCCGGCAGCGCGCCCTCGACGCTGGCGGCGTGGATGAGATCATGGTCATGACGATCACCCACGACTCGAACGCTCAAAAGCGGAGCTACGAGCTGCTCGCGGAGCTGCTTTAGCGACCGGTGCATTCCGCGAGGGACCCGCGAAGCGGCCGATTCTCGACCTCACCAGGTCAGCCTGTGGCGAGCAGACCCCGGAGAACAATACGCGCGTGGTCATACGCGGTGCTCTCAAAGTCTCGCTTCATCCACGCAAACTCGGGCTCCTTCATGAGGTCGCGAACCGTCGGGCCAGGCGCCGTCGTGTGATAGATGCCACCACTAAACGCGGCGATGAAAGTGATCGCACGCTCGCAGGTGGGAATGTCCAGCGCCGGCATGGACGCGTGCAAGCAGTTGAGAAAGCGCAGGAGCGAATGCGCGACTTCGCGTTTGAACGTGCGGACTCCATCGAGACTCACGTTTTGCTCAAGCACGGATCCGAGGAGCGACGAGAGATGAACTAACCTTGGGCGCTCGCTCAGCGCACGGGCGATCACCTTCGCGACCTCGTCGGCGTCGTTCGAGGCCGCATGGGGCGCGAGGGTTCGCTCGAGCTGCCCAATAAAGCCGTCGTATTCTCGGACTAGGATAGCGAGGAAGATGGCCTCACGGCTTTCGAAGTAGCGATAGATGTTCGCTTTGCTGCTCTTCGCGGTGCGAGCGATGGCGCTGAGGCTCACGTCGTTAAGGCCCCGCTCGTCGAAGAGGGACTCCGCGGCAGCGAGGATCGCCGCCCGCCGCTGCTCCTTATGTTCGGGTTGCCGTGCGCGCTCGAAGGCCATGTGACCAGTCTAAGAGACCACCGTTCGTTCCGCAATAACCGTTTATTTGTGTATTTTATCCAACAGAAAGATTGACAAGGAACCAGTGGTCGCTAAATAGGTGACCATTGGTCGCCAGTGTTCGGGGCCAAAGAAAGCGAAACATCATGACCCAGTGGAACAGCGATTCTCTCCTTTCTCAGACCGGCCGAGTGGCCATCGTCACCGGCGCCAACAGTGGCCTCGGTTTTGAGACCGCCAAGCAGCTCGCCAGCAAAGGGGCACAGGTCATCCTTGCCTGTCGCAGCGAAGAGCGCGGCCTCGCCGCGATTGAACGCATCCTGCTCGCCGACTCCACCGCCAACATTCACTTCATGCGTCTCGACCTCGCGGACCTCATTCAGGTCGAGTCTTTCGCTAAGGAGTTCTCCGCGCGTTTCGATCGCCTCGATCTTCTCATCAACAACGCTGGTGTGATGTTTCCTCCCCTTACCCGCACAGCCCAGGGTCACGAACTCCAGTTTGGCGTGAACCACCTCGCGCACTTCGCGTTGACCGGACACCTGATCTCCAAGCTCGCGGCTACTCCCGGCGCCCGCGTCGTGACCGTGTCGAGTCTCATGCATCGCCTCGGCACCATTCGCTTCGACGATCTCGACTTCGTCTCGCGGACCTACCGCACATGGCCGTCCTACTCCCAGAGCAAGCTCGCCAATCTCCTCTTCGCCAAGGAGCTCCAGCGACGCCTCGACTCTGCAGGTCTCGACATCCAGAGCCTCGCTGCCCACCCAGGGTGGACGCATACGGAGCTTCAGCGCCATTCGGGTTTCATCGAAGCCTGCACGCGGGTTCTCGCGATGTCGCCATCACAGGGCGCGATGCCAACGCTTCGCGCCGCGTGCGATGTCGATGCCCACGGTGGCGAGTACTATGGTCCCGGCGGCGTTGGCGAAGTCCGCGGCTCCCCCCAAAAAGCGTTCGCCAACGCCAAGGCTCAAGACACGGATGTCGCAAAGCGCCTCTGGGACGAGAGTGAGAAACTAACGGGCGTTCGTTTTGAATTCCAGCCCACGAGCGTCGTGGCATCTCTTCGCGCCGCGGTGAACTAGCCGCTGCGTAGCTATGAGATGTGCTCTAGGCTCCACCGGTGCGTCCGCCCGCCTACTTTCCCGTCGACGCCGAGCCCCTCCAAATGGTCGCGAGCCTCGCGCGCTTCGGCACCGACTATGGGCAGGGCGCCTTCGACCACGCGTTCTTTCAAGTCGACTCTCAGCGCGCTGAGTTTGTCAGGCAGAAGCGCGCGGCTCCTCCTGAACGTCGCTTCGTCGTCGGTGACGATGCATTAGCCCAGGACGCCCGCGCCGAGGCGCTGGAGTGGATGCACGCGACGCTCGCGCGCGAACACCCGAGCATCTTGCGAGACATCCTCGGTGACGACGAAGCGGCGGACCCCTTTGACGCCGTCGCCCGCCATATCCAAGAAGACTTTGCCGTGCTCCAAGCCGGCGAAAACGACGCCGGCCGCACCCTCGTCGTCGACGTTCGGTTTCCTAGCGGGTGGCGCCCGGAACGACTCGTCGAAGCCGGCTTCGACGCAATTCACGCGCCTGTCCCAGGCTTTCCGCCCAACGCAAAAGCCAGCCAAGGCATGGTTCGAGCGATGGTCGACCGCGGACCCTATGTGCGCTTCGTCTGGACCGTTGGCGCTGACGATGTCCTGGACCACCACCCCGACAAAGGCGACCGACGCCAAGGTTGGGACCACGCCGTCCAAGCGTTTTTTCGCGTTGAGCGTCAGGTCACCGTGCCGCTTCCACGAACACGCAGCAGCGTCTTCCTCGTTCGCACGCATGTACGACCTCTCCTCAGCCTCGACGACGAACAGCTCGACACGGTTCGGCAGGCGCTCGACGTGATGCCGCCGGAGGTCCGCCGCTACAAGAGCCTGCCAGACGCCCAGGTGTTTGAGCGCTTTGCGGAGCGGGCGACCTAGGAGCCTTAGGACTGGTAGGCTCCATGCATGACTTTCTGGAAAGATATTCTTGAGAACGCAGGCAGCGACTACGATCATGGTGCACGCCGGCAGCTGAAAGACCTTCAGGTCCAAGTGGCCGGGGCCGTCGATGGGAGAACCGTGGCCCAGCTGGCGGAGCGGCTCTCGCAGGCGGAGCGTCAGATCGACCAGCTTGTCCTCGGCTGCGCAGCCCTCGCCAAGCTGCTCGAGATGAAGGGCGTGGTTCCGGACGAAGCGCTGACCACCATGATGCAGCAGCTCGATCTCCTCGATGGATATGAAGACAACGCCATGGGCGGGCACATCTCAGAGAGCGCCCCGCGCTGCGAGGGATGCAATCACTTCATCAACCCGAAGCGAACAGAGTGCATCTACTGTTCTCGTTCGCTCACCGCGAGCGCTCCACAAGGCGGCGCATATCGTGGTGGCCCAACGGCGGCGGCTGTCCCGCGCGTCACTTGCACGGCCTGCGCGAAGTCCACGCCTCAACCCGACACCGTGTTCAACGGCAACGGTGAGCTCGTCTGCCGCTCTTGTTCCTAGCGACGAGGGCGACAACCGTCCGCCTCGACGACGTCCCCTCCCGAGTGGCTGGCCCAAAAGACTCACCGGGGTTGTTTTCGCACCGGTCGATTGACGTTGGCTTATTTGGTGAAAGTGCGATCATCCCCTGATCGTCTCCACCCGGAGCGACACGGAGGTTCAGATGGGCGATAAGTCACCGAAATCCAAGAAACGTAACGACAAGCAGAAGACCGACCACAAGGTCCAAGACGCTTCGAAGGCGCAGGCCAAGCAAGCGTCCCAGTCCAAGGCTGTGGCTCCCGCGAAGGACAAGAAGGACAAGAAGAAGTAGCCCCGCCCGCGAACCGCTCGGTGCGTTGGTACGCACCGAGCGTTCGCGGCGTTGTTTCGAGGTCGCAAATCGCGAAAGCCTAGTGTCACGCCTTTGTGTCATGCTCCCGGCGTGACCAAGGCCCGATTTCAAAGCGCTAGCGCATCCCAGCGAAGAGCCCGGGCCACCCGCTTCCTCAACAGCCCCACCCAGTCCACCCGCAAGTCCACTTGGGTCATCGCTGAGAACCGCGCCACGGCACGCGCATTGGTTCGAGAGCACGTATCCAGCGCCGGCGCCGCGTTCGGTATCGAGAGCACCTCCCTCGTCCATCTCGCCAAGCGTTTAGCGCAGCCCGCCATGGCCAAGGCGGGGCTCTCTCTGGCGAGCGGAGCCGCGCTCAGCGCTCTGTCCGCGCGCGTTCTGCATCAGGCCACTGAGCTTGGGCCCCTGGAGCCTCTCCGCGACTCGCCGGGCATGCCGCGTGCTCTTTCATCGCTCTTCTCGGAGCTTCGCGAGGCCCACCATCATCATGATACGGACGCGCTACCTCCACATCTGACGTCGCTCTTCAAGACCTACGAAGACGAGCTCGCGCGACATCAGCTCATCGATCGCGCGGGTCTCTTCGCCCTCGCCTCCGACTCAACGTCCACCTCTTTACCTCCGTGTCTCTTTCTCGACGTACGCGTCGAAAGCGTCTGCGAAACTCACTTCGTCAGAACCATCGCCGAGCGCGCCGAAGCCGTCCTCGTCACCCACGCGCCGGGCGACTCCTCGGTCTTTTTGGAGCTCGGCCTCGCTGAAGAGTCACCGCCTGAACACACCGCCGCCACGCGTCTCGATCGCTGTCGCGCGCATCTCTTCACCACGCATCGCGACACGAGCGAAGAGCTTCGAGACAATAGCCTCGACTTTTTCTCGGCGCCGGGCGAGAGCCGTGAGTGTTTGGAGGTCGCCAGGCGCGTGCGGAACCTTGCGCGTGAGGGCGTCCCCTTCGATGCAGTCGCCGTCATCGTGCACGCGCCAGGTCGCTACCGCCCCCACCTGAGCGAAGCGTTTCGCCGCGCACAGATCCCTCTCGCCTTCGGACGCGGCACCACCGGGCCTGATCCAAGCGGTCGCGCGTTCTTGTCGCTTCTCGACTGCGCCGCACGCGATCTTTCCGCACGCGCCTTTGCTGAATACCTCTCCTTTGGTGTGGTCCCGGAGACCGTGAGCGGTGCCGCTCCCGCCGCTCAGGACCTCTTCGTCGCCGCGGACGAAGATGTGTACGGAGAACTTGAAGCCGAGCGGCCCGACCCGATGGAAGCGCTCAAGAGGGCGGTCGCCGAGAGCCCCTTCGCCCACGACCGCGCCCTCCGCGTTCCCCGCCGCTTCGAGGACTTTCTCATCGATGCCGCCGTCATCGGCTCACGTCAGCGCTGGGAACGTCGCCTCGGCGGGCTTCTTCGCGCACTTCAGCTGGAGCGCGAGGGCATCGACGAGCAGAGCGCCCGAGCCGAGCTCCTCGACGAGCAAATGCGGGACCTTGAGACACTTCGCACCTTCGCGTTGCCGATCCTCGATGAGCTCGCGTCGCTCCCCGAAGGCGGCACCTGGGCGGATTGGCTCGAGGCCCTCCGCTCCCTCGCCTCACGCTGCCTCCATTCTCCAGAGCGCGTCCTTCAGGTCCTCGCCACCCTGGAACCCATGGGCGCCGTGGGCCCCGTCGGTCTTCGCGAAGTGCGGCGTGCACTTCTCGCGCCGCTCAGCGACCTGCGCCATCCACCCACCATCGCCGGCGGCGCTGTCCGCGTCTGCGACACGCGCGAAGTTCGCGGCCAAGAGTTTCGCCATGTATTCGTCGTGGGTCTTGCGGAGAAGATCTTCCCCGCACGGATCCAGCCGGACCCCTGGCTCGATGACGCCGCCCGAAATAGCATCGAGGGACTCGCCACGCGCGAAGACCAGCTTCATCAAGAGCGCAACGCGCTTCGTTTCGCCCTCGGCGCCGCAAGCGAACGAGCCGTCTTGTCGTGGCCGCGGGTCGACCTCGAGCAGAGCCGTCCACGCGTGCCGTCCTTCTACGTCCTCGAAGTCGTCAGCGCCGCGAGCGGCAAGTGGCCTGACGTCCAAGTCCTCGAGCGCTACGCGCTCAACGCTGGCAAAGCGCGCCTCGCCTGGCCTGCACCCCCGCTTAAGGACGACGCCATCGATTCCGCCGAGTATGATCTCGCCGCAGCCCGCGGCGCCTTGGCGTCTCTCGGATCAGCCAGCGGCAAAAAGGGTGATTCCGCCGGCGCGCTTGCGTACGCACTCCAAGAAAGCCCCATCCTTGCCCGCTCTCTCCGGCGACGTCATCGTCGCTGGGACACGCCCAAGTGGACGAGCTCCGATGGCATCGTTGCCGCGAAAGAGTTGCTCTCCAAGCATCGGTTGAGCGAGCGCGCCTACAGCGCCACCGGCCTCCAGCGCTTCTCTGCGTGTCCGTATCAGTTTGCGCTTCAACAGATATTTCGTTTCTCCGAACGCATCGTCCCCGAAGCCGTCGACCGCCTCGACCCGCTTCAGCGCGGTAGCCTCGTGCACAGCGTTCAGTTTCGAACGCTCCAAGCGATTCGCCGCGAAAAGCTCTGGCCCTTCGATCATCCGCAAAAGCTTGAGGCCGCCTACTCTCTTCTTTCCACCTGCGTCAAAGAAGCCTCCAGCGAATGGGCCGACGAACTTGTACCGGCGATCCCTCGCGTCTGGGAAGAAGGCGTCGCCGCCATCGAGAAGGATCTCCGACGCTGGCTTCGTGAGCTCGGTAGCGACTGGGAGCCCACGCACTACGAGCTGGCCTTTGGGCTGCCGATGCGCGAGGGCGACGAACGTGATGGCGCAAGCCAACCCCTTCCTGTGAT